>DATCPA010000073.1:0-4968 GCA_036564335.1 Gaiellaceae bacterium
CTGCAGGACCGGCCCGCTGATGCGCCCACCGAGCCACGTCGCAGCCGACTCCTCCAGCCGGTGGGCCTCGTCGAAGATCACGGCGTCGTGCTCGGGAAGGACCCCGGGCGAGTCCGTGCGACCGCGCAGTCCCAGGTCGGCGAAGTAGAGAGCGTGGTTCGCGATCACGAGCTCCGCGTGGGAGGCACGCTCGCGCGCGGCCTCCGAGAAGCAGACGCCGACGAAGGCGCAACGGCGGCCGAGGCAGCGGTCGCCGCCGACGGCGATCTCGGCCCAGACCGCATCCGGTGGTTCGGTGTCCAGCTCCGCCCGGTCGCCGGTCTCGGTCGAATCGATCCAGCCGCGCATCGCCTCGAACGCCGCAGCGTCCGTCTCGCGCTGGAACAGCTGGCCGCCGAGCAGCCCGAAGCCCTGGAGTCCGTGACGGCAGAGGTAGTTCTGACGGCCCTTGAGTACCGCGACCTGGACGTTCCGCCCGAGGGCGGCCGCCGCGACCGGCACGTCCTTTGTCAACAGCTGCTCCTGCAGCGCCTTGGTCGCCGTCGAGACGACCACGCGCTGCCCCGACTCGAGGGCCGGGATCAGGTACGCGAGGCTCTTACCGGTGCCGGTGCCTGCCTCCGCGAGCAGATGCTCGCCGCAGGCCAGTGCGTCCGCGACCGCAGCGGCGAGCATGGCCTGCTCGGCTCTGGGCTCGTAGCCGGCGAGCACCCCCTCGAGGCGGCCGCCGGGGCCGAAGAATGCTTCCACGAATGCAAGCGTACGGCCGGCCGCGGCCGGAGGAACGTGTGTTCGGTCACGCCTGGTGACCTGACCGCGCCGAAACTGTCGCTCGTTGCGATCTTTTTCGGGCTTGACTTGCTTTCACGAACCTACTAGTGTCTCGCGAGTCAGATCCGGTAGGCCTTCGGGCTCGCCGGATCTGGCTTTTTTTTGGCCTATTCTCGATACTCCAGTTCTCGGATCCCTGAGACAGGAGACATGATGGGTTTTCTCGACAAGCTGCTCGGCCGGAAGAAGGACGACTCCGGCATGCAGACCGCCCCGCCGCCGGCCTCGATGCCCGCGGACGACGCCCCTGACCATTCGCACGAGGGCGACGAGCACGACCATTCGCACGACGAGGGCGAGGCCGGCCACACACACTGACGAAGCTCGGCGGGGTCAGGCGAAAGCCTGGCCCCGCTCCGTCCGACCGGGGCGCTACGTTCTGCGGCCCGATGCTGGTCGCTCTCGTCATCGCGCTCGTCGTAGCCCTCGCGGCAGGCCTCGTATTGGCGTACCGCACGATCAGGAGCGTCCTCGACCAACGGCTCGGCGGGCTCGAAGACAAGCTCGAGCAGCGGCTGGGCGGAATCGAGACCAAGGTCGACCGCCGTCTCGAGGGGCTCGACGGGCGGCTGCTCTCCAGCCAGCAGAGTGCCGGCAAGACCACCACGCAGATCGTCGAGCGACTCGGCAAGCTCGACGGCCATGCCACGCAGATGCTGCAGCAGGCGAACAACCTCTCTCGGTTGGAGCAGGCCCTGCGACCGCCGAAGGCGCGGGGCGGCTTCGGCGAGCTCTTGCTCGGGAAGCTCCTCGCCGACATCCTGCCCGCAGACGCGTACCAGCTCCAGTTCACCTTCCGCTCAGGCGAGCGCGTGGACGCCGTGATCAAGGCCGACGAGAAGCTCCTTCCCGTGGACTCGAAGTTCCCGCTCGACAACTTCGAGCGGCTCGTGAGCACCGCGTCCGACGACGAGCGGCTGCTCCACGAGCGGGCGTTCGCGCGCGATGTGAAGGGTCATGTCGACACGATCGCGGCCAAGTACATCCGGCCGGCGGAGAACACCTTCGACTTCGCGTTCATGTACCTGCCGTCCGAGTCCGTCTACTACGAGCTCGTCAACGGCCGCACAGGCGACCTCTACGCCCACGCGCTGACGAGGCGCGTCTTCCCCGTCTCTCCTTCCACCTTCCATGCATTCATGCTCGTGATCCTGCTGGGCCTCCGCGGGATGCAGATCGAGCAGCACGCGCAGGAAGTGATGTCCTACTGCGCCGGGCTCGCCAAGGACTTCGAGCGCTTCCGCGGCGACTTCGACACGGTCGGCAAGCACATCGGCCACGCGCAGTCGAAGTACGGCGAGGCGGAGCGCCGGCTCGGGCGCCTCGAAGCCCAGCTCGAGCGAGCCTCCGAATGGGATGAAGCTGCCGCGCCGGAGCTCGAGATCCAGCCTCCGCGGGCGCTCGACGCCGCCTAGCCTAGGAGGGATTGGCGGAACGTTGCTCGTCGCCGGGGCGCGATGGACGTTGTGATGCAAGGACGCAGGGAGCCCCGATAGTGGTCCACTATCGGGGCGACTGAGGACGCCGCAGCGCGGCGTCCAGCGGGGCCCGGCGGCACAGACCATGTTTCGCCAAGCCCTCCTAGTACCGCAACAGCGCGCCGATCCCCTCGACGGGGTCGAGGTCCTGTCGCGTCGTCACGGCCCAGACGGTGCCCCCGTTCGAGAGGGTGTGGTGGACGGCGAGGTCGAGTCCCTCCTCGGTCCGGTCCATCCGCGTGCCGTCCAGCGGGCACGTGCCGTCGCTTGCGGCCAGGCGCCCGCAGCTCGGGCAGCGCCACGCGGGGTACTCGACGCCGTTCCGGTAGAGGAGGAGCTCGACGCGGCCGTCGGACGCCGCCTCCAGCGTGGCCGCCCAACCCGACGCGGCGCGGCCGTTCCGTCCGGCCTCTGCACGCCACCGCTCGACCGCCCGCTCCTCCTCCCGCGCGCGCCAGGCCTCCAGCACCGGCGTCGCCACGGCGAGCAGCTCTGTCGGACCGGCGTGCGCCTCCGCCGTCGTCCAGCCGACGATCGCCTCGCGCACCTCTTTCGTGAGCAAGTCGTCGAACGCCGCGCGCGTCTCCTCGGTCGCGACGACGACGATGCACTCCGCGCGGCGCCGCACCCGGCGCGCGAGCACCTCGGCGACGCGCTCCAGATGCTCGTGCACGAGGTGCTCGATGTGCCGCTGAAAGCGTGCCTGCGACCAGCCCCCCTGGTCGTGCTTCCCGGGCTGGTCCTCCGTGCGATCGACGATCGGCTCGAGCCTGCCGGCGTGGAGCCGGAAGAGCTCCCCGCGCTCGCGCCCGACGACCGCGACGAGCGCGCCCTCGCCTCGACCGACCAGCGGAACCAGCGGAGTGAGGAACAGGACGCTCTCGACCTTGACCGCGTCCGGGACCGACTCCGTCAGCGCCAGCGGCCGCCAGAGGTTGTCCAGCTCGGAGGTGAAGACGGCAAGGCCGTGCGCACCGTCGCGGACGAGCTCGTCCTGCACGTAGTGCTCGATGTGCTCGAGATCCGCCTTCAGGCCTAGCCGCTGATCGTGGGTCAACTCGCCCCGGTCCAGCTGCTTGGCCGCGTCGCTGAGCAGCGCGTGGGCGCGGGTCGCGACGTCGCCGGGCGAAGGTGCCCTACTCGGGTCGAGGTCGAGATAGAGGCTGACCGCGAGCCCCTTGGCAGCCCGGAAGCCCGCGAGGTCGCGCAATGCATCCCAACTGACAGTGGCCGCCATGTGTGTTCTCTCCGCCTGCCCGACGCGGGCGATTCTAGTCACCTCCACGGCCGCGCCGGTACAGGAAGCTTCAGCCGGGGTATCTCGTTTAATACAGATATGAATGAAATTCGTGAAGTGATCGTGATCGGCGGCGGGCCGGCCGGCTACACGGCAGCGCTCTACAGCGCGCGCGCAAACCTGCGGCCGCTCGTGATCGAGGGCTTCCAGTGGGGCGGCCAGCTGATGATCACGAGCGACGTCGAGAACTACCCGGGCTATCCGGAGGGGATCATGGGGCCGGAGATGATGCACGAGTTCCGCTACCAGGCGGAACGCTTCGGCGCGGAGTTCGTCACGGACGACGTGACGCGCGTGGATCTTTCCGAGCGCCCGTTCCGCGTCTGGGTGGGCGACAACGAGTACCGCGCCGAGACGGTGATCGTCGCCACCGGCGCGACTGCGCGGCAGCTCGGGCTCGAGTCCGAGCGTGCGCTGCAGGGCCGGGGCGTCACCTACTGCGCGACGTGCGACGGCGCCTTCTACCGGGACGAGGACGTCGTGGTCGTGGGCGGCGGCGACTCGGCGATGGAGGAGGCGACCTTCCTGACCAAGTTCGCCTCGAAGGTGACGATCGTCCATCGCCGGAGCGACTTCCGAGCATCGCCGATCATGCTCGACCGTGCGCGGGCCAACGAAAAGATCGAGTTCGTCACTCCGTACGTCGTCGAGGAAGTGGTGAAGGGCGACGACCACAAGATGCGGGCCGTGCTGCTCCGCCACGTCGACACGGGCGAGACGCAGGAGCTGGAGGCGAAGGGCCTCTTCGTCGCGATCGGGCACGATCCGACGACCGCGCTGTTCCTCGACCAGCTCGACCACGACGAGGCGGGATACCTCGTGACGCAACCGGGCACGACGGCGACGAACATCCCCGGAGTCTTCGCTGCGGGCGACGTGCAGGACCACACGTACCGGCAGGCGGTCACTGCCGCCGGTTCGGGCTGTATGGCCGCGCTCGACGCGGAGCGCTGGCTGGCCGCGCGCGAGGGGCACGAGTACGACGCGCTGACCGCGCCACGCGTCTAGGAATCAATCATCTAGCCGGGTAGTTCGCTACATTCGCGGACTGATGGGCGCGGGCGACCGCTGGATCGACCTGCTCGACCCGAGCCGCGACGAGCTCCAGGCTCGGCTGCCCGCAGAGGTGCACGACCGTGCGCTGGAGCAGCTGCTCGCACCGGCCCAGCACGCCGACGAGCCGCGTCCGAAGCTCGAGTCCCAGGGCGATTACGTCTTCGGCGTCCTGCTGATTCCGGTCGTGGTCAAGGACGAGGACGCCGTCTACTACCAGGAGGTCGACCTGGTGATGACGCGCGACGTGCTCGTCACCGTGCGCAAGAAGCCCGAGGAAGGCCGGCCGCCCTGGGACCCGGCTACCGC
>DATCPA010000079.1:0-24434 GCA_036564335.1 Gaiellaceae bacterium
TGGTTCCCCCACGAGCCCCCTCCTTGCGGGCGGCAGCGTCGTACGTACCGGCGCGGAGCCGGCGGAGCTTCGCGTTACTCGGAGAAGTCGGCTGCCGTGAGCGTTTGCTGGGCCGCGCCCGCCATGTCGGTCGCGGCGGCGGGGTTTTCGAGGAGCTTGGCTAGACTTCGCGCGCTCGGCGAGGTAGCTCAGTCGGTAGAGCACACGGCTGAAAACCGTGGTGTCGCCGGTTCGATTCCGGCCCTCGCCATTCAGCTGCGCTTTGCGGTCAGCCCCTCGATGTAGCTTCCCCTCCGTGAAAGCCGGGGAATCCCCGAAACCCGTCGCCGTCATCGGCGCGGCGCTCGATCTCGGTGCCGGCCGCCGTGGGGTCGACATGGGCCCGTCGGCGATCCGCTACGCAGGGCTGGCGGAGCGGATCGAGCGGCTCGGTCGTAGCTGTGTCGACGAAGGCAATGTGCAGACCGCTGTTGCCGAGGCGACCCCTGTCGGCGACGAGCGCCTGCGTTTCCTGAAGGAGATCCTGCAGACCTGCGGACGCGTGGCCGACCTCGTCGCCGAGGCGCGCGCGCAAGGCCGCATGCCGCTCGTCCTCGGCGGGGATCACTCGGTCGCTCTCGGGACCCTCGGCGGCCTCGCCCGTGCGCACGGGCCGGGAGGCGTGTTCTGGGTCGACGCGCACGGCGACCTCAACCGGCCGGAGACGAGCCCGACAGGGAACGTGCACGGGATGGTGCTGGCGGCCGCGATGGGCCTCGGAGGGCCAGCCTTCGAGGGCGCCGGCTGGCCGGTTC
Organism: Gaiellaceae bacterium; assembly: GCA_036564335.1. GTDB lineage: Bacteria > Actinomycetota > Thermoleophilia > Gaiellales > Gaiellaceae > DATBLE01. Next base: position 795 of record DATCPA010000079.1, read on the forward strand.
CTTCCGTCGACCCGAGCCGCGTCGCGCTCGTGGGCGTCCGCTCCCTCGACGAGGGTGAGCGCGAGTTGCTCGGCAAGCTGAATGCGACGGTCTTCACGATGAGCGACATCGACCGGCACGGGATCGAGCACGCGATCCACGAGTCCTTCGAGCGGATCAAAGGCCCGGGCTTCGTCCACGTCAGCCTCGACATGGACTCGCTCGACCCCGACGTTGCACCGGGCGTCGGCACCCCCGTCCGCGGGGGCCTCTCCTACCGCGAGGCCCACCTGGCGATGGAGCTTGCCGCCGAAGCCGGGATCGACTCGCTGGAGGTGGTCGAGGTGAACCCGATCCTCGACCGCGAGAACGAGACTGCCCAGCTGGCGGTCGAGCTCGTCGCCAGCGCGCTCGGTGCCAAGATCCTCTAGGCCGCCGAGCCCAGGAAAGCCGCGAGCGCTTCGTTCGTCTCGGCGAGGGCGTCCCAGTAGACGGTATGGCCGCCGGGGACGGTGACGAGGCTGAAGTCGTCGCCGAGAGCGGCGCGGTAGATGTCGGGATGCTCGTCGACCGTGAGCCACGAGTCGGCGCCCAGCACCATCAGGGTCGGTACCTCCGCGGGCGCGGGCGGCGGGCTGGCCATGATGCTCCAGGCGGCGATCACCGCGCTCTTGCAGTAGCGGTAGCGGAGGCGCCCGTCCGTCCCGGCTTCCAGGTGCTTTCCGTCCGACTCGAGCACGAGCTCCTTCGGGGCGAGCAGCACGCGTCCGGCGTCGTAGCGTGCCTGCACGGCCTGCTCGACGCTCTCGTACGAGGCGTCGGCGCGCTCGAGCTCGGCCAGGTCGAACGCGACATGCGGCAGCACCTGCAGGGCGGGGTCGAGCAGCGCGAGGCGCTCGACACGGCCCGGTTCCCGCCGGGCGAGCTCTGCTGCCAGCCGGCCTCCGAAGCTGTGCCCGATCCACACCCCGGGAGCGTCGGGGACGCTGGCGAGGATATCGCCGAGGTGTGCGTCGAGGTCCCACGGCGGTTCCCAGTCGGAGTGCCCGTGGCCGCGCAGGTCGGGGGCGACGACGTGGTACCGGTCTGCGAGCGCCTCGGCCAGCCGCTCGAAGCGCCCACCGTAGGAGGTGACGCCGTGCAGGCAGACGACCGGCGGCGCGCCCGGCTCACCCCACTCGTAGAGGTGCAGCGTCACGGGCGGTAGTACTTCTTTCCCTTGAGCTCGCCGGGGAGGTGGTCGACCTCGAACCCCGCCGGGTCGTCGTGCGGGTACACGTACCCCTGCCCGCGGCCGAGCTTCTTCGCGCCTGGATAGTGCGCATCGCGGAGCGCATCCGGAGGATGGAGATTGCCTCGCTCGCGGACGTCGGCGGTTGCTTCCTCGAGCGCGACGTAGCTCGCGTTCGACTTGGGGGCGAGGGCGAGATAGATCGCCGCCTGCGCGAGGTTCAGCCGCGCCTCCGGGAGGCCGACATGCTCGACCGCGTGGGCGGCCGCGACAGCTACGACCAGCGCCTGCGGATCGGCGTTGCCGATGTCCTCCGAGGCGAGGATGACCATCCGGCGCGCGACGAACCGCGCATCCTCGCCGCCCTCGAGCATCGCGGCCAGGTAGTAGACGGCCGCGTCGGGGTCGGAGCCGCGCATCGACTTGATGAACGCGGATGCGAAGTCGTAGTGCGCGTCGCCGGCCTTGTCATAGATCAGCGGGCGTTTGCGCGAGGCGTCCTCGACGTGGGCCTCGGTGATCGCCGAGCCCCGGGCTGTTTGCGCGGCTGTCTCGAGGATCGTCAGCGCGTTGCGCGCGTCGCCGCCCGCACGGCGTGCGATCAGCTCCCGCAGCTCGGCAGGCAGCCGCACCTCGAGTGCCGCCTCGCCCCGCTCCAGCACCCGCTGGAGCTCGGGAAGCTCGAGCGCATGAAGCTCGTAGAGCTGCACCCGGCTGAGCAGCGCCGAGTTGACCTCGAAGTACGGGTTCTCGGTCGTCGCCCCGATCAGCGTGACGAGCCCCTCTTCCACGGCCGGCAGCAGCGCGTCCTGCTGCGCCTTGTTGAAGCGGTGGATCTCGTCGAGGAACAGGATCGTGCGCTGCCCTTGCTCGCCGAGCCGCTCGCGGGCGCGGGCCAGCACCGCGCGTACGTCCGCCACCGATGCCGAAACCGCCGACAGCTCCTCGAAGGCGGCCCCGGTGGTCGCGGCGACGATCCGCGCCAGCGTTGTCTTCCCGCTGCCCGGCGGCCCGAAGAGGATCGCCGAGCGGACACGGTCCTCGCCGATCGCCATCCGCAGAGCCGAGCCCTCGCCCAGCACGTGCTCCTGGCCGACGAACTCGTCCAGCGACGCGGGCCGCAGGCGGATCGCCAGCGGGGCATTTTCGGGCATCCGCCGTGCAGCGGCGTCGGCGAACAGATCGCTCATCGTCCGAAGTATGCTCAGCGGGTGGCGAGGCACGAGCAAACCGGGCTCGCGGACGAGTTCGCGCCCGTCCTGCCGGGGCAGGGGGCGAGCGACTACGAGCGGTACCTGCGCACCGACGAGCTACTTGCACTCCAGAAGACTCCGGACCAGCGCGCGCACCACGACGAGCTGCTTTTCCAGGCCACGCACCAGTCCTCGGAGCTGTGGCTCAAGCTGGCTGCCGAGGAGATGGAGGTGGCCACGGCGCACGTCGCGCGTGGGGAGCTCGCCCCCGCGCTGAGGCTGCTGCGCCGCTCCGTGCTCTGCTTCAGGCTCGTCACGCAGGCTCTGGACATGCTCGAGCTGATGTCGCCGTGGGAGTACACGGCCGAGGTGCGGCCGGTGCTCGGCCACGGCAGCGGGTTCGATTCGCCGGGCTGGAACCGCGTGCGCCAGGCGGCCCCGGGTCTCGGACAGGCCTTTCACGAGCTGCGCCGGCGCGAGGGATTGTCCCTGCTCGAGGTCTACACACAGGGCCGCGAGCGTGAGGACCTGTACCAGCTCGCCGAGGCGCTCACCGACCTGGACGAGTGGGCGACGACCTGGCGCGTTCGGCATTTCATGGTCGTCGAGCGGATCATCGGCGGCGAGGTCGTCGGCACGCAGGGCACGCCGGTCGAGCTGCTGGGCAAGCTCGTCGAGCGCAAGCTCTACCCCGAGCTCTGGAAGGTCCGCACCGAGCTGACGAACCGCGCCATCTCCGGAGCCTAGGTGGCAGTCATTTCGCTGCGCGACGAGGTCGTCGACCTCCTCCAGCAGCTGATCCGCCTGAACACGGTCAATCCGCCCGGCAACGAGACGCAGGCCGCCGAGCTGCTCCGGGACTACCTCGCGCCCTTCGGCGTCGAGTGCGAGCTGTACGCCAGGGAGCCGGAGCGGGCGAACCTCGTTGCCAGGATTCGCGGGCGCGGCGAGAGGCCGACGCTGCTCCTCCTCTCCCATACGGACACGGTGCTCGCCGACCCGGCGGAGTGGTCGGTCGACCCGTGGTCGGGCGAGCTCCGCGACGGCCACGTCTGGGGACGTGGCGCGCTCGACATGAAGGACCAGGTGGCCGCGAACGCGGTCGCGATCGCCTCGCTCGCCCGCGAGGGGTTCCAACCGGCCGGCGACCTGATCTTCGCCGCCACGGCCGACGAGGAGCTCGGTGAGGGGATGGATTACGGGCTCTCGTGGCTCTGCCGCGAGCACCCCGAGGCCGTTCGGTGTGACTACGCGATCAACGAGGGTGCCGGCGACCGGGTTGAAATCGGCGGGCGCGTGCTCTATCTCTGCTCGTCGGCCGAGAAGCGCAGCTCGCCGTTCGTGCTCCACGTGCGCGGCCGGAGTGGCCACGGCTCGATGCCCGGGATCGCCGACAACGCACTGGTCAAGGCCGCCCGCTACATCCAGCGGCTGGGTGAGTTCGCGCCGGAGCCGAGACTGACGCCCGAGATTGAGGGATTTCTGGCCGCGATCGCGGACCGGGTGCCTCCGGCGGGCGAGGCTCTTGCGACTGCCCGTGTGATCGACCCGGTCGCGGCCGAGATGGTCGAGCCACTGCTCGGAATGACGGTCGCGCCGACGATGATCGAGGCGTCGCAGAAGCGCAACGTGATTCCCGGGCGCTGCGAGGTGACGGTCGACTGCCGGCTGCTCCCGGGGCAGACCGAGGCCGAGGCCGAGGGGATCGTGCTCGAGTGGCTCGGCGACGGCGACTACGAGCTCGAGTGGGGCGGCGGCCAGGGCGGGACGCGCTCCCCTCTCGGCACCCCGCTGTGGGCGGCGATCGAAGAGTTCGTCGGCGGGCTCGAACCGGGCGCGCGGCTGGCACCGATCTGCGTTGCGGGCTTCACCGACTCGCACTGGCTGCGCGAGACCTTCGGCACCGTCGCCTACGGCTTCTTCCCGCTGAAGGCGATGAGCGCCGACCTCGCCGCCCGGCTGATCCACTCGGCCGACGAGCGGATCCCGGTCGACGATCTGGAGCTCGGCGTTCGGTTCCTCCGCTCGATTGCTGTCGCTACGCTTTCTGAATGAGCGAAGAGAAGATCCGCCTCGGCGGCATGGCGCTCCAGAACGGCGTGCTCGTGCACGGGCCGACGTCGTGGGCCCTCGCGGTCCGCACGGACGACGGTGACCTGAGGGTCGCCTCGGGTCGCAAGCGCCTGCGCGCCGCCGACGTGAAGAGCCCGCTCTTGCGCGGGCCGGCCCGTCTGCTCGACGCCTTCCTGCTGCTGCCTCGGATCCGCCGCGCGGTTCCCGAGGCGCGTTTGCCGTTCGAGCGCCCGCTCGTGCTCGGCTCGATGGTCGCGAGCGCGCTGGCCGTCCGGCTGCTGCGCACCTCCCCGAGGCTCGGTCCTGCGGCGAAGGAGCTGCTGGGCGGCGCGCTGTCGCTCGTCCCGGCGACGCTGGCGCTGCGCGGCTCCAGCCTCGCGGCCTACCACGGCGCCGAGCACATCTCGATCGGGAGCTACGAGCACGGCGAGCCGCGCGGCAAGGAGCACGAGCGCTGCGGCTCCCACCTGATCGGCCCGCTGCTGCTCACCTCGGCACTGGGAGGCGCGCTCGCCGCCCGCGCGCCCGAGCCCGTCCGGGCCGTGGCCCGGGCAGCGGCCGCAGTCGGCGCAGTCGCGGCAGCGACGGAGGTCTTCTCCTGGATGGTCCGGCATCCGGAGCATCCGGTTGCCCGGGCGCTCGCCCGGCCCGGCCACGAGCTCCAGCACCGGCTCGCGACCGCTGAGCCGGACCCCGCGCAGCTCGAGGTCGCCGAGGCCGCGCTTCAGGCGTGCCTCGCGCTCGAGCGCCAAGCTGCCTAATACTCGTGGCGCTCAACACCCGCACTGAGGGTAGGCGGCTCCCGCCGGAGATCTTCGACCTCCCTGTCGAGAAGATGCGGGAGGGCTACTACACGGACGCCTACTTCAATCACACGCGCTCCGCGCTCCTCGCCGACGGCCGCCGCCCGCGCGTCGTCATGCAGGTGTTCCAGAAGCATCACGCCGTGCTCGGCGGGATGGACGAGGCGATCGCGATCCTCAAGCTCTGCTCCGACGACTGGGAGGCGCTGACCGTTCACGCGCTCTACGACGGCGACCGGGTCGAGCCGTGGGAGACGGTGATGACGATCGAGGGCGACTACACGCTCTTCGCGCACCTGGAGACCGTCTACCTCGGCGTGCTCGCGCGGCGCACCCTGATCTCGACCAACGTCACGAAGGTCCTCGACGCCGCGGCCGGCAAGCCGATCATCTTCATGCCGGCGCGGCACGACCACCACCGTGTTCAGACCGGCGACGGGTACGCGGCGTACGTCGCGGGCGCGCTCGTCGGCGCGGAGATCGGCGTCACGACCGATGCCCAGTCCTCCTGGTGGGGCGGCCGCGGCATCGGCACGGTGCCGCACTCGCTGATTGCCTCCTACGGCGGAAACACGGTGCTCGCGGCCACCAAGTTCGCCGAGTGGGCGCCGGACGACTTCAACATCGTCGTGCTCGTCGATTTCGAGAACGACTCGGTGCGGACCGCGCTCGAGGTTGCGCGGGCGCTCAAGGACAAGCTGTGGGGCGTCCGGCTCGACACGTCGAGCCAGCTCGTCGACCGGTCGCTCTGGAACGAGATGGGCGACTTCGACCCGCGTGGCGTCAACGAGCGGCTCGTGCGCAAGGTGCGCGACGCGCTCGACCGCGACGGGTTCGAGCGGGTGAAGATCGTCGCCTCCGGCGGCTTCACGGTCGAGCGGATCCGTGCCTTCGAGCAGGAGAGCGTGCCGGTCGACGCTTACGGCGTCGGCTCGTCGCTGATCCGCGGCGAGAACGACTTCACGGGCGACATCGTGCTCACCGACGGCCGCGCGACGGCAAAGGTCGGCCGGCGCTACCGCTCCAACGAGCGCCTTCAGCTCGTCAGCTGACGCTCGTTCTCACTCAACCCTGGCCAGGTTTCGAGCGGATCGGTCGAGGGCACGACGTGCATTCCGGCGCGGACGAAGCGCGCGAACGCGGCGCCCGCCTCCTCCGTGTAGTCGACGACGCCCGGTACGACCACGGGCGAGGTGCAGTCCTCGAGCAGGTACACGCGCTCGGCGAGCACGTGCGCGTCGCCGAGGAGGTCGTCGATCGTCCAGGCAACGCAATGGCTCTTCGCCTGACCGGCGATCACGACCGCGTCGAAGCCGGCGAGCAGCTCCAGGAGCGCGGTATTTCGCTCCCCGCCGACCTCCGGCCCGAGCACCGAGTAGTGCTCGGTCAGCGGGTCGTCGCCCTTGATCTGGAAGGCGGGTTGGATCTTGCGGGCGATTCCGTGGAAGAAGACGGCCTCCTCGACCGCCGAGACCAGCGCGTGACCGATTCCGCCCAGCATCGCGTGGTAGGGCCAAACCGTCAGGCGGTAGCGGCCGCCGGCCTCCAGCTCACGGACGTAGTGCAACAGGTGGTCCTGGTGCGCGGGGTCCGCCGTCCGCCAGACGCCTCGCTCGACATCCCCGGCTGAGACCACCGTGTAGGGCGGCGGGTGGCGGCCGTCCCCGTCGACGAGCCACGCCGGGTGAAAGATCTGCTCGGCCCGGTGGGTGTCGAGCGTCGGCACGACCTGTGTGATCGCACCGAGGTTCCGGTAGACGAACTCGCAGAGGCGGCGGTTGTCGTCGGGCGCCCCGGGGACGAACAGCTCGAACCCGGGCGTGCAGAACGTGTTCTGAACGTCCACGACGACGAGGCAGATCCGCTGCGTGTCGTTCCGGGAGGGCCCGATCCCGTGCTCTCGCGCCCACCCCTCCGCCTCCTCCGCGCGCGCCTCGTACGGGACGCGCCAGACCTCCTCGACCCGGGCCGGGTCCCAGTGCGGTGGGAGGGGCAGCTCCACAGGCTCAGCGTACTAATGAAAGCTTGGACGGCTGCCGATGCATTGCCGATGCCTCTCGCCTCGCTGATGCACGACATCGGCCAGGGGGCCTTGACCTGGCTGCCGCTCTTCTTCTTCGGCCTGATCATCGTCATCCTCTGGCGGACGATCACGCTGATTCCGCGCACGAAGCCGAACTCGGTCGAGCGGAACGGAAAGACCTCGGTCAGATTCAGCGACGTCGCGGGCGTCGAGGATGCAAAGGCCGAGCTCCAGGAGGTCGTCGACTTCCTGCGCGACCCGAAGCGGTTCGCCAAGCTCGGCGCGCGCGTCCCCAAGGGGCTCCTCCTCTACGGCCCGCCCGGCACGGGCAAGACGCTGCTCGCGAAGGCGGTCGCCTACGAGTCGGGCGCCAGCTTCTACTCGCAGAGCGCATCCGCGTTCGTGGAGATGTTCGCGGGCCTCGGCGCCTCGCGCATCCGCAAGCTCTTCCAGACTGCGCGCAAGAACGCGCCCTCGATCATCTTCATCGACGAGCTCGATGCCGTCGGTGCTGCGCGCACGGGCAGCGGCTTCAACCGCGAGCAGGACCAGACGCTGAACCAGCTGCTCGTCGAGCTCGACGGCTTTGCCAACGAGGCCCAGGTCGTCGTCATGGCCGCGTCGAACCGGATCCAGGACCTCGACCCTGCGCTCCTGCGTCCCGGCCGCTTCGACCGGCAGCTGCTGGTTGCACCCCCCGATCTCGCCGGACGGGAGAAGATCCTCGAGGTGCACACGCGCGGCAAGCCGCTGTCCGCCGACATCGACCTGCATGCCGTCGCTCGGCAGACCGCCGGTCTGGCCGGAGCCGATCTCGCCAACATCTGCAACGAGGCCGCGATCTTCGCCGGACGGCGGAACCTCGACGCAATCGGGCAGTCCGAGTTCGAGGCGGCGATGGAGCGCGTCGTCGCCGGCCTCCAGCAGAGGCGCGTCGTCAGCGAGAAGGAGAAGCGGATCCTCGCCTACCACGAGGCGGGGCATGCGCTCATGTCGTACCTGATGGGCGAAGCGCTACCCGTCCACAAGGTGACGATCGTTTCGCGTGGCCAGGCGCTTGGCTACACGCTCAACCTCCCGATGGAGGACCGCTACCTCCATACGAAGGAAGAGCTGATCGACATGATGACCGTCTACCTGGCCGGCCGCGCCGCCGAGCAGGTTGTCTTCGGCCGCGTCACGAACGGTGCGGCAAACGATCTCGAGAAGGCGACGGGGCTCGCCCGGGCGATGGTCTTCGAGTACGGGATGGGCGATTCCGTCTCGTCGCGCACCATGCGCGCGGACAACTACGCGCTCTCCGAAGAGACCAAGCGGCTGCGTGACGCCGAGCAGGCCCGGCTGACCGACGAGGCCTTCAAGGAGGCGATCCGCCTGCTCACGAAGCATCGCGGGCACCTCGACCGGCTGTCGGAGATGCTCCTCGAGCAGGAGACACTGAACAAGGAGGAGCTCGACGAGCTCCTCGCCGGCATCGAGCCCGAGTCGCGCGCAGCCGAGACGATCGGCACCGTCCGCGCACTGCCGTGACTACCGCGCAGTCAGCCGGCGAAGCCGGCTGACGCGCATGAGCGGCTAGCACCGATAGCATCGCCTTGTGAAGGGCGTTCACCACCTCGGGGTCGCGGTCACGGACCTCGACGAGGCGATCGGGAGCTACGAGCGGCTCTTCTGCGCCGAGCTCGAGGGCAGGGAGACGCAGGACGAGCAGGGCGTGGAGGCGGTATCGATGCGAGTCGGCGGCGGACACGTCGAGCTCCTCGCCGCGCTCGGGCCGGACACGCCGGTCGGCAGGTTTCTTGCCACCCGCGGGCCCGGTATGCATCACGTCGCCTACGAGGTCGACGATCTCTCCGGTGAGCTCTTGCGTCTCGAGAGCGAGGGCGTGCAGCTGATCGACGGCGCGCCGCGCCCCGGGCTCTTCGGTATGCAGGTCGCCTTCATCCATCCCAATGCTGCCCACGGTGTTCTCTCCGAGCTGGTCGCGCGTGTCTGATCGCGTCAGGATCGAGATCGGCTTCGACGGCGGTCAGATCATGGGCGCGTTCGTCGAGGCCGGAGCGGTGGAGCGGCTCGAGCAGGCGCTGGCGTCGGGCGAAGAAGGCGCAATGGCGCTGGACGTCGAGGACGGCCGCTACACCGTCGCGCTGAAGCGGATCGTCTACGTGAAGCGATTCGCCCGCGAAGGGCGCGTCGGTTTCGGCTCGTAGCCACCGGTTAGATCTTCGGCGTCGACGGGCATCCCCAGGGGGTGGGAATCGCGGTGGCTGAACGAAGCGAAGTGGAACAACTCGTCGCCCGGGCGCAGGAGGGCGATCGGGATGCGCTGGAGGAGCTGTACCTCGAGCACTTCGACCGCATCTACAGCTACCTGCACATGACCGTCGGCAACCGGCACGACGCCGAGGATCTGACCACCCAGACGTTCCTGCGCATGCTCGAGTCGATCGGCCGCTTCGAGTGGGGGAGCGCTCCGTTCTCCGCCTGGCTGTTCAGGATCGCGCACAACCTCGCGATGGACCACTTCCGGTCGCGGCGGCGTTGGCAGCCGGAGGAGGAGGTGCCCGAGCCTGCCGGGGCCGTCGAGTTGTCGGCCGAGGAGGAGGCGATCAAGCTCCTGGCCAGCCAGAGCATGTTCGACCTGATCGACCAGCTCTCGCACGAGCAGCGGCACGTCCTGATCCTCAAGTTCGTCTTCGACTTCTCGAACGCCGAGGCGGCGACCGTGCTCGACAAGACGGAGGGTGCGATCAAGTCGCTCCAGCACCGCGCGCTCGCCTCGCTGCAGAAGCACATCGCGACCGGCTAGCTTCCGTCTCGATGGCACTCGAGGTGGGGATCGTCGGCTTGCCCGGCGCGGGGACGACGTTGCTCTTCAACGCGCTCACGCGCGCGGGCGCGCAGGCGCACGACCAGAAGGAGCATGTCGGGATGGCGCCGATCACAGATGAGCGGCTCCCCCGGGTGGCGGCGATCGAGAGCTCCCGGAAGGTGACGCCGGCGGCGATCCGGGTCGTGGACGTGCCCGGTACGGGCCCGCAACTGCTGGGCAACCTGCGCCAGGTGGATGCCTTGCTGCTGGTCGTGCGCGACCCGGGTCAGCTCGAGGAGCTACGGCTCGAGCTGCTCGTCGCCGATCGCGATCTGATCGAACGTACGCTCGAGCGCGTGCGGACACAGGCGAAGTCCGGCGACCCGCAGCTGCGCAAGGAGGCGGTCGAGCTGGAGCATCTGCTCGCACACGTCGATGCCGGCGGCACGGTCGCGGACTTCGAGGGCGCGGTGCCGACTGACCTCGAGACGCTGACGACGAAGGCGGTCGTTGTAGTCCAGAATGGAACAGGAACTGTCGCGAGCGACAGCTCTGGACAGTTCCTGGGGGTCGACCTGGAGCTCGAGGCCGAGCTGGCGGAGCTCGACGAAGAGGAGGCTGCGGCGTACCGGGACGGGGGGAGCTCGGCGCTGGACGAGGTCGCCGGGCGGTTGAAGGAGGCCCTCGGTCTCGTCACGTTCTTCACCGCCGGTGACACCGAGGCGCGGGCGTGGACGCTCCGGCAGGGCCAGACGGCCCTCGACGCGGCCGCGACCATCCACTCGGACATCGCCCGGGGCTTCATCCGCTGCGAGGTGATCCGCTGGAGCGACTTCGTCGAGTGCGGCTCGCGGGCGGCGGTGGTGAAGCGCGGGTTGCAGCGGCTGGAGGGCAAGGAGTACGTCGTCGAGGACGGCGACGTGCTGAACATCCGGTTCAGCCCGCCGAGATGAGGACCACACCGGCGACCGCCGAGGAGGCCCCGGCGAGCTGCACCCGCTCCAGGCGCTCGTGCAGCACAAAGCGCGCGAGGAAAGCGACGTACACCGGCACCAGCGAGACGAGCACGGAGACGACGCTGATCAGGCCCTTCGTCGTCGAGACCGCGAAGAAGACGGTGCCGGCGATGTCCAAGACGGCGATCGCCGTCAGCGTGGGCCAGACGGAACGCGGGGCCCGGACGGGGCTGCGCGTGACGAGCAACGCGGCGGCGACCGCGAATGTCGCAGCCGCACGGAGCACCAGCGTCGCCCAGTATGGGTCGCTGTTCGCGGCCTGGTCGAGGCTGATCAGCGATCCACCGAACGTGACGGCGGCGATGAGCCCAAAGATGGCTCCTGAAGCGACCCGGCGGCCGGTCTCCGAGTCGTGCTCGCGGCCGGTCAGTACGACGCCGACGAGCGCCAGGCCCATGCCGATGCCCTGCAGGGCGCTTGGCCGCTCTCCTCGCGCGAGGCCGACCGTGACGGGGATCAGCGGCGCCGTCGCCGAGATCGGGGCGACGACGCCCATCCGGCCGACGGTGAGCCCCCGGTAGAGCGACGAGATCCCCGCCGCGCCGAGCACGCCCGTGAGCGCGCCCCAGAGGATGAACGAGATGCTCGGCGGCGCCTGCCAGCGGATCGCGACGAGGACGCCGATCGCAACGAGGCCGATCGGCGTGGTCAGACCCATGACCGTGGCGAGGGTCAGGCGACGGCTCGCGAGGCCGCCGAGGAAGTCGGACACGCCCCACGATGCGCTCGCGGCGAGCGCGAGCAGAACCGCTACCAAGCCGGAGCTAGGTGCCTTCGACCGGCCGCGTGGCGGCGACCGCGTCGAGCTGGTTCGCGTGGTAGAGGACGGACGCCTCGGCGGTCTTTGCCGCCCGCGCGTCGTGGTGCGAGGCGACCGCGTGCAGCAGCTCGGCGCGGGCGTTCTCGTCGAGCGCCTGGGCGCGTTCCTCGATCAGCCGCACCCCGAGGTGCACGTGGCCGAGCAGGCGTCCCTCCGAGGTCTGGCGGAATCCCGGGCCGGGCTCGAGCTCGACCGTCCGGCCGACGTCGTGCAGCAGCGCGGCGGCCAGCAGGAGATCGGCTCTGAGGCGGGGATGCAGCTGGCACAGCTCGCGGCAGATCGTGGCCACGCCGACCGTGTGCTCCAGCAGCCCGCCGGCGTAGTCATGGTGCCCGTCGGGGGCGGCCGGCAGCGCGCGGAGCCGGCGCCGGATCTCCTGGTCGTCGACGAAGCGGCCGACCGTTGCGCGCAGGCCGTCGTGCGAGATCTCGCCGGCGAGGTACTCGAGGAAGCCGTCGAGCTCGTCGGGGTCGCGCCGCATCGCCGGCGCGAAGCCCGAGGGGTCGGCGTCAGGCTCGGGCTCGATCGAGCGCACGTCGAGCTGGAGCCGGTTGCGGTAGCGCTCGACCCGTCCGAGCACCCGAACCGCATCGCCTTCGCCGAAGCGTGCGTCCAGCAGGTCGACATCGGTCCAGACGCGCCCCTCGATGCTTCCGCTCGGGTCGACGAGCTCGAGTGCCAGGTACGCGGAGCCGTTCTTCGTACGCAGCCGGCGCTTACGTGCGACGGCATAGACGCCTTCGATGACGCGGTCCTCGGCCAGCTCGGCGATGCTGCTCACGACGTGAGTCTAGGCCGAGAGGCGGCTGCTAGTCTCGCGTTCGTGGCCGTTGTGAAGCCGTTCAGGGCGCTCCGCTACGACGAGCGCCGGGCCGGCCCACTTGACGCGCTGATCGCCCCTCCCTACGACGTGATCTCGGCGGAAGAGCGGGAGCGCTATGCGGCGCGGAGCCCCTACAACGTCGTCCACCTGACGCTGCCCGACGACGAGTCCGAGGCCGCGCGCACCCTCGCCGAGTGGAAGCGGGACGGCGTGCTGGCGCGTGACGAGCAGCCCTCGCTCTGGTGGCTGGCCCAGGACTACACCGGCCCTGACGGTGTCGCCCGCCGCCGTGACGGCCTTGTCGCCGCTCTACGCGTCGAGCCGTACGAGACCGGCGCGATCCGTCCGCACGAGCGCACGCACGCCGGCCCGAAGGAGGGCCGGCTGCGCCTCCTGCGGGCCCTCCGCACGCACGTCGAGCCGATCTTCCTGCTCTACCAGGGGTCCCTCGCCGGGCCGCCCGAAGGCGACCCGGCGATAGATGTCGAGCTGGACGGTGTTCGCAGCCGCCTCTGGCGCGTCGAGGGCGAGCCGCCTCCCGAGCTCGCGGACGCGAGCCTGCTGATCGCCGACGGCCACCACCGCTACGAGACCGCGCTCGCCTTCCACGCGGAGGACGGGACGGAAGAGAGCGGGTGGATGCCCGTGGTGATCGTTCCGACCGAGCAGGAGGGGCTGACGATCTTCCCGACGCACCGGATCGCGCTGCACACGGCAGCGCTGCCGGAGCTGCGGGTCGAGCCGTCGAACGGCCTGCCGTTCGCAGAGGTCTACACGCGTGACGGGTCGGGGTTTCTCGTCGGCGAGGAGGGAGAGCTCGACGCCGAGCTCGTCGCTCGCTACGCGCCCGAGGTTCGGTACACGCCGTCGGCGGACGAGGCGCGGGTCGCCGTGGACAGCGGAGAGGCCGAGGCGGCGTTCCTGCTGCGCCCGCCGACGGTCGAGCAGGTCGCAGCGGTCGCCGCGGCCGGCCGGACGATGCCCCAGAAAAGCACGTACTTCTACCCCAAGCTCACTTCCGGCCTGTTCTTCATGCCCCTTGGCTTGGATTGAGAGGTCATTTCGGAACGACGCACGGGCTGCCTGGCCGCGCTGGGCGGCGCGATGCGTCGTCCTCAGTCGCGTTCATAGCGGTGCTATGAACGCTCCCTGCGTCCTAGCCTCGCACTCGCCCATCGCACCCAGGCAGCGCGTGGTCGTACCGAAATGACCTCCAGCTCTGATTGGCTCGCCACCTGCCGCCTCGCGGTGGAGGACGTGCGCGTCGTTCTCGCGGAGCTGCCTCACCGGTCCGACCGGGAGCCGGTGCTGCGCATCGGGATGGGCGGCGACGACACCACGGCGATCGACGGCGCTGTCGAGGCTGCCGTCGTCGCCCGGCTGGACGCCTCCGGCCTCGAGTTCACGCTCGTCTCGGAGGAGCTCGGCCGCCGGGGGGACGGCACCGGCCTCTGGGTCGCGCTCGACCCGATCGACGGCTCGATCAACGCCAAGCGGGGGTTGCCGTTCTTCTCGCTCTCGATCGCGATCGCAGAGGGCGGGACGATGGACGACGTCGTCTTCGGCTACGTCTATGACTTCGGCGCCTCGGAGGAGTGGACGGCGGAACGTGGCGGCGGCGCCCGCCTGAACGGCGCGCCGCTCGGGCAGGATGGGCCCAAGGAGTCGATCGAGCTGCTCGCCCTCGAGGCGACCCGCACCGATCTCGTGGCCCGGAACGTACCGGGGCTCGTCGGCCTGGTGCACCGGCTGCGGATCTTCGGCTCGCTGGCGATCTCGCTCTGCCACCTCGCCGATGGCCGCGTGGACGCGGTCTGCTCGCTGAAGCCGGCCCGCTCGGTGGACATCGCGGCGGCGCAACTGCTCGTCCGGGAGCGGGGCTGGGCGATCGACCTGCCCGACGAGCCGCCGTTCGGCACGGCGCCGCTCGACCTCGAGGGCCGGTCACGAGTCGTCGCCGCGGGAACGAGCGAGCTGTGCGCCACCCTGGCCGAGGCTCTCGGCCCGCGTTAAGAGGCATAGCATTCGCGGCGTGAGGCTCCGACTCGCCGTCCTCGTCCTCGTCCTCCTCGCGTTTCCGCTGACGGCGGGTGCCGCGCCTGCCTTCAGGGTCGTGTTCACGGCGCCCAAGCACACGCCGAGGGTGAACGAGCGCTGGCCGTGGTCGATCAGGATCACGACCGCGGCGGGCAAGCCGCTTGCGGCGACGATCTCGGCGGTCGTCATCGACCCGATCGGGGGCGTTCACCCCGTCGCGTACGGCTGCTGCGCCAAGAAGTTCATCACCAGCGTGAAGATCAAGGGCACGTTCCGCGACTTCGTTCAGTACCCGCTGTCTGCGAAGGGTTACCGCATCACGTTCAAGGTCGTGGTGAAGACGGCGCTCGGCACGAGGGCCGTCACATACTGGGTCAAGACGCTTTGAACCTGCGGAAGGACGGCGCCGAGGTCGTCGTCGAGCACGTCTCGCGGTCGTTCGAGGACGGGCGGATCGCTGCGCTCGTGGACGTCTCCCTCCGCGTCGAGGAGGGCGAATTCGTTGCCGTCACCGGGCCGTCGGGCTGCGGCAAGAGCACCTTGCTGAACCTGATCGGCGCCCTCGACCGGCCGACCTCCGGGACGATCGCGGTCGCCGGCCTGCCGCTCGGCGACCAGGACGGCGCTCGCTACCGCGCGACGGTTGTCGGCTTCGTCTTCCAGTTCCACAACCTGATCCCCACGCTGAACGCGATCGAGAACGTGCAGCTGCCGATGCTCGGGCGCGGTCTGTCACGCGGCGAGCGGGTCGCGCGCGCCGGGGCGCTACTCGAGGAGGTCGCCCTCTCGCACCGCCGCTCGGCCTATCCGCCGACGCTCTCCGGCGGCGAGCGCCAGCGGGTGGCGATCGCCCGGGCGCTCGCCAACGAGCCGAAGCTGCTGCTCGCCGACGAGCCGACCGGGGCGCTCGACTCGGCGACGGGCGGGCAGATCGTGGAGCTGCTCCAGAGTGTGCGCGCGCAGCGGGGGACGACGATCCTGCTCGTCACGAACGACCCGGACGTGGCCGAGGTCGCGGACCGGATCCTACGGATGCGCGACGGCCGGATCGACGAAGCTATTCCCGCCGGAGCGCCTCGATCGGCGTCAGGCTGATCGCCCGCCACGCGGGGTAGAGCGCTCCGATCAGGCCGACGCCGAAGGCGAAGGCGAGGCCCCAGGCGAACACGCCGCCGGTGAAGTCCGCGTGGGCCAGGCTGGAGAGCGAGCTGTTCCGCGTGAGCAGCACGGCGGCGCCCCAGCCCCCGAAGAGGCCGATCCCGAGCGCGATCACGCCGATCCCCAGCGCCTCGCTGACGATCAGGGCCGCGATCCGAGTCGAGCTCCAGCCGACCGCACGCATGATCCCGATCTCCCTGATCCGCTCGAACACGGACATCGCCATCGTGTTCGTCACCCCGATTCCGCCGATGATCAGCGCGAGCAGCGAGAAGATCCAGCCTGCGGTGATGATCAGCCGGCTGGACGTGTCGATGCGGACCGCCTGGCCGGGCTCGACGACTGCGAGCACGCCGGGAAACTTCCGCTCGAGCCGCTTCGCCACCGTCTTCGGCGTCTCGCCGACCTTGACCGTAACCCCGATCGTGGTCACTTCATTGGGGCGCTGCGCCAGCGCCTGGACCACCGTCAGCGGCAGGGTGGCGCCCAGGTCGACAAAACGGTCGCCCGAGTGGTAGATGCCGGCGATCCGGAACTTCCGCTTGCCGATGTGCAGGAAGCCTCCGGGCCGGAGATGGAGCGCCTCGGCCGCCGTGTCGCCGATCATCGCCTCGGCTCCCTGGGCGCGCCGTCCTTCGATCACGACGTTCCGGCGCTCCGTCAGCTCCCCGGGCGCGAAACCGAAGAGGAGAAACTCGTCCTCGTTTTCGACCTTGCCCACCCGGATGAAGATCTGGGCCGCGCCCGCGACGCCCGGGTCTGCCTTCACCTTCGCGTAGAGGCTCTGGGGAAGCACCGAGCGCGTCAGGTCGGAGGCACCTTCCTGGAAGAGCCCGAAGTCCGAACGGCCCACGTGGATCAGCTGGTTCGCCGTGCCCTTGACCCCGTTCGTGATCGAGAGCAGCGCGACGATCAGCCCGACGCCGATCGCGACCCCCGCGACGGTGAGCCCGGTGCGCACCTTCCGTCGCAGCAGATTCTTGAGCACGAGGCCGGCCCAGGTCACGGGGCCTATCCTCTCATCGGCTACCCTCGATCGTATGGAGCCGGACCGCGACGCGATCCTGAAGGCGCTCGAGCACGTGATCGACCCGGAGCTGAAGCGGCCGGTCACCGAGCTCGACATGGTCCGCGACGTCGAGATCGAGGGAGGGGACGTCTCCGTGACGATCGCCCTCACCGTAGCCGGCTGTCCGCTCCGCTCGAGCTTCCAGGACCAGGTCACCGAGCATGTCGGAGCCGTCCCAGGGGTCGAGCGTGTCCGGCTCGGGTTCGACGTGATGAGCCCCGAGGAGAAGACTGCGCTCTCGGCCAAGCTGCGCGGCGGCGTCGCCGAGCGCTCGAAGGGAATCTCCGTCGACCGCTCGACGCGCGTGCTCGCGATCGCGAGCGGAAAGGGCGGGGTCGGCAAGTCCTCCCTGACCGTGAACCTCGCCGCGGCGTTCGCGCGGCTCGGCCACAAGACGGGCGTGCTCGACGCGGACGTCTACGGCCACTCGATCCCGCACATGCTCGGGATCACGCAGCGCCCGGTCGTCGTCGACCAGATGATCGTCCCGCCGGTCAAGGGCGACCTGAAGCTGATGTCGATCGGCTTCTTCCTCGAGGACAACTCGCCGGTGATGTGGCGCGGGCCGATGCTGCACCGTGCGCTTGAGCAGTTCCTCTCTGACGTGCACTGGGGCGAGCTCGACCTGCTGCTGGTGGACATGCCCCCGGGGACGGGCGACGTCTCGATTTCGCTCGGCCAGCTCCTACCGCGCGCGGAGGCAGTGGTCGTGACGACGCCGCAGCCGCTCGCGCAGGAGGTCGCCGCACGCGCGGCGATCATGGCGCAGAAGACGAACATGCGATTGATCGGCGTGATCGAGAACATGACCTCCGAGGTCTTCGGCACCGGCGGCGGCGAGCGGCTCGCCGCGCAGATCGGCGTGCCGCTTCTGGGCAAGGTGCCGCTCGATGCACGGCTACGCGAGTGTGGCGACCAGGGTGAGCCGCTCGTCTGGGCCGAGCCCGAGTCGGAGACCGCCCAGACGATCGTGCAGATCGCCGAGGCGATCCACGCCGGGCGGCAGACGTTCAAGCCGCTGACCGTCCTCTCCGGCTAGCCCCGGGCACCCCATGAGCTAACCGGGGGCGCCCCAAAGGAGCGCCCCCGAGTAGTAGTCCCCGTCTACCGGAGTCTTGAGTGTTCCCCGTTGGTGCCGGCTCATCACGGGCCAGCTGTAAGGATTCTGTGAGGATTCACGTGTGGACGACCCACGCGGGCGCCTGCAGAGGCTTGGCTTCTCGGAAGCCGACGCGGCCACGCTCGCGGACCACTTCCTCGACGCCGAGCGGCGCGGAAAGGCGAGCCACGGCCTCTCGCGCGTCGACTGGCTCGAGGGCCTGCCCGAGCTCGACCCGGCCGCCCGGCCCCAACGGGTCGCGTCCGAGCCCGGATACGAGCGCTGGGACGGTCGCGGGGCCGTCGGATACCTGACCCTGGCCGCGATCTGCGACGCTCAGCTCGCCGATCCGCCTGCCACCGCGCGCGTCGTCGTCGCGTCGCGCTGCTTTCCCACCGGTGCGCTGGGGTACTGGGTGCGGCGTCTCGCCGACGGCGGGCTCGCCGCGGCACTGACGGCGACCTCGCCTGCCCGGCTCGCATCGCCCGACGGTGGGCCGCCCCTCGCGGGGACGAACCCGATCGCAATCGGCGTGCCGAGCTCCGACGGACGCCCGCTCGTCGCCGATGTCTCGATGGGCCGCGTCACCCACGGTGACGTGCTCAGAGGCGACGCCGCGCCGGAGGAGCTCGTCCCGTTCGGCGGCGACCGCGCCCACAAGGCGTTCGCGCTCGCGATCGGCCTGCAAATGCTGGTGGGTGCGCTGGCGGGAGAGGAGCCCGGAGCCGTGCTGGTCGTGGCCCGGCCGGAGTTCGATCCGGTCCCCGGCCTACGCGCCCTTGCTGCCGGCGCTCGCCTTCCCGGCGATCGCTGAGACCCGCGGGTCGTCGCGCACGGCGTCGAAGTCGCTTTCCTTCGCCGCTCCACTCAGCCGTAGGTGAGCTCCGTCAGGTCGAGGTCGAGCAGGTCGCGGTGCTCCGCCAGCACCAGCACGCACGCGACCTCGGGCCGCGCCAGCGCGGCTTTGACCTCCTCGGCGGTCGAGGCGTGGGCCGCCACCGGGCGCCCTTCGGCGTGGGCGGCCCTGATCGCCTCGTCGTCGGCCTGCTCGGCCCAGAGGACGTCGTCCGGCAGCTCGAGCTCCCCTTCGACGGCGATCTCCGGCACCCGAACTCCGGTAGCGCCCAGCCAGCGCTCCCTCAAAGCTCGATCGTCTCCCCGGGCTCCGGCGCCAGTACCTCGACGCCGGGTGCGAGGCGCCGCAGCTCCTCGGGCCTCCCGGTCAGGAGCGGGAACGTGCCGTAGTGGCACGGCACGCAGCGCGTGACACCGAGCAGCTCGAGCGCGACCGCCGCCTCGCGCGGGCCCATCGTGAAGTGATCGCCGATCGGGAGCACGGCGACGTCCGGCTCGTAGATGCGCCCGATCAGCTGCATGCTGGCGAACACGTTCGTGTCGCCGGCGAAGTAGATCGTCAAGCCGTCCTCGAGCTCCAGCACGATCCCCGCAGGCTCGCCCAGGTACTGCCCGTCGGGCCCGCTCGACGAGTGGTTCGCATCGGTGAGCGTGAGCTTGATCCCGTCGACGAGCGCGGTGCCGCCCTTGTTCGGAGCGTGCGCCATGGTCTCCGCGGTCACGCCCTGCCCATCGAGCCAGCGTCGTAGCTCGACGAGCGCGACGACGGGCGGCTTGAACTTTTGCCAGAGCTCGACCGTGTCGCCGACGTGGTCGCTGTGCCCGTGGGTGACCGCGATCAGGTCGATGCGCTCGGGCTCCTTCTCCGCGTCCGGGCAGGACGGGTTGTCCGTCAGCCACGGGTCGACGTAGACGCGCTTGCCGCCGGGCGAGTCCAGGCGAAAGCTCGCGTGCCCGAGCCAGGTCAGTGGGGTCGCCATGGGGTCGAGACTAACGAAGGAACGTCCGATTCGACGGCGAAGCTAGCGCGGTGACGCGTCGTGAGTTGCTTCCGGTGGCGCTCGTCCTGCTCGTGACCGTGACCGACGCCGCCGGCGCTGCGACGCTCTCCTTCTACCTGTTGCTTGCCGCGGTGCCGGCGATCGTGGTTGCAGGCCTGGCCGCGCTCGAGGAGGTGGTCCAGCCCGGAGCGCTGTCACACCGGCGTGCGGTCGGGATGCTCCACGTCGTCACGCTGCTGCTGGTGCTCGTCTCCGCCGCGCTACGGGCGCCGCTGCGGGCGGAGGGATCGGTTCCGCGCGCGGCCGTCTCGGCAGCGATTGCCTGCCTGGTCGTCTTCGCGATCCAGGCGCTGATCGGGTCGCTGCCGGCGATTCGCCGGACGCTCGCGCGGCAGCGGCTGCGCGTCGCAACGGTCGGCCTCCACGAATCGCTCGTCGAGCCCGGCGACCGCTGAGCCCGATCTCGCGCGCTTAGACTGACGCCGTGCCGGACGACGGCGTCCTCGCTCCCGTCCGTCTCGCCGAGCTCGTGGCGATGCTGTCGCTTGCCGCCGATCTCGGGCTCGGACAGCCGATGGAGCACTGCCTCCGGCAGACGATCATCGCGCTGCGGCTCGCCGATCGCGTCGGCGTCGGCGAATCGGACCTCGTTGCGACCTACTACTCGGGCCTCCTGCGGAACATCTACTGCCACGCCGACGCACACGAGCAGGCGAAATGGTTCGGCGACGATATCGCGCTGAAGGCGTACGGCTTCGAGAGCGGTGCAGACTCGGTCCTCGGCGTGCTGTGGATGGTCGGCTCGGGTGAGCGGGGGCTCGCACGCGCGGGGCGGATCGCCTCGTTCCCCGTCAGCGGGATCAAGGAGGTCCGCCGTTTCCTGCTCACTCATTCGACCCTGGCGACGCAGTTTGCCGGCCGGATCGGTCTCGACGAGACGGCCTGTTACTCGCTCCAGACCTCCTACGAGCGCTGGGACGGCAAGGGCGAGCCGAACCGGATCAAGGGTGACGCGATCCCGCTTCCCTCGAGGCTGGTCTCTCTGACCTCCGTGGCCGAGGCGTACAACCGGCTCGGCGGCCTCGAACGGGCTTGCGACTTCGCACGGAAGCAGCGCGGGCGCCAGCTCGATCCGGCGCTCGCCGATCTGTTCTGCGCAGCCGCCCCGGAGCTGTTCGCCGGCCTGGACGAGGCAGCGAGCTGGGATGCGGTGCTCGACGCCGAGCCGCGTCTCGCCCGCACCGTTAGCGGCGGCGAGTTCGACGACGTGCTGGAGGCGATGGCCGATCTGGCTGATCTGAAGTCACCGCAGATGGCCGGGCACTCCCGCGGAGTGGCGAATCTCGCCGCCGAGGCGGGGCGCGTCTCGGGCCTCCCGGCTGCCGAGGTTGCGAACCTGCGTCGGGCCGGCTTCGTCCACGATCTCGGCCGGCTCGGTGTCTCGAACGCGATCTGGGACAAGCCCGGCCCGCTCACCGACGCCGAGCTCGAGCGGGTGCGGCTCCATCCCTATCTCACCGACCGCATGCTGGCGCGGGTCGCCGCGTTGGCGCCGGTGCGGGAGCTGGCAGCCCGTCACCACGAGCGACTCGACGGCTCCGGCTACCCGGGCGGGCTGACGGCACCGAGCCTCACTCCCTCTAACCGCCTGCTGGCGGCGGCCGACGTCTACCACGCGCTGACCGAGCCGCGGTCGTACCGCCCCGCGGGAACGCCCGAGGAAGCCGCCGCGGAGCTCCGGGCAGAGGCGAAGGCCGGCAGGCTCGACGGCGAGGCGGTGAACGCCGTCCTGCGGGCGGCCGGGCACAGGGCGCCCGCCCGCCGGGACTGGCCCGCCGGCCTGACGGCGCGCGAGGTGGAGGTGTTGGGCCTGCTTGCCCGCGGTCACTCGAACAAGGCGATCGCGCAGCGGCTGGTCGTGGCGCCGAAGACCGTCTCGAACCACGTCGAGCACATCTACGCCAAGATCGGCGTCTCCACCCGGGCCGCTGCCGCCCTCTTCGCGATGCAGCACGGCCTCGTCGGCAGCTTCGAGAGCGTCGCAGCGTAGACGCGTCACAAGATGAGGCGAACGCCTCATGACGCGGAAGCCGGTGCAGCCTAGCCTCTGGCCGGAAACTGCGTTCTCGACCAAAGGAGAGAGACATGCCGAAGACGTCGAAAGAGACCGCTTCGAACGTCACGCAGTTCGAGGGGATCGTGGACGACCGGTTCGAAGTGCTCGACGGTTACCACATCAGCTTCACGTCGTTCGAGAGCGACGTGGACGGAGCCCCCCTACTGAAAGGGCTTCCGGGCGACCAGTGTCACTGCCCGCACTGGGGTTACGTACTGAAGGGCAAGGTCGGCTTCCGCTTCGGTGACCGCGAGGAGATCTACGAGGCGGGCGACGCGTTCTACGTTCCGCCGGGTCACACCCCGTTCGGCTACGCGGGCGGCGAGATGGTCATGTTCCAGCCGAGCGACGAGATGGCGAAGACGGTCGAGACGATGAAGCGGAACATGGAGGCCGCGGAGGCGAGCGCAGCCCGATGAACAGCCCGGCGGATCTCGTCGACATCCGAAGTCGCGAGTCAGGAGGATGGGAGCTACGCGAAGCCGGCCGTGCGAATGCGGGCCCGCCCGTGTTGCTCCTGCCGGGCGGGCTTTGCTCGGCCGCGTTCTACGACGACGTGCTCGCCTATGCCGCGCTCGACGAGCTCCAGGTGCGCCTCGTCGCTGCGACGCCGCCGGGATTCGCCGGCCGGTCCGCCCCGGCGGACGTCTCGCTCGAGTCCTATGCGAGGCTGGCCTCGGAGCTCGCCGCCCGCCTCGGCTGCCGTGCCGTGGTCGGCCACAGCGTC
Source organism: Gaiellaceae bacterium (assembly GCA_036564335.1). Taxonomy (GTDB): domain Bacteria; phylum Actinomycetota; class Thermoleophilia; order Gaiellales; family Gaiellaceae; genus DATBLE01. Next base: position 23,630 of record DATCPA010000079.1, read on the forward strand.
GGGGCCAACATCGCGCTGGAGATGGCGGCGAGCGGCGGCTTCGGCGGCCCGATCGTCCTCCTCTCGCCGAGCTTCTCGCGAGAGGACGAGTTCAAGGAGCTGGCCGTTCTCGACCGGATCGGCCGCGTCCCGGGAATCGGCCCGCTCGTCTGGTCGATGGTGCCCCGCATCTCTGCCCGCGCGCTGCGGTCGAAATTGCCGGCGGCTAGACGCGATCTGCTGCTCGCGGAGCTCCGGCGCAACCAGGGGCAGGTGTGCCGTCGAATGGTTCGCCGCTACTTCGACTACCTGGACCATGGTGCGCCGCTGGTGGGTCGCCTCTGCGACGCCGGCGTCCCCGCGCTGGTCGTCTTCGGCGATCACGAGGAGGTCGGCCTGACCGCCGATGAGCGCCAGGCTCTCGATGCGTGCCCACACGTCGCGATGGAGGTCGTGGCCGGGGCGACGCACTTCCTGGTCACCGAGGAGCCGAGGCGGATCGCCGAGTTGATCCTGCAGGGGACGGCCGAGGGCGTGGGCGTCGTTTAGATCGTCGCGAACGCGTGCCGGGCGAGGTCGATCAGCGGCTGTACCGCGAAGAACGAGCCGACGGTCACGGCGAGGCAGCCGACGACGGCGGTCTGGAGGAGCAGGTCGCGCGGCGGCTGGCCGCCCCGCGCGGCGAACTGGAGCTCGGCGCTCGGTCGCAGATACAGCGCCCGGATTACACCGAGGTAGTAGTAGAGGCTGACCGCGGTCGCGAGCACGCCGACGACCACGAGCCACCACCAGCCGCGCTGGTACGCCGCCGAGAAGACGTAGAGCT
>DATCPA010000080.1:0-10414 GCA_036564335.1 Gaiellaceae bacterium
CGGTGGCACTGAGCTCGACCTCGTCGGCGGGCGCTGGCTGCTCAATCCGGGCTCGGTCGGCCAGCCGCGCGACGGCGACCCGAACGCCGCGTGGCTGCTGCTCGACCTCGGAGCGAGGCACGCCTCGTTCCGGCGTGTCCCCTACGACGTCGCCCGGACCCAGGCCGAGATCAGGGAGCAGGGGCTGCCGGATGCGCTGGCTGAACGCCTCGCGTACGGCGTGTAGCGCCGCGGTGCTCGCACTCGCTCTGGCCGGCTGCGGCGGGAGCGGCGAGCGGCTGCCGGTGCTGACCGCGCTCCACCTCGCCCGGCTCGCCGACCGCGTCGCCGCGGGTCGGGACTGCGGCGCGCCGCTCGTGCAGGCGACGATCGCCGCTGTCAACCAGGGCGTGGTGCCCGGCCCTCTGCAGGAGCCGCTGCTCTCGGACGCGAACCGGGTCGCGGCTACCTGCTCGCGGGCTGCCGCCCGCGCGCTCGCCGCGCGACTGCGGCCCTAGGAGGGTTTGGCGAAACGTGGTCTGTGTCGCCGGGCCGCGCTGGACGCCGAGCTGCGGCGTCCTCAATCGCCCCAATAGCTGATGGCTATTGGGGCTCCCTGCGTCCTTGCATCACGACGCCCATCGCACCCCGACGACGAGCAACGTTCCGCCAAACCCTCCTAGCTCGGTAGCGATGAGTCCTGGTGCGTCACCCGGTCTAACACTCGAGCACTCCAGGAAGGGGGAAGCCATGAGGATCGAGTATCCAGGAGAGTCGGCGGAGTACAGGGCGGCGCGGGATCGGCTGCTCGAGCAGGAGATCGAGCTGCGGCGTGCGATGGAGGCGGTGGCCTCCGCGAGGCGCGAGCTGCCGCCCGGCGGAGCGGTCCCGGAGGACTACGTCTTCAGCGGGGCAGGGGCGGACGGCAGCCCGACAGACCTGAGGCTCTCGGAGCTGTTCGCGCCCGGCAAGAGCTCGCTCGTGATCTACAGCTTCATGTTCCCGCGCGACCCCGGCGACGCGCGGCCGGGGCCCGCGAGCGGTCAGACGGCGCGCCTGCCGCTTGCCGAGGGGCCCTGCCCGTCGTGCGTGGCGCTCCTCGATCAGCTCGAAGGCGCCGCAGAGCACGCCGCGCAGCACCTCAACCTCGTGGTTGTCGCGAAGGCTTCGCTGCCACGCATCCTCGCCTTTGCCGGCGAGCGTGGCTGGCATCGGCTACGGCTGCTGTCCTCGGCCGGTAACACCTACAACCGCGACTACCTCGCCGAGACGGCTGAAGAGCACCAGAGGCCGATGCTGAACGTGTTCCACCGCGATGGGGAGACGATCCGCCACTTCTGGGGCTCGGAGCTCTTCTACGCGCCGACCGACCACGGACAAGATCCCCGCCACATCGGCACGCTCGAGCCGGTCTGGAACCTGCTCGACCTCATCCCCGAGGGACGGCCGGCCGACTGGGACGAGCAGCTGAGCTACGGCGGCTAGACCGGCTCGGTCTTGGCTTCGTCCACGTACGGCTCGGACACCGAGCCGGACGAGATCCCCTCGCGTGCCAGCGCGAGCACGACCTCCTCGCGGGCCTTGTAGATCCGCCACTTGACGGTCGCGAGGGTGATCTCGAGCGAATCGGCGATCTCCGTGTACGAGAGCCCCGTCACGTCACGGAGCAGGAGCGCCATCTTCAGGTCGACCGTGAGCCCGTCGATCGCCCGCCAGAGCGCTTCCACCGTCTCGCCGCGCTCGATCGGAGCATCCAGCGCCTCGAGGGGCGCGACATCGTCGAGCGCGACAAGGTGCCGCGGCCTCCGCTCGTTCGCCCGCAGCTCGTCGAGCACCCGGTTCTTGGTCACCTGGAAGAGCCAGGTCGTGAACTTGCACCGGAGCGAGAACCGGGGCAGCCCCTGGAAGACGCGCAGGAACACCTCCTGCGTCAGGTCCTCGGCCAGCGACCGGTCGCCGACGAGCCGCAGCACGTAGTTGAAGACCGGCGTTTCGTACGCCCGGACGATCAGCGAGAAGGCCCGCTCGTCACCCCGCTGCGCTTTGCGCAAGACCCCGAGATCAGGTTGCGTCAGTGACAAGGCGCGCGGAGTATAGCCCTGCCGCCCGGTCCCCGAACCCCCCGTATGCAGGGCTTACGAAAGATTTACGGACGCCGCGATCAGGCTGGTTCCGGTCATCTCAGCCGGCTGCTGGATACCGAGGAGGTCGAGGCAGGTCGGGGCGAGATCCGACAGCTCGCCGCCGTCGCGCAGCTCCGCGCCGGGCAGCGTGACGACGAGCGGGACCGGGTTCGTCGTGTGCGCGGTGTGCGGGCTGACGCCGTCCTCGGCGAGCATCTTCTCGGCGTTCCCGTGGTCGGCGGTCACGAGCGTGACGCCGCCGGCGCGCTCGACCGCCGCGACCACCTCGCCGAGGCAGCGGTCGGTCGTCTCGACCGCCGCGACCGTCGCCGGGATCGACCCCGAATGCCCCACCATGTCCGGGTTCGCGAAGTTGACGATCGCGAAGCGGTAGCCGTCCCCGATCGCAGCGGCGAACCGGGCGGCGACCTCCGGCGCGGACATCTCCGGCTTCTTGTCGTAGGTGCCGACCTCGCGCGGCGACGGGACGAGGATGCGCGTCTCGCCCGGCCACTCCTGCTCGCGACCCCCGTTGAGGAAGTACGTCACGTGGGCGTACTTCTCGGTCTCGGCACAGTGCAGCTGGCGGGCGTGCTCCCGCGCGAGCACCTCCGCAAGGGTGTTGTCGACCTCCTGCTCCGCGAAGACGACGGGGCAGTCGAGATCGTCGCTGTAGCGGGTCATGGTCGTCAGGTCGAAGCTGTTCTCGAGCAGCCGCTGCGAGAGCTGACGGGCACGGTCCGGCCTGAAGTTGAAGAAGATCGCGGTGTCGCCGGACTCGAGGACGGGCCGGCCCTCGAAGTGGACAGGCTCGATGAACTCGTCGGTGACGCCCGCGTCGTACTGATGCTGCACGTAGGCGACGGGGTCTGACCCCATGACTGGAGTGCAACCGACGATGGCGTCGTAGGCTCGCTGTGTCCGCTCCCAGCGGCCGTCGCGATCCATCGCGTAGTAGCGGCCCGAGACGGAGGCGATCCGCTCGCCGGGCAGCTCGGCCAGGTCGTGCACGGCGGAGTGCGGTGACACGTCCCGGCCGTCCGTGAACGCGTGGATCCAGGTCTTCTCGGGCGCGAAGCGGAGCAGCGCCCGCAGGTGGTCGATGTGCGAGTGGACGCCGCCGTAGGAGACGAGCCCGAGGAGGTGAACGTGCCTGCCGCGCTCGAAGGTCGCCTGCAGCACCGGATTCTCGAAGAGCGACCCGTCCTCGATCGCTTTGTTCACGCGCATCAGATCCTGGAAGAGGATCCGCCCGGAGCCGATCGTCAGGTGGCCGACCTCGGAGTTGCCCATCTGGCCGGGCGGCAGGCCGACGGCTTCGCCGGACGCCTGCAGCGTCGTGTGGGGGTACTCGGCCCAGAGCCGGTCGAAGACGGGCGTGTCGGCGAGGTCGACGGCATTGCCGGGCCCGGGCGGCGCGCAGCCCCACCCGTCCAGGATGACCAGGGCTACGAGGCCGCTTCGCAAATCGCGGCGAACGACTCGACGTCGAGTGACGCACCGCCGACGAGCGCCCCGTCTACGTCCGGCTGAGTGAGCAGCTCGGCCGCGTTCTCGGGCTTGACGGAGCCGCCGTAGAGGATCGGCACGTTGAGCAGGCCGCGGAGGAACGCGTGCGCCTCCTGCGCCTGCTCGGGGGACGCGGTCTTGCCGGTGCCGATCGCCCAGACGGGCTCATATGCGAGGACGAGCTGCTCGTGCGCGTCCAGCACGGATGCCTGGCGGCGGAGTACGGCCTCGGTCTCGCCGCCCTCGCGCTCGGCCTCGGTCTCGCCCACGCAGGCGATCACCCAGAGGCCCGCCTCGATCGCTGCGCGGGTGCGCCGAGCGACGCCGTCGTCGGTCTCGCCGAAGAGCTGACGGCGCTCGGAGTGCCCGACGATCGTGCCGTACACGCCCAGCTCGAACAGCATCGGAGCGGAGACCTCACCCGTGAAGGCACCCTCCACCTCCCAGTGGACGTTCTGCGCCGCAACGGCGATCTCGGTTCCGGCGAGCGCCTGGACGGCGGCGCTGAGGGAAACGAACGGCGGACAGACCGCCACGTCGACGCCGTCCAGCCATTCGAGCCGGTCGCGCAGCGACCGGCAGAACGCGGCCGCCTCCTCCTGGCCCTTGTGCATCTTCCAGTTCCCGGCGATCAGCACGAAACCGAATCCTAAGCGGGGGGGATCGCGGCCACGCCCGGAAGCTCCTTGCCCTCGAGAAACTCGAGCGCCGCGCCGCCGCCGGTCGAGACCCAGTCGATCCGGTCTTCGAGGCCGGCCTCGTCGAGCGCGCGCACCGAGTCGCCGCCTCCGACGACCGTGTACGCGTCCGCCTCCGCCATCGCCCGGGCGATCGCCAGCGTGCCCTCCGCGAAGCGCGGCCATTCGAAGACACCCATGGGGCCGTTCCAGAACACGGTCCTGGCCATCGCGATCCGCTTCGCGTAGGCCTCGCGGGTTTCGGGGCCGATGTCGAGGCCGAGCCAGCCCTCGGGCACCTCGTCGGCCGGCACGACCTTCGCTTCCGCGTCGGGCGCGAACGCGGCGGCGGCGACCACGTCGCTCGGCAGCTCGAGGGGCAGGTCAAGCGGGTTTGCCCGGAGCTCCTCGGCGACCTTGCCGCCGACGAGCACGACGTCGGCGCGCTCGACCAGGCTGTGCAGCAGGCCGATGGTGTCCTCGACCTTGGCGCCGCCGACGATTGCGACGTAGGGATGGTCAGGGCTCTCCAGCAGCTTCCCCAGCTTCTGGAGCTCCAGCTCGAGCAACAGCCCGGCGTACGCGGGCAGCAGGTGCGCGACCCCCTCTGTGGAAGCGTGCGCGCGGTGGGCGGAGCCGAACGCGTCGTTCACGTAGACGTCGGCCAGCGCGGCGAGCTTCTTCGCCAGCTCGGGGTCGTTCTTCGTCTCGCGTGGGTCGAAGCGAGTGTTCTCGAGCACACGGACCCGCCCGTTCGTCCCGAGCAGCTCGCGCAGCCGCTCTGCGACGGGGGCGATCGAGTACGCCGGATCGGGCCCGTGCGGGCGGCCGAGGTGCGAGCAGACGATCACCTCGGCGGCGCCCCGCTCGAGCAACAGTTGAAGGGTGGGCAGTGACGCCCGGATCCGCGTGTCGTCGGCGACGCGCCCGCCTTCGATTGGCACGTTCAGGTCCGCGCGAACAAGCACGCGCTTGCCTGCCACGTCGGCGTCCCGGACCGAGCGGGGGACCTTCACCTCAGGCGGTTGCTGCCGCCGCCTCGACCGGGAGCGTCTGACCGATCATCGCGATCAGGTCGACCAGCCGGCAGCTGTAACCCCACTCGTTGTCGTACCAGCCGAAGACCTTCGCCATCGGCCCGTTCGCCATCGTCAGCTCGCTGTCGAAGATGCAGGAGTACGCCGAGTGGATGATGTCGCTGGAGACGATCGGGTCGTCCGTGAACTGCAGGTACCGGCCGAGCGGCCCTCCGGCCGCATCGCGGTAGGCGCCGATCACCTCGTCGCGGGTCACGTCGCGGCCGAGCCGCACCACGAGGTCGGTGACCGAGCCCGTCGCGATGGGCGCGCGGACTGCGATGCCGTCGAGCTTCCCCTGCAGCTCCGGCAGCACCAGCCCGATCGCCTTGGCCGCGCCGGTCGAGGTCGGGATCAGGTTGATCGCGGCCGCCCGGGCCCGGCGCAGATCCTTGTGCGGCATGTCCTGAAGACCCTGGTCCTGCGTGTAAGCGTGGATCGTGGTCATGAACCCCTGCTCGATCCCAAACGAGTCGTGCAGCACCTTCGCCAGCGGGCCGAGGCAGTTGGTCGTGCAGGAGGCGTTCGAGATCACGTGATGCGACGCGGGCTCGTAGGCGTCGTCGTTGACGCCGAGCACGAGCGTTATGTCCGGCTCCGTCGCCGGCGCCGAGATGACGACCTTCTTCGCGCCCGCGTCGATGTGCTTCTGAGCGCCGTCGCGCGCCGTGAAGAAGCCGGTCGACTCGAGTACGACCTCGACGCCGAGACCGGCCCACGGCAGCGCGGCCGGGTCGCGTTCGGCCAGCATTTTCAGCTCGATGTCGCCGACCCGGATCGTCCCGTCGCCGACCTCGACCTGCTCGCCCAGCGGGCCGAGCGTCGAGTCGTACTTGAGCAGGTGCGCCATCGTCTTCGTGTCGCCGAGGTCGTTCGCCGCCACGATCTCGAAGTCGCCGCCCCGCTCCAGGTGCGCGCGGAAGAAGTTGCGCCCGATGCGCCCGAACCCGTTGATTCCTACGCGGATCTTGCTCATATCTCTATCCCCCCAGTCTCCTTTTCCCCGAGTTTAACGGGGCATCTCCGAGCGGCATCAGTAGTTGACGGCAAGAGGCGCGGGCCGGAGGGGAAGCTCCGAGGACGACCTCCCCCTCCGGTTCACCGCGCTCAGGACCTAGCCGGCAGACGGGGTCTGAATCCACCGGCGGACGAGCGCGGACCCGCATGCGGAGTATGAATCATCGGACCCCGTAACGCTACAGCTGCTGCAAGTCTTTTCCGGCGAGCGAAATCAGGCGCCCGAGGCGCCGGTGGGCGGCCGCTTTCGTGACCGGCGGGCGGCATTTCGCGGCCAGCTCGCGCAGCGATACCGAGGGGTGCCTGAGCCGGAGCTCGGCGACCTCGCGGAGCGGCGGCGGCAACCGTTCCAGCCGGCCTCCCTCCTCCAGCGCCCGGATCGCCTGCACCTGCGCGTGCGCTGCGCGGCTCGCACGGACGAGGTTGGCGTGGTCGGCGTTCGCGACCCGGTTTGCGCGCGCCCGCGCCTCTCCAACCACCGCGTGCTCGTCGATCGTCAGCGCGCTGTCGCCAGCGCCGACGAGCGCCAGCGCGTCCGCGACCGCCTCGGAGCCTTTCGCGTACACGATCGCGTGACGCCCGCGGTCGTGGACGCGCAGCGGCACGTCCTCCTGTGCCGCCACCCGCGCAACGAGCTCGGCCCCCGCCCTCGTTGCGCTCCGGATTTCCAGGTGAAGCGCCCGGGGCCCGCTGACGGAGCCTCCGCCGAGGAACGCGCCGCGCAGGTACGCCCGCCGGCAGCACGAGCGCCCGACCACGCGTTTCGGCGGAGCCTCGAGGGGCGCGTGCCCGGCCGACAGGACGCCGGCGTCGTGCAGCACCTTTAGCGCGCGCTCGTCGCCCGGCACGTGCAGCTGGTAGCGGGTTGCCCCGTCGAACGCTCGCCTGCGGTACGTCCGGATCTCGGTCTCGACGCCGAACGCGCGCAGGAGACCGAACGCACGGCGGGCCACGGCTGATTCGGAGACGTCGAGGTGGACGGAGAACTCGCCGTGGCCGCGGAGATGCAGGCTGCCGGCAGTGTGGAACAGGCCCGACAGCTCGGCCAGCCGGTCGCAGTCGCGCTGCGGTTCGATCGCCGCGAGCTCCCGGCGGACGTCTTCAGAGAGGGGCACGCTCGAGCTCCAGCAGCCGCCGCTTGTACTCGGTGCCCAGCGATCCGTACGAGCCGAGGCCGCCCGCGGCGACGACGCGGTGGCACGGCAGGATCAGCGGCAGGTTGTTGTGGGAGCAGAAGGACCCGGCCGCCCTGGGCGCGTTCGGACGGCCGGCGAGCGCCGCGAGCTCACCGTACGTGACCGTCTCGCCGTAGCCGATCGTCCGCAGCGCGTCCGCGATCGCCTGCTGGAGCGGTGTGCACTCCCCGAGATCGATCGGTACCTCGGCGAAGGAGATCCGCTCGCCGGCGAAGTACCGCGAGACGAGGCGCGCAGCTTCCGGCACGGAATCGCCCCAGTCGCGTGCACCCGGCTCGGCTAGCGTGATTGTTGGGGGAGCGGTGCTCCCCTTGAGGGGGTGTGCTCTCGTCCGGGTCGGCAGCTCGTGCCACACGGGCACCTCGCCGTCGAGCCACAGCTCCCCCACGCCCCAGTCACCGGCCGCGTAGCGGACGACCTGCATCGCCGTCCACCATACAATCCGGCCATGCCCGCTCCGGCGCCGGCAAAGCCGACAGCTCTGCTCAATTCCCGCTCCGGCGCCGGCAAAGCCGGCACCTCCGCTCACTTCCCACTCCGGCACCGGCAAAGCCGGCACCTCCGCTCATTGCCGGCTCCGTCGAGCCTACGCCGGGGCCGGCTCCGTCGAGCCTACGGCTGATGGCCTCCCACGGCATCTTCCGGCCACCGCCGGCCGTCAACGAGCCGATCAAGAGCTACGCGCCGGGCTCGCCCGAGCGCGAGGAGCTGAAGCGGCGGCTCGCGGAACTGGAAGCCGAGCGGCTCGACATCCCCTGCGTGATCGGCGGCGAGGACGTCCGCACCGGCGACACCGTCCAGGCGGTGGAGCCGCACCGGAAGGAGCACGTGCTCGCCGACGTCCACCAGGCGGGCCTCGCCGAGGTCGAGCGGGCGATCAAGGCCTCCGCCGACGCCTGGCACGACTGGTCGCGCACCCCCTGGGAGGAGCGCGCAGCGATATTTCTCCGCGCCGCGGAGCTGCTCGCCGGCCCGTGGCGCTCGACGCTGAACGCGGCGACGATGCTCAACCAGTCGAAGACCGCCCACCAGGCCGAGATCGACTCCGCCTGCGAGCTGATCGACTTCTTGCGCTTCAACGTCCAGTTCATGACGCGGGTCTACGCCGAGCAGCCGGCCTCCTCGCCGGGCGTGTGGAACCGGATGGAATACCGGCCGCTCGAGGGCTTCGTCTTCGCGGTCAGCCCGTTCAACTTCACCGCGATCGGCGGCAACCTGACGAGTGCGCCCGCCCTGATGGGGAATACGGTGGTCTGGAAGCCGGCGTCGACGGCGGCGCTGTCCGCGTATTACGTGATGCGCCTGTTCCAGGCGGCCGGCCTGCCCGACGGCGTGATCAACCTCGTCTACGGGCGCGGTTCGGCGGTCGGCGATCCCGTGCTCGCCAGCCCGGACCTGGCCGGGATCCACTTCACCGGCTCCACCTCGGTCTTCCAGAACATGTGGAAGACGGTCGGCCAGAACATCGAGCGCTACCGCAACTACCCGCGTATCGTCGGCGAGACCGGCGGCAAGGACTTCATCGTTGCGCACCCGTCCGCCGACCCGGACGCCGTGCTGACCGCGATCGTCCGCGGCTCGTTCGAGTACCAGGGGCAGAAGTGCTCGGCCGCGTCACGCGTCTACGCACCGTCGAACCTCTGGCCGGAGCTGCGCGAGCGCCTGGCCGAGCAGGTGCGCGGCCTGAAGGTCGGCGATCCCGCCGACTTCGAGAATTTCATGGGCGCGGTGATCGACGCGGGCTCGTTCAAGACCCAGAAGGAGGCGATCGCCGAGGCCGAGGCGGACAGCGAGTCGTCCGTGCTCGTGGGCGGCGGCACCGACGACGCGGAGGGGTACTTCGTCGAGCCGACCGTGATCGAGACGCGCAACCCGGACTTCCGGCTCCTGCGCGACGAGCTCTTCGGGCCCGTGGTCACCGCCTACGTCTACCCCGAGGACGACTACGAGCAGATGCTCGAGCTCGTCGACCGCACCGCGCCCTACGGGTTGACGGGTGCCGTCTTCGCCCGCGACCGTGCCGCGATCGAGCTCGCCGACGACAAGCTCCAGTACGCGGCCGGGAACTTCTACGTCAACGACAAGCCGACCGGGGCCGTCGTCGGCCAGCAGCCGTTCGGAGGCGCGAGGGCGTCGGGGACGAACGACAAGGCCGGCTCGATGTGGAACCTGATCCGCTGGGTCTCGCCTCGCACGATCAAGGAGACGTTCGCGCCGCCGACGGACCACCGCTATCCGTCCATGGCACCGGACGCCGGGTAGCCGCAGTTAACCCGATCCTTACGCCGTACTAACACCTTCTCATGGTCCTCTAACACACGCCCCCTAGGGTGACGGTCATGCGTTTGCTCGCCGTAGCCGCCGGGTGGCTCACGATCCTCGTGCTCGTGTTGCCCGTCAAGGGCTTCTAGCTCCTTTCGGCGGCCGGCCTAGGCCCGGCCCGCCTTGTGCAGCTGCGCGTAGATCGCCCGCGCCGTCTTCTGGGGCACGCCGGGGACGCCCTCCAACTCCTCCTGGGAGGCATCGAGCAGCCGTTCGGCCGACCCGAAGTGCCGCAGCAGCGCACGGCGGCGCACCGGGCCGACGCCCTGCAGGTCGTCGAAGATCGAGCCACGGGCCTTCGCCTCGCGCCGCTGCCGATGGAAGCCCAGTGCGAACCGGTGCGCCTCGTCGCGGATTCGCTGGAGGAGCTGCAGCCCGGCGGAGTCGCGCGCGAGCACGATCGGCTCGGCGCGCCCCGGGACGAAGACCTCCTCTTCGCGCTTGGCGAGCGAGATCACGGCCACCCGCGGCAGGTCGTAGGCCTGCATCGCCGCCAGCGCGGCCGCGAGCTGACC
>DATCPA010000081.1:0-1855 GCA_036564335.1 Gaiellaceae bacterium
GCGCCGGGCGAACGGGTGCCGCTGCCAGAGGCGTCGTTCGACCTCGCGTTCTCCGAGTACGGCGCGTCGCTGTGGGCGGACCCACGGGCCTGGGTACCCGAGGCGGCCCGCTTGCTGCGTCCCGGCGGACGCCTGGTCTTCCTGACCAACTCCACGATCGCCATGCTGTGCACGCCCGACGTCGGCGACGTGGGGGAGCAGCTCATGCGGCCGCTGAACGGAATGTTCCGCACTGAGTGGCCGGACGAGGTCGGCGTGGAGTACCACCTCGCTCACGGCGAGTGGATCGCTCTTCTGCACAGCGCGGGCTTCGAGATCGAGCGGCTCATCGACGTGTACGCGAAAGCGGACTCGAAGAAGCACGACTACTACGGATACGTCAGTCCGGAGTGGGCCCAGAAGTGGCCGGCCGAGGAGATCTGGACCGCGAGGAAGCGGCCTTAGCGCGCTGTCAGCGGGGCAGCGTCACCAGATGCTCTCGCAGGAACCGGATGGTCCGATCCCACGCGAGCGCGGCCGCCTCGGCGTCGTACTGCGGCCGGCTGGGTTCCGCGAACCAGTGACGGGTGCCCGGGTAGGAATGGAATTCGGGTGCGTGCCCGGCGCCTCGCAGGTTCTGCTCGAGCTCCTGGACCATGGCAGGGGATGGGTCGTCGTCGAGCTCGCCATAGTGGCCGAGGATCGGCGGAAGTTCCGCACCGGGCTCGAACTCGCCGCCGCCGTAGTGGTCGACGAGCGCGGCAACCGTGCCGGGCCGGCGGCTCACCAGATCCCAGCCGTAGCTCCCGCCCATGCTCCAACCGAGAACCGCGAACGGGCCGAGCGTGCCCAGCCGTTCTGCCGCGCGGTCGATCTTGCCGAGCTGTCGCACCTTGTCGCGGCCCTTCATCAGAGCCTCGGCCGCGGGAATCTCGGTGGCGACGCGCCCTCCGCCGTACATGTCAGGGGTCTCGACGGCGAAGCCCTCGCCCGCCAAACGACGCGCGTACGCGCGCACGTCGTCGTTGAGACCCCACCAGGCGTGCAGGACGAGTACTCCGCCGGTCATGTCGCCGCGATCTTATCGATCTCCCTGGCGACTTCGATATCCGCCCGCGAGATGCCCTTCGTGATGTGTGTCGTGAGGACGATCCGGACGGTCTTGTAGCCCTCGATGTGGATGTCCGGGTGGTGATTCGCCGCGGTCGCCGCCTCGGCCACCCGGTCGGCGAACGCGACCGCGCTCTTCCAGCCCTTGAGGGTGAACGTCTTGGTGATGGCCGGGCCGTCCCGCTGCCAGCCGTCGAGTTCTCCGAGCATTTCCGTGAGCAGCGGCTCGGGTAGGAGCTGTTCGCTTTCCGGCACGGCCATCCTGCTATTGTCGCCTCACTTAACTCTTGTGAACTCCCGGCGCCCGGGGCACGCCGTCCTGAGCGCCGATTCCGCGGACGGGGGCCTGCGCCCTCACAACGGCGCCGACTTCGCGTACGCGGGCACACGGAAAGGATTCTGGTCATGCCCGACAGCCTCGTCGTGGGCGTCATCGCCCTCGTCGCCGGGTTGCTCGTCGGCTTCGGGATCGCCCTCGTGGTCCGCCGGAGCATCGCCCTGAACAGCGAGACGACCGCTCGCGCCACCGCCGACCGGCTCCTCGCTGACGCCCGGACCAAGCAGAAGGACATCATCCTCGAGGCCAAGGACGAGGCCCTCAACGTCGCGAAGTCGGCGGAGAACGAGAACCGCGAGCGGCGGGCCGAGCTCCAGCGCTACGAGACGCGGCTGGACAAGAAGGACGAGCAGCTCGACACCCAGACAGCCGAGCTCACCGGTAGGGAGCGCAAGCTCACCGAGAAAGAGGCCACGCTCGAGGCCGAGC
>DATCPA010000083.1:0-32619 GCA_036564335.1 Gaiellaceae bacterium
GGAATGCTGCCGATCCCGCCGATGACGGCCGCCGTGAACCCCTTCAGGCCGGCGATGAAGCCCATGTACGAGTAGATCTGGCCGTAGACGAGTCCGAACATCACACCGGCTGCACCCGCCAGCGCCGACCCGAGGAAGAAGGTGACCGAGATCACGCGATCGACGTCGATCCCCATCATCTCGGCAGCTTCCCGGTCGAACGACGTCGCGCGCATCGCCTTCCCGACCTGAGTCCGGGCGACGAACAGCGTGAGCACGACCATCAACCCGATCGCCGCGGCGACGGCGAGGATCTGGGGCGTCCCGGCATACAGGCTGCCGACGTGGAACGACCTCGTCCCGATCAGATCGAAGCTGTCGTACGTGCGGAAGTTCGCGCCGAACAGGAGCAGCGCGGTGTTCTGGAGGAAGAAGGAGACGCCGAGGGCGCTGATCAGCGGCGCGATCCGCGGCGCATTCCGCAGCGGTCGGTAGGCGAACCGCTCGATGACGACGCCGAGGACGCCACAGCCGAGCATCGACGCCAAGAGCATGAGCACGACGACGAACCAGGTCCCGATGCTCGGGCTCACCGGTCCGCCGAATCCGTCGAGCACGAACCAGCCGAGGAACGCGCCGATCATGTACACGTCGCCGTGGGCGAAGTTCAGCAGCTTGAGGATGCCGTAGACCATCGAGTAGCCGAGCGCGATCAGCGCGTACACGCTCCCGAGCGTTAGCCCGCTCACCGTGAGGTCGAAGAAGAGGCTCCAGTTCACGACGCACGAAGAGTGTCAGAGTGCGGTGCGGCCCATCACTGCGATGGGCCGCACCGCCGTCATACGAGCTACCGGTCGCTAGCCGATGCGCGCGAAGGCGCCGCTCTTCGACTGGTAGATGCCGAACACGCCGTGCACCAGGTCGCCGTTCCCCTTGAAGGCTACGGGGAGTCCGAGTATCGACGTCTTCAGGTTGGTCTTGAGCATCTGCGCACGCACTTCCGCACGGCTGGCCGTGCCGTTCGCGCAGGCGCGGTCGATGGCGTCGGTGAGCACCTGGGCGGCCACGTAGCTGGGTGCGCCGAAGAAGTCGCCGTTGCCATCGTGCGCCGCCTGATACGCCTTGATCACGGCGCTATTCAGGTCGAACGGGAAGAACGAGTCGTACACGTTGCTGCCGACGCCGGAGAAGGCCGGGTCGAAGAGGCCATCGGAGCCCATCAGCTTGATGTCGCTTTTGCCGGCCGCCTTCATCTGCTGGCCGAACGCCTGGCCCTTCGGCGGCAGCTGCCACGGGAGATAGACGAGCTGGGTGTCGCGCGGGATCTTCGCGATCAGCGCCGAGAAGTCTGACTGCTGCTGGCTGACGCCGTCACGGCTGACCGAGACGCCGGCTGCCTTGAGCTGAGCCTGAACCTCGTCGGCGAGGCCGGTCGAGTAGGCCTCCTGGTCGTCGATGATGTAGACCCTCGCCAACTTCAGCGTCTTGGTGATGAAGCCCGAGACGCTCAGACTCTGTGCGGAATCGGGCGGCACCACCCGGAAGAAGTACCCGGCGCGGCTGGGGTCGGGAGGTACCGTCAGCGTCGTGGCCGTGGCCGAGCCGGAGACGAACGCGAGCCCGGCGCCCTTCAGCGTCGCCGACGTCGCCTTGACCTCGTTACTGCCTGCCGGGCCGACGGTGCCGAGCAGTTGCGGGTTCGCGCGGAGGGTCTGAGCACCCTTGATCGCCTCCGCAGTGCCGTTCGCCGCGCCGAGCTGGGTGTCCTGGCCCTGGATGCGGTACTTCGTCTTGTGCGTCTTGTTGTACCGGGCGACGAAGAACTTGACCCAGTTGATCTGCGGGAGGCCGAGCGACGCTGCGGGGCCCGTGTAGATGCCGAGCAGACCGATCAACCTGCTGTTGCCGCACTTGATGAGTGCCGCATCGGACGAAGCCGGCGACGCGGCTCTGGCCGGGCCCCCTGAGTCCGTCTTCGCTATTGCGCCCACCGCAATCGTGAGCGCGACGACCAGTGCGAGCGCCGTGAAAGGCACTCCCCTGGTCAAGATCCACTTCCTCATGCGTGTCCTCCCTCTCGTTTGTCGTGCGTTCTTTACCTTGAGACGACCGGATCCTCCCGTTAGTTGCCTCCTCCCGCCTGGTCGTGGCTTCGTTCTCTTGGGCTTCCCGACGGGTAGAAGACTCCCATGATCCGCATGACACCGGGCCCCTTGTTCTCGATGCAGTGCACTTGTCGAGGGGGAAGGTGGAAGCACGAGCCGGGGCCGATTGGCGTCGACCGGCCGTCGACGTGGGCGATGCCCTGCCCCTCGACGATGTAGCCGACCTCGTCGTATGGATGGCTGTGATCGGGTGCGCGGCACGGTCTGACCAAACCGACGAATTGTGTTACATCGAGGCAACCGATGTCCTCGTGTACGAGGTAGCGGAAGCTTCGGTTCTCGTCGGCCTGGAGCTCCTCGCGCTCGTCGAAGCGCACCGTCACCTGCCGGCCCGAGCCGGGCACGCTCCGCTGGGGCGTGATCACCGAGACAACCGTGAGCGGTTCGGCCCGGCCGTTCTGGATCGTGTAGCTCTCGCCGGAGACGAGGTAGACGCCAGTATCCGGATCGAGCTCGTGTGGTGTGCCGTCGACCTCGAGCACGCCGCTGCCGGAAACGACGTAGAGCACCTCTTGCCGGCCGACAAGCTCACGGGGCCTCGAACGGCCACGGGCGAAGCGGAGAACCCGCTGCTCGAGCCGTTCGCAGCCGTTCGAGCTCGAGAAGACGACACGTGTATCAGCCGTGTCACCCTCGTCCCGCTTCGCAGCGATGTTCTCTACCGAGACGACATACTGACTCAAGCTGTCGATTGTCTCCCGGCAGCGACGCGGGTGTCAATCGGGCGCTGCATGACCTCCACGCTCAGCCCGTGACTGCTGCGAGCACCTCTTCCGGGTGCGCCGCCGCGTCGGTGACGTCCCAGACCTTGCGAATCGTCCCGTCGGCGTCGAGCAGGTACGTGACTCGCCGGGCGAACATGCCGTGCTGGCCGAACTCCTTGAGGAGGTCGAGGCTGCCGGTCAGCTCCTGACTCTCGTCGGAAACGAGCGGGAAGTCGAGGCCGCACTCGGTCCGGAACTCGTCGTTCTTCTCCGTGAGGTCGGTACTGACGCCGATTACCTCGTACCCGGCCTCGCGAAAGCGGTCGTAGCGGTCGTTGAACGCCTTCGCCTCCATCGTGCAGCCGGGCGTCAGCGCCGCCGGGTAGAAGAAGACGACCGCCGGGCCATCCGGGTGAACGGAGAGCTTCTCGACGGGAAAGTGGTCGCCGACCTCGAGCATCGTCCAATCCTACTGAGGGGTCTCGCCGCCGAGGATGCGGGTCAGCGTCGAGATGTCGATGTTCCCGCCGGAGACGATGCACGCGATCGTGCCGCCCCCCGCCCGTCCCGAGAGCGCGACCGCGGCGGCGAGCGCGCCTGCGCCCTCTGCGATCACGCGCACGCGCTCGGCGAGCAGCCGGATCGCGGCCGCCGTCTCGTCGAGCGTGGCCACGTGAGCGCCGTCGATCACCTCGCTGACGATCGGCCACATCGCCGGCAGCGCCTTGTGGGCACCGGCCCCATCGACGAAGGAGGGCGTGTACTCGACCTCGGCCGGGCCGCCGGCCGCGAAGGCGGCGCTGACGGCGGCTGCGGTCTCCGGCTCGCAGGCAAAGACCCGGGCGTCGGGTCGAAGCTGCTTGACCGCGCTGGCGATCCCACTCGAGAGACCGCCGCCGCCGAACGGGATCAGGATGGTGTCGAGGTTCGGAAGGTCTTCGACGAGCTCGAGGCCGATCGTGCCGTTGCCGGCCATGACGAGCTCGTCCTGGACCGGATGCACGAAGAGGCCGTCGGCACCCTCGAAGCGCGACTCTTCGATGGCCTGCCACCACTGCTCGTACGGCACCTTGACGATCTGCCCGCCGAGCCGCTCGATCGCGTCCAGCTTCGTCTGCGGCGCGTGATCCGGGACGACGATCGTTGCCGGGACGCCCGCGTCTCGCGCAGCCCACGCGACGCCCTGCGCCATGTTGCCGGCGCTGGCGGTGACGACTCCGCGGGCGAGGTCTTCCGGCGACGCCGCCCGGATTGCGTTCGTCGCGCCGCGGATCTTGAACGAGCCGATCGGCTGGAGGTTCTCGAGCTTCAGCCAGATCTCGGCCGGCGCGTCGACGTGCAGCCTGACGAGCGGGGTGCGGATTGCGGCGCCGGCGATCCGGTCGCGCGCACGCTCGATCTCCGCCAGCGGGATCAAAACTCGACGGTCGTGCCCGCGCCCGTCTCCTGCGCCCGGCGGACGACGTACTCGGCCGCAGCGAGATCCTCGACGGCGAGGCCGAGCGACTTGAACACGGTGAGCTCGTCCGGTGCGGTGCGGCCCGGGTGCTTGCCGATCAGGACCTCGCCGATCTCGGCCTTGATGTGGTCGGGGCCGATCGCGCCCTCCTGGAACGGGACGAGGTAGTCCCCCGCCTCGTTGACCGTCGACTCGCGCCGGTCGACGAAGAGCGAGGAGGCCACGATCGTCGCCGTGTCGAGCTCGCGCGCCTTCGGGATGCTCGAGCCGACCGCGTTCACGTGGGCGCCGGGCTTCAGCCACTCGTGGCGCAGCACCGGCTCCCGCGAGTTCGTCGCCGTGACCACCACGTCGGCGCCACGCACCGCCTCCTCGACGCTCTCGACCGCCTCGGCGCCGGTCTCCTCGGCCACCGCCTGCGCATGCTTATGGGTGCGGCTTGCGACGCGGATGCGCTCCCACGGCTTCACCGCCCGCATCGCCTCGATGTGAGACCGGCCCTGGACGCCCGAGCCGACGATCGCCAGCTCACTCGCGTCCTCGCGGGCGAGCAGCCTGGTCGCGACGGCCGAGACGGCCGCCGTACGGATGGCCGTGATCGCCGAGGCGTTCATCAGCGCGCGCACCTCGCCGGTCTCGCCGGAGAACAGCGTGACCGTGCCCTGGTGAGCATCGAGGCTGCGCTTCGGGTTGTCGGGGAAGAGGCAGATCGTCTTCAGCGCGTAGGCCGCGTCGGCGCCGGAGCGATGTGCGGGCATGAGGCCAATGCCGCTGGACTCGCCGGGCGGGAAGGCGATCGATCGAAGCGGCTGAAAGAGCTCGCCGCGCGCGAGCGCCTCGAGGATGCCGGCCATCGCCTCGATGCAGCCCTCCATGTCGAGCAGATGCTCGACCTCGCTCTGGTTCAGGACGATGATCGCCATCAGGTGAAGAGCGAGCCTACTTTCTTGCGGTCGGCCGGTGACAGCTCGAGGAGTAGTGCCTCATACACGGGCTCCAGGTGCTCGGGCCGGCGAGGGCCGACCGCGGCCGAGCTCGTGCCGCCGAGGGCCCAGGCCAGTGCGAGCCCGGCGGTGCTGACGCCGCGGTCCGCCGCCATGCGCACCAGCTCGTCGAGGCCGGCGTAGACGCGCTCGTCCTCGAGGTGCGCGTAGGGCTCGGGCCGCATCGTCATCCGCGATCCCGTCGGCGGGGCCTCGCCCCGGCGGTATTTGCCGGTCAGCCAGCCGCCGGCCAGCGGGCTGAAGGCCTGGTACGGGATGCCGTGCTCGGCGCAGAACGGGATCAGCTCCTCTTCGTCTCCTCGGTCGAGCAGGGAGTAGGAGTTCTGGACGAGCGCCGGCCGCCCGACCTCGAGCCACTCGCGGAGATCTGCCACGCCGACATTGCTGACGCCCCAGGCCTCGATCAGGCGATTCTCGACGAGCTCCTCGAACGCGGACAACGTCTCAGCCACCGGCGTGCGCGGGTCGGGATCGTGCGCGAGGTAGAGGTCGATCCGGTCGATCCCGAGGCGCTCGAGGCTCGACTCCGCCTGCCGCAGCACACGATTTCGAGCGAGCCCCTGGTCGGCGCCGGCCTCCATCGGGTTGAAGGTCTTGGTCGTGATCTGTGGCTGATGGCCGGTCTCCTGGATCCAGTCGCCGATCCAGATCTCGCTGCGGCCGCCACCGTACGCGTCGGCGGTGTCGAACGTGCGCAGCCCCAGTTTCCAGCCGGCGTCCATCAGCGCGAACGCCTGCTCGCGGGTCTCGCCCTTGCCGAAAAAGGCCGGCGCCGAGCCGATGCCCCCGAAGTTGCCGCAGCCGAGAACGACACGCATGACGTAGCCCATCCTACGTTTGAGAGAATCAATCGAGATTCGACCTAGGAGGAGAGCAATGCCGTTCGAGCTGCCCGCACTGCCGTACGACCACGCCGCGCTGGAGCCACACATCGACGCGCGGACGATGGAGATCCATCACGGCAAGCACCACCAGGCATACGTCGACAACGCGAACAAGGCGCTCGACGGGACCGAGTGGGCTGACCGTTCCGTCGAGAACGTCCTGACCGAGCTCGAGATCATGCCGGATGCGATCCGGACAGCGGTCCGCAACAACGCCGGCGGCCACGCGAACCACTCGTTCTTCTGGCAGATCATGAGCCCGGACGGCGGCGGCGAGCCTGAAGGGGCTCTGGCCGATGCGATCGGGGACACCTTCGGCGGCGTCGACAAGCTCAAGGAGGCGGTCAACGACGGCGGAGTCAAGCGATTCGGCAGCGGCTGGACGTGGCTCGTCTGGGACGGCACCGGCCTCGCCGTCTACTCGACGCCGAACCAGGACAGCCCGATCATGACCGCCGACGTGCCGCTGCTGGGCATCGACGTCTGGGAGCACGCCTACTACCTCAACTACCAGAACCGGCGCCCGGACTACCTCGCCGCCTGGTGGAACGTCGTCAACTGGCCCGAGGTCGCACGGCGGTTCGAGGAGGCGCGCGGGTAACGCTTAGGCTCGATCCGTGAGCAGCCCGGTCGGCGATCACTTCTGCCTGAAAGTCTAGAGTCGGTGTCGTGAAGGTCGAGATCTTCTACTGCCCCGTCTGATCGGGCTACGACGAACGGGCCGCGAGTCTCGCGGTCGAGCTGAAGGCCAACGGGTACGACGCCGTCGCGATCCAGGGCGAGCAGAGCCAGTTCGACGTCGTTGCGGACGGGCGCCTCCTCTTCTCCAAGCAGCAGGTGGGACGCCACGCGGAGCCGGGCGAGGTGCTCGCCGCCCTCCAGGGCTAAGGGTTGTCGGGGACGCTCCAGGGGAAGTCGATCCAGAGCTCCGTGCGGCGCCAGACGTACTCGCACGTGACCATCGACTGCGGCTTCTCGTAGAGCACGGCCACGCGAACCTCACCGACCTGGCCGGAGCAGAAGCCTTTCACGAGCGCGAGGGTCTGACCCGTGTCGGCGACGTCGTCGGCGATCAGCATGCGGGCGTCGTGGAGGTCGACGAGCTCGGGCACAGGGGGGAGAAGCATCGGCACCGGTAGCCGTTCGTCCACCCCGGTGTAGAACTCGACGTTCATCGTGAAGGCGTTCTTGACGTCGAGCGCATACGAGAGCGCGCCGGCTACGAGCAGCCCCCCGCGCGCGATGCCGAGGATCATGTCCGGGCGGTAGTCGTCGGCGAGGACCTGCGCCGCGAGCTCGTCGGCTGCCCCTCCGAGCTCGCCCCAGCTCATCCGCTCGCGCTCGGGCGCTGCGGGCGTCGCGGGCTCGCTCGTCATCCGCCGATTCTAGGGTAGCGTCCGCGCCGTGGACGAAGCCTCGTTCTGGGCCGAGCGCACCGCGGAGCTGGAGGAGTACGCGCGGCTCGCGCTCAGGGTCGGGGTCAATCTCGAGCAGGGCCAGGACGTCATGCTGCTCTCCTACGTCGAGCACGCGCCGCTCGTCCGGGCGATCGCGCGGGTCGCCTACGAGGAGGGCGCCCGCCGGGTCGATCCTCTCTACCAGGATGTCCACGTGCGGCGGGCGAAGGCCGAGCTGGCGCCGGACGAAGCGGTCGGCTGGGTGCCGCCGTGGCTGTTTCAGCGGGTTGAGGAGGAGGCCCAGCGGCGGACGGCGATGATCAACACGGTCGGTGAGCCAGACCCGAATCTCTTCGCCGGCATCGACCCGGACCGCATCAACCGGTCCCTGATGCCGGATGTCCGGCGGGCCCTCTGGACGGCGTTCGACCACGGCCGCATGCCCTGGACGATCGTGGCCTTCCCGACCGCCGGCTGGGCGCAGCAGGTGTTCGGGGAGCCCGACGTCGAGCGGCTCTGGCAGGCGATCCGCGCGACCGTTCGGCTCGACGAGCCCGATCCGGTTGCAGCCTGGAAGGCGCACGTCGAGATGCTCCAGGCGCGCGCAAGGCAGCTGAACGAGCGGAGCTTCGACTCGGTCCGTTTTCGCGGGCCCGGCACCGATCTGACCGTCGGCCTGGTGCAGCAGGCACAGTGGATGGCAGCGGGCGCCGAGACGGCCTGGGGCCGTTTCTACGTTCCGAACCTGCCGACGGAAGAGGTGTTCACAATCCCGCACAGCAGGCGGACGGAGGGCAGGGTGCGCTCGACGCAGCCGCTGGTGCTGATCGGCGGGACGGTCGTCCGCGACCTGGAGATGGTTTTCTCGGCGGGGCGGGTCGTGGAGGTGAAAGCCTCGTCGGGCGGAGACGAGGTGCGCGCCGAGCTAGCCACCGACGCCAACGCGTCGCTACTCGGCGAGGTCGCGCTCGTCGATGAGACTTCCCGCGTCGGCCGCAGCGGGATCACCTTCTGGAGCACGCTGTTCGACGAGAACGCCGCCTCGCACATCGCCTACGGCACCGCCTGGCTGGGCGCGCTCGCCGTCGACGAGCTGCCGGGCGAGGAGGAGCAGGAGGCGATGGGCGTGAACCGGTCGGCCGCCCACACGGACTTCATGATCGGCGGGCCGGAGGTCGAGGTGGACGGCATCGAGAACGGCGGGGCTGCGGTGCCGATCCTCCGCGACAACTCCTGGCAGCTCTAGCACGGGGGAGACAACGGGCCGCGCCCGCCAGGTCGATCACGGCGGCGGAGGAGTTCGCGGTCAGGCCGGCCGGGTGCGGCTGTTGAACCACTCCCGGAAGTCGGTGCAGCGGCCGTCGTCTCCGAGCGTGACGAGGAAGATCCCCTCGTCCTCCTCGACCGTCCCGTCGGCGGGCACGTCCATCGACACCCACCAGCGGGCGATCCCGCGCCCGTCCGGCGTGATCGCGAGCGGCTCGTGGCCGAAGCGGACTCCCTGTTGCTGCGACATGGCCTTGCGTGTTTGAGCCCGGATCTCGTCGTGGCCGCGGAGCGGCTCCCCCCATGGCCCCCACTGGTACAGCGCGTCCTCGGTGAAGCAGGCGACGAAGGCGTCGACATCGAGCCGCTCCCACGCGCGGCCGTAGACGTCGAGCCAGCGGTCGAGGTCGTCCAGGGTCATTCGAAGCGTTCGAATCGCGCGGCGACGCGCTCGCGATCAGGTTTGTGCGTGCGACGTTGCGGGAGGACGATCGTCTGCCGATCAAAGCCTTTCAGGAGCTCGAGCATTGGGCCGTCGTCCTCGTCCAGGAGTCGCTGGGAGACCCGCACTTCGTAGTCGGGTGAGACACCGACGAGGTTTTGGTCGAAGGCCCGATGGTGGATCGAACACATGCTCAGGCCGTTCGAGACCAACGGCTGCCCTGTTGGAGTCGAGTCCGCGGTGATGTGGGCAGCATCGAGCAGCACCACTTCCTTCAGTCGACAGATCGTGCATTGGTCGTTGTACGCGAGGAGAACCGCCCCGCGGAATCGACCCTGGTGCATTCGAACTCGCGTTTCACGCACCGCATAACGCTGCTCGATCACACTCTCGGCCGGCTCCGCGCTCAAGCCCTCTCCAGGCGTGGGCCCGAGAAGCACGCGCCTCTCGATCGGGTCGTCCTCCTTCACAAAGCAGACAATCGGGCGATACCAGCCCGGGCGAGCGCCGCCCCAGAAGTAGACAATCGGGACTTGCAGCTCATACGCCTGTCGTAGCCAAATGTTGTCGACGTTGTCGGCCGGGCCCGCCTGGTAGGCGTAGAGAAACCCGTCCGTCGTCACTTCGTCGTTGTACGGCGAACGGAAGGATGTGTTGACCGAGAGTGCGGCAGGCCCGCGCTGGATGCGGGCGCGATAGATGCCCCTCATGCGCGTCAGGAAAGGAACCGGCTGTCCGTCGAAGACGAAGCCACGATCCAGGACACCCCGGTACGGAAGGTCCTCCCCGAATTGCGCACGGAGAGCGTCGAGCGCCAGAAAGCACGCCGCCCGAAGCTCATCGTCCCGCTCCATCCGGCGATTCTATGAGTCGCTCGAGGTACCGTCTTGAAGGTGATCGGCGAAGTGCACATTGACCCTGATGAGTGGCGTGCGGTGAACGCGGACCGGAGCTGGCTAAAGACGGAGATCGTGATCAACGGCGTCTCTCTGCATCTCGATGCGGCCGAGGTCGTACGAGGCGGTGTTCAGGAGGGACCAGGCGAGCTCGCGGAGACCGTTGCCGCCGTGCACGAAGCTGTCGGGGCAAACGGGTCCTGGCAGACGCTTCGAATCGCGGGCCGGGAGTACGTTCTCATCGCGACGCCGTTCTGCTGATCGCGAGGACGACGTCGATCCACTCGGGTTGGCGGGGCTTCTCCTGCAGAAGCCTCAGGATCCCGTGGGCGATCGCGCTGAACTCGTCCGTTCCAATGCCGTAAACGAGAATCACGCCGTTGTGCGATCGGCTCGCGCCGGCCCAGTCCCTGAGCAGCCTCGGGAAGTCCGAGACGTCGCTGGTCACCAGTATCCGGCGCTCCGCGGCGGCTAGAGCGAGAACCTGCTCGTCCTCCAACCCCTCGGCGTCGGATTCCTCGGAGAGTGCGCGGACGTCGTGGCCCTTCCGCCGTAGTGGGTCTGCAATGCGCGACCCCGACAGGTGGGCGTCGAGCAGCAGGCGCACGCGTGTTTAGATCTCGCGGAACTCGATGAACGGGTAGAGCTCCTGCAGCTCCTCCGGTGTTCGCTGTTGGAGTGCGAGGAACTCCTCGATCTCAGCGGGAAAGCGCTCGGCGTAGGCCTGAGCGATGCGCAGGGCGCGCTCCGAAACCAGCGGGTAGTCCCGACAGAGCTTCTTGACGCTTCCGCGATAGGCGTCGAGGAGATCGACGACTTGCCAGACGTCCAGGCCAGTGCCGATCACCCACGCCCGGCGCGGGTGATCTCGGAAGCCGATGCCCGGAAAGAGGCGCATCTTCGCCGCCTCGTCGGCGAGCTCCTCGACGACGGCGCTTCGAGAGCGTCCTGAGCGGCGAGCTTCGTCGCCGACGAGAAGTGCTGTCGCGTCGGTCAACCGGATCGAGAGGGGTTGTCCCTTCGCCATAAACTACATTGTAGTAACCGTAGTGAGCTACGCAAGTGGCCCAACGGCCGAGGGCCGCTCACGCGGCCCTCGGCGCAATCGCATCTTCGGAGCGGCTAGCTGCAGCCGGTATTGGTGCCGCAGTCCCTGCACGTGTAGCAGGAGCCTGTCCGCACCATTCGCCCGCCGCACTTCGCGCACTCGACTGCGTCGTCCCACGAGTTGAAGAGGGCGGTCTGGCCCCGCGTGGGCGACTCGACCGGAGCGGCCGGCTCGCCGTCCGGGGCCGCGTAGCGCTCGGCCAGTCGCGCCTTCACCTCGGGCGAGAGGATCCCGACCTCCTCCTGCTGCTCCAGCGTCAGGAACTTCTTGCCGAACCAGCGGAAGATGTAGTCGACGATCGACTTCGCGTTGCGGATGTCCGCGTCGTTCGTCAGCCCCGACGGCTCGAAGCGCATGTGCGAGAGCTTCGAGACGTAGACCTCGGGCGGCACGCCGTACTGGAGGCCCATCGAGACTGCGATCATCAGCGAGTTCATCAGGCCGGCCATCGTCGTTCCGTCCTTGGCGATGTCGACGAAGATGTCTCCCGGGGTGCCGTCGTCGTACAGGCCGACGTGGATGTAGCCCTCGTAGTCGCCGACCCTGAACTTGCGGCCGACCTCGGTGCGGTCCTCCGGCAGGCGCCTTCGCTGCGTGAGCGGCGTCGGCGGCGTTGCCGGAATCAGCGTCCCGTCAGCCTTTCCGGAGAGTGGCTGCGCGACCTTGCAGTTGTCCCGGTAGATCGCGATCGCCTTCACGCCGAGCCGCCAGGCGTCGGCGATCAGCTGCGCGACCTCGTCCACCGTCGCCTGCTCGGGCAGGTTCACGGTCTTTGAGATCGCCCCGGAGATGAACGGCTGGACCGCGCCCATCATCCTCACGTGGCCGGAGTAGTGGATCGCCCGGTCGCCGATCGCGCAGTCGAACACGGGGTAGTGATCAGGCTTCACGTAGGGCGCGCCGATCACGGAGTTCCGCTCGTCGATGTAGGCGACGATCTCCTCGATCTCGCTCGGCGCGTAGCCGAGCTCGTCGAGCGCCATCGGCACCGTCTTGTTCACGATCGTGATCTCGCCGCCACCGACGAGCTTCTTCGACTTGACGAGCGAGAAGTCCGGCTCGACCCCGGTCGTGTCGCAATCCATCATGAAGCTGATCGTCCCGGTGGGCGCGAGCACGGTCGCCTGTGAGTTGCGGAAGCCGGCGACCTCGCCGAGGTTGAGCGCGTCGTCCCACGCAGTGCGCGCGGCCGAGAGCAGGTCGGCGGGCACCGAGTCGGAGTGCTGGATGTTGCCGACCGCCGCCCGATGCATCGCGATCACGCCGATCATCGCGGCAGCGTTCGGCTGGTACCCGGCGTACGGGCCCATCCGGGACGCGATCTCCGAGGACTTCCGATACGCGCGGCCGGTCATCAGAGCGGTGATCGCGGCCGAATACGCACGGCCCTCGTCGGAGTCGTACGGGAGCCCGCGCGCCATCAGGAGCGCGCCCAGGTTCGCGTAGCCGAGGCCGAGCTCGCGGTAGGCCTTCGCGTTCTTCTCGATCTCGGTGGTCGGGTAGGACGAGTAGCCGACGAGGATCTCCTGCGCAAGGAAGACGACGTCGACCGCGTGCTGGAAGGCCTCGACGTCGAACTCGCCGTCCTCGCGGCGGAACTTCATCAGGTTCAGCGAGGCGAGGTTGCACGCCGAGTCGTCGAGGTGCATGTACTCGGAGCACGGGTTCGACGCGTTGATCCGGCCGGAGTTCGGGCAGGTGTGCCACGTGTTGATCGTCGTGTCGTACTGGACGCCAGGGTCGGCGCACTTCCAGGCGGCCTCGGCGATCTGGCGCAGCAGGCCCCGCGCGTCGACGGTCTCGACGACGGCGCCGTCGGTGCGCGCGGTCAGGTTCCACTCGGCGCCAGCCTCGGCGGACTCCATGAACGCGTCGGTGACGCGCACCGAGTTGTTCGCGTTCTGGTACTGGATCGAGGCCCAGTGCTCCGAGTCGAGGGCCATGTCGTAGCCGGCCAGCTCGAGCACGCGCGCCTTCTCCTCCTCGTGCGCCTTGCACCAGATGAAGTGCTCGATGTCCGGGTGGTCGACGTCGAGGACGACCATCTTCGCCGCGCGCCGCGTCTTGCCGCCCGACTTGATCGTGCCGGCGGAAGCGTCGGCGCCGCGCATGAACGAGACCGGGCCGGAGGCATAGCCGCCCTTCGACAGCTGCTCCTTCGACGAGCGCAGCCGGGAGAGGTTGACCCCGGAGCCGGAGCCGCCGCGGAAGATGATCCCCTCGCGGCGGATCCAGTCGAGGATCGACTCCATCGAGTCGTCGATCGAGAGGATGAAGCACGCGCTGCACTGTGGCTTCTCCTCGAAGCCGACGTTGAACCAGACCGGGGAGTTGAAGGAGGCGTACTGGTTGACGAGGATCGCCTTCAGCTCGGCCTCGAAGGTGTCGGCCTCCTCGTCGCTCGCGAAGTAGCCGCCGGCGCGGCCCCAACCGCCGACCGTGTCGACGACGCGGCCGATCATCTGCTTCACGCTCGACTCGCGCTCGGGCGAGCCCATGCGCCCGCGGAAGTACTTCTGGGAGACGATGTTGGTCGCCGTCTGCGACCAGAACTTCGGGAACTCGACCGCCTTCTGGTCGAAGACGGGCTTGTCCTTGCCGGGGATGAAGGCATCGCGCAGCTCCCACTCCACCTCCTCGAACGCGTCGCGGCCGGGAATCGTGAAGAAACGCTCGATTCCGACGCTCGCGGCGGCGTCGACGACGGTGTTCACGACCTCGTCGACCGTGTCGGGGGTCAGTGCGGATGCCTTTGTTGTCGCCATCGTGCCTCCCAAGAATAGCTGCGCTTGCCCGGCCCCCCGAAGAGGGACCATGAGGGTAGAGCCCTCACCGGACAACACGATTTGCAGGGATTTTCTGCCGGGTTACGGCTGCTCGGGCGGAGGTGCGCCCGGATGTTGCGGCTGCGTGGCCGCGGAGGCGAGCTGCAGCTTCCGCGTGCGCATCCTGCGGGTCAGGAACCCGGCTCCTCCTGCCACCATCAGGAGCAGCGCGACCGCGCCGAGCACGATCAGCGGCACCGGAACGGAGTCGGCGCTGCCCGGCTTGCCGGCGTTGATGATGTCGTTGATGGGGCCCTTTGCGCTCTTGTCAGAGCCAGTCTTGCCGCCACCGGGGTTGGCGTTCGGGCCGCTGCTGTTGGGGCCGTTGCTGTTGGGGCCGCTGCTGTTCGGGCCGCTGCCGCCCGACGTGCCGCTGGCGCCCCTCGGGCCACTGCCGCCGCGCTTGCTGCCCTGGGTGATCCGGTCCTGGAGCGCCTGCTTGATGTCGTCCCGGGCGCTCGAGTAGGTCTCGACGTCCGTCGGCAGGTGGTTCAGCGCGTCGCGGTAGCAGTGGATCGGGTACGTGCCGTCGATCCGGCCGTCGTACCAGTCGTTGATCAGCGTCTTCCAGCAGGGTGGCTTGCCCTTCGCCGCCGCCGGGCCTGCGGTGCCGAAAACCAGCATGGCTATTGCGGCCAGCAGGACTGCTCGGAGAATGTTCCTGGACGGGTGCGTCACGAAAATCGGGGGACCGCACCCAGGAGGGCGCCGGTCTGCTGCGGTTCGCGTTCGCTGCACTTTACGCTATGCCCCCCGGAAACGACGACTCAAATACAAGTCTCGATCCACGCCGTGAGATCCGAGTGAGCCGCTCGTAAAGGGTCTGTAAAGGACTGGCCAGGGAAGGGCTGTGGTAGCGTCGAGCGGCGATGCAGGCCGCCAAGCTCGCCGGGCCGGCGACCCTGACCGCCTCCGGCGCGCTCCTCTTCGTCGCCCTCTTCTTCGGCGACGGGGTCTCGGACAGCCGGCTGTTCTGGCTCGGCGCCTTCGCGCTGCTCACCGTCGCCGTGGCGGTTGCGGCCGGGCCGGTGCCGGTCCCGGGCAGGGCCGGGCTGGCCGTGCTCGTCCTGCTCGCCGTGCTCGCGGCGTGGGTCGGGCTGACGATGTGGTGGTCGATCGCGCCGGACCGATCCTGGGCCGCGTTCGACCGTGTCCTCGTCTACGTCGCCTTCGCCGTGCTCGGGCTGCTCACGGCCCAGGTGTCGCGCCCGGCCCGGACGGTTGCCTGCGGGCTTGCCGCGCTGCTCGGCCTCGTCCTCGCGTGGGCGCTCCTCGGGAAGGTGATTCCGTCGCTCTTCCCCGACGGCGCCCGCGTCGCGCGGCTGCGCAACCCCATCGGCTACTGGAACGCCCTGGCGCTCGTAGCGGCGGCGGCCTTGCCGCTCGGCCTCTGGCTCGCCGCGCCGCGAGCGCACCGCCGGGCGGTGCGGGCCGCCGGCGCCCTGCTCGTCTACCTCGCGGAGCTCGTCGTCGTCCTCACGTACTCACGCGGCGGCGTCGCGGTCGCCGTTCTTGCGGCGCTCGGGTGCATCGCGCTCACGCGCGAGCGGCTCGAGAGCCTCGCCGTGCTCGTCCTCGTCACCCCGGTCGCCGCGCTTGTCTCGCTCTGGGCGTTCTCGCGGCCGGCGATCACCGACGACCTGCAGCCGTATGCCGACCGGGTGAACGACGGCGCCTGGTTCGGCGTCTTCCTCTGCCTGGGCGCGGCGCTGGTGTGCGGGGCCGCGTTCATGGCCGCCGGGCTCACGGTCTCGGAAGACCGGCGACGTGTCTACGCGGCCAGGCTCGGAGCCGTCGTCGCCCTCGCCGCAGCTGTGGCCGTCGCTGTGCTCCTCGTCCACAGCGGCGGAAAGATCCTGGACGACTTCAGGGGCGCGAAGGGCAAAGAGGTGTCGCAGGACCCGACTCGTCTGGCCGAGATCAGCTCCAGCAACCGGTGGACGTGGTGGCAGGAGGCCTGGACGCTGTTCAAGGACGCTCCGGCCGGCGGCAAGGGCGCCGGGACGTTCGAGATCGCGAGACGCGACATCCGGGTGGGCTCGATCGTCACGACCGAGCCGCACAGCCTGCCGCTTCAGTTCCTCAGCGAGACCGGGGTCGTCGGCTTCCTGCTCCTCCTCGGCCTGGCCGGCGCGGGTGTCGCCGCCGCCGCCTCGGCGGTGCGGCGCGCGGGCCCGGCCGAGCGAGGCGCTGCGGCGGCGCTCGCCGTCGGCGTCGGGGCCTTCGCGCTGCACTCGCTGATCGACATCGACTGGGAATTCGTCGCGGTCGGAGCGCCCACGTTCTTCTCGCTCGGCGTGCTCGCCGGCCTCGGCGCGGGGCGGCGCATGCGCCGGCCGGTCGTCGCGGTCGCCGTCGCGGTCGCGACGCTCGGGGCACTCTACTCCCTGACTGCGCCGTACGCGTCGAACCGCCTCGTCGACTCGGCGTACAACGCGATCGCGGACGGGAAGACCTCGCAGGCCGTTGCAGACGGACGCTCCGCCCGGTGGCTGAATCCGCTCGCCGTCGACCCGCTGCTCGCACTTGCCGACGCGGAGGTGGCGCGGGGCCACGAGGCCGCCGCCCTCGGGCGCTACCGGCAGGCGGTCGACCTCCAGCCCGAGAACTCGAGCACCTGGTACGCGCTCGGGTCCTACGAGTTCTTCACCGGCCGCTACCGGGCTGCCCTGCACGATCTCGACCGCGCCTACGGCCTCGATCCCTACGGGCCAGCCGGCCGTCCCGGCGGCCTCCTCGACCAGGCGCGCGCGAAGGTTGAGGGACGTTAGCGAGTTGTGCCGAGGATCAGCACGAGGTGCGCGCCGTGCATCTGCGTGACCTTGATCCCGTCGAGCGGGGTGACCGCGCCGACGTTCAGATCCTTGCCGAAGCGGACCGCCTCCGGCCGGAAGCCGGGCCGGTACATGACCATCGTCCGCCCGTAACCGGTGTGCCGGGCGTTCCCGACCTTTTTGACGGCGTACCCGCGAGACGTGACGAGCGAGGCGGCTTCGCCGGCCGCGCCCTGAATGCCGTTCCCGTTCAACACGAGCACCTGCGTCTGCGCCCGCGTCAGCCTGGCGACCGCCGGTGTCTCACGGACGGGCTTCGCGGCCGGGGCAGCGTGTACCGCCGCCGGAGCGGGGGCCAGCGCCTGGCGCTGAGCGGCCGCGTGCACATGCGGGGCCAGCGACCTCCCGAGCAGGATGATCCCGGCCACGACGAGCAGCACCAGCTCGAGCCCGGCA
This sequence comes from Gaiellaceae bacterium, assembly GCA_036564335.1. Taxonomy (GTDB): domain Bacteria; phylum Actinomycetota; class Thermoleophilia; order Gaiellales; family Gaiellaceae; genus DATBLE01. Next base: position 17,360 of record DATCPA010000083.1, read on the forward strand.
ATCGTGGTCGCCACCAGCGTGGCGGTGCGCCAGGGGCGCACCAGCTCCGAGGAAGGGGCAAAGTGGTCCACGCGGACGCTTGATTCGCCGCCGCCGCGGCTTGCTCCTTCCCGGCTCTAGGCGAAGACGTTCGAGAGGAAGTCGAGGACGAGCGCATCGAAGTCCGCGGGCCGCTCGAGGTGCGGCACGTGAGCGGTACGCGGGATCGTGCTGAACCTGGCGTCGGGGATCTCACGGGCCAGCCGATCTCCGACCGCGTGGAGCTCAGCCACGTCCTCCTCGCCCACGAGCACCAGTGTGGCTGCACGCACCTCGCCCAGCCGCGCGCCGACGTCCTCCACCAGCTGCTCCTCGCTGAGTTGCTCCCAGAGCGGAGCCTGGAGCTCGATTGCGTGTCGCAGCATCTCCCGCACCGCCTCCCGGACGCCCGGATCGACGTCGGCAGGCCTGCGTCCGAGGCCGTCCACCCACATCCGGAGGTTCAGCTCGGTCGCTTCGTCGAGGTCTCCCCGCGCGACCGCCTCGTCCTCGGCCTCCCAGTACGCGCGAACCTCCTCCGACCAGTCCAGGCCGGGCAATCCGCCTCCGACGACGACCAGGGCGCCGACGAGATCGGGCCGGTCGATCGCGATCTCGAGCGCGACCCGACCGCCCAACGAGGCGCCGATGAGCGCCGCGCCCGAGCCGCCGAGCGCGTCGAGCAGCTCGATCACGTCCTTCGCGTGCGTGAGCGGCAGCGACCCGACCGGCGAGCGCCCGAACCCGCGCAGGTCGAACCGGATCCGCCGGTACGCCTCGAAGGACGACCACTGAGGGTCCCAGACCCGGCTGTCGACGATTCCCTCGTGGACGAAGACCACGGTCGGCCCGCTGCCCTCGACCTCGTGGTACAGGGTCACCTGTGCGCCCCGATCCACTCCCAGGTGCTGAGCAGGCCCTCGTCGAGAGCGACCTCGGGCCGCCAGCCGAGCTCGCGCTCGGCAAGCGAAACGTCGAGGACGCTCCGGCGCACGTCGCCCTCGCGCTCCGGCGCCTGCCGCGGCGTCCGGTCGTCGCCGCTCACCGCCCGGCAGCGCTCGTGCAGCTCGAGCACGGTTGTCTCGACCCCGCTGCCGATGTTGAACACTCCTCCGCGACCCGGCGCCAGCAGCAACCCGCGGACGACGTCGTCGACGTGCACGAAGTCGCGGGTCTGCCCCCCGTCGCCGTAGATCGTCGTCTCCTCGCCCGCCGCCATCGAGTTCAGGAAGATCGCCACGACGCCGCCCTCGAGCCCCGCCTCCTGGCGGGGGCCGTAGACGTTGGCGAAGCGGAGCGTGCCGTGCCGCGTGCCGCGCAGGCGGTTCCAGGCCGCGACGTACTCCTCGGCCGCCAGCTTCGCCACTCCGTACGGGGATAGCGGGCGACGCAGGTCGTCCTCCCGTGCGGGCCGGTCGTACTCGCCGTAGATCGCGCCCCCGGTGGAGCTGAAGACGACGGTCGTGTCCGTGCCCGCCGCCTCGAGGACGCGGATCGTCCCGACCACGTTCACCTCGGCGTCGAAGTCGGGCCGCCGCACCGAGGTCGGCACGTCTGCCTGGGCGGCGAGGTGGAAGCAGACCTCGGGCCGCTCCTGCGCCATCACCTCGGCCAGCGCCGGATCGAGGATGCTCGCCTCGACGAGGCGCGCGTCCGCGGCGACGTTCTCGCGTTTCCCCGAGCTGAGATCGTCCACGACCACGACCTCGTCCCCCCGGGCCAGCAGGGCGTCGACGAGGTTCGAGCCGATGAAGCCGGCGCCTCCTGTGACCACGGCACGCAACTGTTCTAATCCTAGGCGTGTTCGTCACCTTCGAAGGCGTCGACGGCTCGGGCAAGTCGACGCAGGCTCGTCTGCTCGAGGAGCACCTGACCGCGCTCGGGCGGGAGGTCGTGGCCACCCGCGAGCCGGGCGGGACCGAGCTCGGAGAGCGCGTTCGCGAGCTGGTGCTGAACGGGCCGCCGATGGCCGCGTGGGCGGAGGCGGCGCTGTTCGCGGCTTCCCGGGCAGAGCACGTTGCCGAGGTGATCCGCCCCGCCCTCGACCGGGGCGCGGACGTGGTCTGCGACCGCTACGTCGATTCCTCGCTCGCCTACCAGGGAATCGCGCGTGGCCTCGGCCTCGACCGGGTCCTCGAGCTCAACCTGACGGTGCTCGAGGGCCTCCTCCCCGACCGCACCTTCGTGCTGGCCGTGGATGCCGCCGCGGCCGCCGGGCGCCAGGAGGGGGCGCCCGACCGGATCGAGCGCGAGGGTGAAGGCTTCCAGGCCGAGGTCGGTCGCGCGTACGAGCAGCTCGCCGAGCGCTTTCCCGAGCGGGTCGTCCTGCTCGACGGCTCGCTCTCGCCGGAGGAGCTCGCCGCGGCCGTCAAGGCGCGGGTGGAGGACCTGTTGTGAGCTTCGACACCCTCGTCGAGCAGGTCGAGGCCAAGCGCCTGCTCGGTGCCGCGCTCGCCGAAGGGTCGGCGCACGCCTACCTCTTCCACGGCCCCGCCGGCGTCGGGAAGCGGCTCGCGGCGCGGGCGTTCGCCGCCGCGCTCCTGGGCGACGCCGGCGATCGGGTCGAGCGCGGCGCGCATCCTGACCTCTACGTCCTCGAGCCGCTCGGCGACCAGATCCGCATCGACGAGGTCCGGGAGCTGCGGCGCGACCTGCACATGCGTCCGTTCGAGGCCGACCGGCGCGTCTACCTGATCTTCGGTGCCCACCTGTTGAACGCGGAGGCCGCCGATGCGCTGCTGAAAGACCTCGAGGAGCCGCCGCCGTACGCGGTGATCGTCCTCGTCGCCGACGAGCTCGGCCCGCTGCCCGAGACGATCCGGTCACGCTGCCAGCTCGTGCCGTTCCGCCGGCTGTCGGAACGGGCGGTGCGCGAGGAAGTCGACCGCCTCGCTCCCGGGCTCGCGCCCGAGCAGGCAACGGCCGTCGCCCGCGTGGCGGCCGGGCGGCTCGATCGCGTCGGACGGCTGCTCGACGCCGACGCCGTCCGCCGCCGCGCAGAGCTGCTCACGATCGCCCGGGCGGTTTACACGGATCCTGCGTTCGAGCCCGCCGCGGCCGCGCAGGCCGTGCTCGCCCTCGCGGCTGAGCAAGCAGCGATGGCCCGCGACGATGCCGAGCAGGCGCTGGCCGGTCGCGAGCTGCCGGAGCGCGAGGCAGAGCAGTACGTGAAGCGGGCGGAGCGGGGAGCCGAGCGCGACGAAACGCTGCTTGCGCTCGAAGAGCTCGGCGCCTGGTACCGCGATCTGGTCGTCGTCGCCGCCGGAGCAGAGCGTGCCGTCGTCCACTACGACCGGCTTGCCGAGCTCGCCGAGGACGCGGTGGCCGAGCGGGCGGTGGGCGCCGAGCGTGCGGCGGAGGCCGTCCGCGAGACCTGGCGATCGTTCGAGGAGTTCAACGTCTCGCCGGCACTGGCGCTCGAGGCGTTGTTCGTGACGCTGCGCCGGGAGCTCGCGGGCGCTATTGCTCCTGCTGTGTAAGGGGCCGTTAGCTAACCCGCGAGCGTCGCCAACGCTCGCACCTCGTTGACGTGAGCCTCGCCCACCGCCCGGGGCAGCGCGGTGATCCAGATCACGAGGTAGCGTCCGGCGGCGCCCTTGCCGAGGGTGTACCTCGTCGTCGCGGTCAGCGGGCGATCGGCGGAGACAGGGTGGAAAGGCCCGGCCGGGTTGTTTCCGAGCAGGATCTGTGCGGACGAGCCGGGCTCGTCGGTCTCGACCACGACCCGTGAGAGCCTCAGGTTGCGACCGGCGTCGAGCACGAGCCCGACGCCCTTCTTGACGAACCCCTTCGTGTAGTGCTCCGTCTTCCAGAACGTGGCCGGGTCGCCGTCGACCGCGAGCGGGGCGAGGTCGTCGTTCTCGTGTTGATCGCCGTCGGGGTCGTAGGCGCCGGTCCCGCTCAACTTCACAGCAACCTGCCTGGGCGGCGTGGGCGTGGTCGTGGCCGGCTGAGTGGGCAGTGTGACGGTCGTCGCGGCGGTGGTCAGCGGCGAGGAACTCGAGCCGTCGCCCGAGGCGCTCGTGAGCACGATCGCCAGCAGGGCGAGCAGAAACGCGGCGAGCGCTCCGGCGGCGACGAGGCGGTTCACGCCTCCATGTTGGCTGATCGGCGGGAGCTCATCGCCCCAGGAGCTCGCTCAGCCGCGGAGGGCTCGGGCACCACGACGACGCCAGCTCCCCGCGGTCCCAGCCGATCGCATCGGCGCCGGCTTCGTAGGCACTCTCCAGGAACGCGAGCAGCGTCGCCCTCGGATCGGCAGCCGTGCGCACTGCGTCGTAGGGGAGCCGTGCGAGCGAGCCGCTCCCCTGATCCGCCCAGAAGGCTTCCGGCGGAACGAGTGGCCGCTCCCGCAGCCCCGCCGGCTCCGGCGATGTGTACGAGTAGTACGTCGGCTCTCGCACGTTCTCGTCGCCCGGCCAGAAGCCGAACGAGACGACCTCGTGTGTGTATGCCTCCCGGTCGACGGGGCCCGCGTCCGGAAGGTCGGGCGCCCTCGCACCGAAGCGGGTGACCGCGAGGTCGAGCCCGTGCCAGAAGAGTTGCACCGGGCTGGTCTTGGCGCAGGACCAGCCGGCGAACTCCTCGAGGACCCAGTCGCTCCAGTCGAGGATGCGCCAGAACCGCTCGACCGCCTGCTTGTCGTACGAGGCATGCTCCTGGTCGTCGGGGAACGGGGTCGTCATCGGCACGCCGAACGGCGCCTCGCGGATCGCCACGTCGACGCCGAGCCCGGCCAGGGTCGCGTGCAGCTGCTCGTCGAACCGGGCGACCGAGAGCCCGTTCACGAGCTCGAAGGATTCGGCCGCGCCGTCGCTTGTCGACACCACGAGACGGTGGTCGCCGAAGTCGAAGCGGATCTCGAAGGTGACGCCGCCGGGCGAGTGAAGACGCCGGGTCGTCAACCCGCGCACGTCCACGTAGAGCGTGACGTGCCACCAGTGGTTGCGCGGCGGCGTCGAGGTCATCCGGACCTTGCCGACCACCTGGGCCCAGAGGTGGAGCGTGTTCTTCGTCGCCTCCCAGTCGGTCAGCGCCAACTCGGGGAGCGCCGGCTTTACGGCGGTGTCGAGCGTCTCGGACAACGCAGGCTCCTTTGCTCGGGAACCTGCTCATCATGCCCGCGGGCCGCGGGGTCGCGGCGAAATCTCGTCTTCCGAGCCTGGCTATACTCGCCGTTGGCTCAACCAAGCCCGCCGACGTAGCTCAGCTGGTAGAGCACTTCACTCGTAATGAAGGGGTCCCCGGTTCGAGTCCGGGCGTCGGCTTCGCCCAACCTCTGTCGCGTGGCGCGCACACGTCTGAGAGGATGAGCGCTCGAGCCGACACACTCTTCCCTGGAGGTTCGCAATGCGCCTCGGTTTCGTACTACCTCACATCGGGCCCTGGGCCGGGCCCGACGCGCTCGCCCAGGTGGCTTCTCGGGCAGAGGAGCTCGGCTTCGACAGTGTCTGGACGACCGAGCGGCTGCTCTTCCCGCTCGAGCCCAGCGCCCCCTATCCGGTCGCGGACGGTGTGATCCCGGAGGTCTACAAGACGACCCTCGATGCGCTCGACTCGTTGACGTTCGTGGCCGGGCAGACGAGCCGGATCAACCTGGGCGTGAGCGTGCTCAACCTGCCCTGGTACAACCCGCCGCTGCTCGCGCGGCGCCTCACGACGATCGACGTCCTCTCGAAGGGCCGGCTGCGCGTGGGTTTCGGGATCGGCTGGTCGCCCGAGGAGTACAAGGCCGTCGGCAGCGCCTGGAATGTCCGCGGCAAGCGCTTCGCGGAGGCGCTCCAGGCGCTGAAGACGATCTGGACGACAGATCCGGTCGAGTTCCATGGCGAGTTCTTCGACATCCCCCGCTCCGTGATCGGGCCGAAGCCGGTGCAGAAGCCGCACCCGCCGATCTACATGGCCGCGTACACGCCGCCCGCGCTCGAGCGCGTTGCACGCGACTCGAACGGCTGGAACCCGGTTGGGATTCCGCCGGCAGCCGTGGCTCAGATGTTCGAGGGGATCAAGGAGACGGCCCGGCAAGCCGGTAGGGATCCCTCCGAGCTCGAGCTCGTCATGCGCGCCAACGTGGAGCTGACCGACTCGGCGCTCGGCGACGACCGCGGCCCCTTCTGCGGCACGACCGAGCAGATCGCGGCCGATATCGCCGCGACGAAGGGGATCGGGGCGACTCAGCTCTTCTTCGATCCCTCGTTCGATCCGGCTGTCCGATCGCTCGACGATTACGTCGGCCGGATGGAGCTCTGCGCGAGCCTCGCGAAGTAGGCACCGCGACACCACGACCTGCTGCTATGCAGGCGGCTCGAGCTCGGAGAGCCGCTGGGTCATCACGGCATCTGCCTCTGCGGCGCTCATGGTGTGGCCGGAGACGGCGGAGACGAACTGCTCGCGCTCGAGGGTGTAGAGGTCGACGTCCGTCTGCGCTGTGCAGGTCGCGACCCGGGGCACGTCCCTCAGGAGCGCGATCTCGCCGAAATACTTCCCAGGGCCGAGTGTGGCGACGTGGCGGCCGTGCTGCGAGACGTCCACGAGACCCTTCTCGATCACGTAGAACAGGTCTCCCTCCTCTCCCTCCCGGGCCAACGTGGTTCCCGCCACAACGGCGAGTGGCCGCAGGCGCGTGGCGACCCGTTCCAGTGTCGTCGCCGGCAGCGCGCTGAACAGCGCGATGGACGAGAGCAACCGCAGCTCTCGCGCCGGGACCTCGGCTGACGCGTCGATCGCACGCAGGCGCGGATAGGACAGCACCGCCAGCACGGGGAGGATGCAACCGGCGACCACGAGCGCGGCCCGTACGCCGAGTTGATCGGCCAGAACCGAGCCGAGGATCGAGCCGACGCCGACGGCCGTCAGGACGAGGACCTCGAAGGCGCCGAAAACGCGGGCGAGGACGGCGTCGTGGATTGCCCGCTGGATCAACGTGAAGCCGGAGACATCGAGGATGGCGTTCCCGGCGCCGACGACCGCGAGGCACGCGAGCGCCCACACCGCGTTGGGCCACGCGGCAATGAGCGCGAGCGGGACGCCCCACATGACGAGGCCGGCGGCGAAAGGCTGCGCGAGCCGCCGGAGGCCGATCAGTCCGAGCCCCGCGACGCCTCCTGCCAGGCCGCCGGCCCCGAGGGCCGCGTTGAGGAAGCTGAAGCCCGAGCCCTGCAGCTTCAGCAGACGGTACGCGGCTACGACGAGGAGGACGTTGAGGAGGCCACGGACGAACGCCTGAGACGCGAACAGGCCGACGATCAGACGCGGCTGCGGCTCATTGGCAAGCGTGCGCGCGCCCGCGAGGAGGTCGGCGACCGGCCCGCGCCCTCGCGGTGGAATGTGCGGTCCGGGCTCGATCCGGGCGACGAGCAACGCCGCCCAGAGGGCGATGCCTGCGCTGGCGGCGACCACGACATACGTATCGGTGAACGCCAGCAGCACCCCCGCGAGCGCAGGGCCGACCACGACGGCAAGACCCTCGAACGTGCTGGCCGACACGTTCGTCGCCACGAGCTCCTGAGGTGTCCGGGCGTGAATCGGCACGATTGCGAGGTGCGCCGGGCGATAGGCGCCCCCGGCGACGGCGGTGAGGGCGGCGAGCGTGAAGACCAGCCACCGAGGCCCGCCGGCTCCGAGCGTGGCTGCGGCGGCCCCGAGCGTGGCCGCTCGACTCAGGTGGATCCCGATCAGCACACGCTCGCGCCGCGTGCGATCGGCGATCGCGGTCGCGGCGGGAACTCCCAGCGCCGACGGGATCATGCGCACGACTCCCAGCAGCCCGACCGCCCCGGCGCCGCCGACCCCGTAGGCGTAGACGGAGAACGCAACGAAGCTCGCCCACTCGGCGATGTAGTAGCCGGCCCAGGCGAGCTCGAGCCGTCGCAGTTCGGGACTTCTGAAGACGTCCCCAATGGCGGCGGTGCGAGCAACAACGCGGTTGAGCAGGTCCCGCACTGGCCCCGAGGATCCCAGATTCCCTTCGGCTTGGGGAAGCGCGCCGGCCGCGTAGCGGCAGAGATACTTGCCGCCGTGAACAGACCGTCGCCGCTGCGGCTCGCTGCCTGTCTGTTCGCCGGGCTGCTCGTCGCCGCGGGGGCAGTCGTCGCGGCGCTCCATCCGGGCGCTCCGTTCGACGGCCGCTATGCGTACGAGCTGACGAAGCTCCAGGTCTCCCACGGCCCGCGGCCGGCCGGGTCAGTTGCGCAACGCGCCGTCGCCGCGCGGCTCGTCAAGCTCCTTCCGGGGGGTCACTTCGAGCCCGTTCCCGGAGGGCTGCGGAACATCGTCGGCGAGCTCCCCGGACGCAAGCCGGCGATCGTGGTCGCGGCCCATTACGACACCACCGACGTGCCCGGCTACCTGGGGGCGAACAACAGCGCGACCGGCGTCGGCGCGGTGATCGCCATCGCCCGCGCGCTGAAGGGCGACCCGCGAGCTCCGGGCCAGGCGGCCGTCCGGTTCGTGCTCTTCGACGGCGAGGAGGCGCCCACAGGCTACGCCGACTTCTACTCCGAGGGGCTCAGGGGGAGCAGGGCGTACGCGGCCGCTCATGCAAAGGAGATACGCGAAGTGATCGTGCTCGACTTCATCGCGCTCCACGACGAGCAGTTGTCGCGCGACCGCAGCGCCGACACCGCGCTGTGGTCGCGACTGCGCGCCGCAGCGCGACGCGCGGGCACCCTCGACCTCTTTCCGCCGACCTTGCAGGGCGTCGTGCTCGACGACCACACGCCGTTTCTCCGCGCCTCGATACCCGCGATCGACCTGATCGACTTCCACTACCCGTGCTGGCAGAAGGTCTGCGACGACATGACCCAGGTCTCCGCCAAGAACCTGACGCGGGTCGGCGTGACCGTGCTCGAGCTGCTGCGCTCCGAACGCCTGCTCAGGTGAGCTAGCTGCCTGCCCTGGCGGCGATCGCGAGCCAGGCGAATGCGAGAATCGGGACGATCCAGAGGAGGAGGCTGCGCCACGAAATGCGCCGCAGCCCGACCGTCTTTGTCTTCACCCTTGTCTCCATGGCACCTCCCGCATCGGCGCAGAAGGCGATCGACTTGACCCCTCGACTAGGCGACTCGTAGGACGGTTGAGCCACGCGCTCGGCCGGACCGGACCTGCTCGAGCGCATCGTTCGCGTCGCCCAGCCGGAACGTCTCGATCTCGGTGCGCACCGGCACGCGTGGCGCGAGCGCGAGGAACTCCTCGCCGTCCGCGCGCGTCAGGTTCGCGACCGAGCGGACCATGCGCTCGTTCCACAGCAGCTCGTAGGGGAAGCTCGGGATGTCGCTCATGTGGATTCCTGCGCAGACGACGGCGCCGCCCTTGGCGAGGACTGCGAGCGCCGCGGGGACGAGGGCGCCGACCGGAGCGAAGACGATCGCCGCGTCGAGCTCCTCGGGTGGGCGCTCGTCGGATCCGCCCGCCCACTCGGCCCCGAGCTCCCGCGCGAACGCCTGCCCGTCCGCGTCTCCCGGCCTCGTGAAGGCGAAGACGCGACGTCCCTGGTGGCGCGCGAGCTGCGCGATGATGTGCGCCGAGGAGCCGAAGCCGTACAGGCCGATCCGCTCGGCGTCGCCGGTGAGGCGCAGCGAGCGGTAGCCGATCAGCCCGGCGCAGAGGAGCGGCGCGGCCTCGACGTCGGAGTAGACGTCCGGGATCTGGAGGCAGTAGCGCTCGTCCGCGACGGCGAGCTCCGCGTAGCCGCCGTCCAGGTGATAGCCGGTGAAGCGCGCTCGGTCGCAGAGGTTCTCACGGCCGCTCCGGCAGTAACGGCATTCGGCGTCGGTCCAGCCGAGCCAGGGCACGCCGAGCCGCCGCCCGTCCCCGGCGATGCCGACGATCTGGTGGCCGAGCACCAGAGGCAGCTTCGGGTTCGTTAGCTCTCCGTCGGCGACGTGCAGGTCGGTGCGGCAGACGCCGCAGGCCTTGACCGTGAGGAGCACCTGCCCCGGGCCGGGCTCCGGGTTCGGCAGCTCCACCTCGTGCAGCGGCTGCCCGGGAGCCTCCAGCACCATCGCTCTCATGACGGGAGTGTGCCTAGGTCAGCGCTTCGTCGACCGAGTCGCGCACGTCGAAGTGCGCGGCGAGGCCCGAGACCTCGAGCGCCCTGCGCACGTCCGGCCCCGGTGCTGCCAGCAGCAGGCGCGTCTCCAGCCCGCGGCGCGCCTCGACGAGAGCTCCGAGCGCGGTCGAGTCGACGAAGTCGACCTCGCCGAGGTCGACCACGAGCCGGTCGGGGGCCTGCTCGGCCGCCTGGGCGAGAGCCAGGCTGACTTCGCTGACGTTGTAGAGGTCGAGCTCGCCGGCCAGCCGCACGACGACTGCGCCGTTGCGGCGCTCGACCGCCTCGACCGGCGGACGGCGCAACCCGTCACCTTCCCCCCTCGTCACCACCTCGCTCGCCAGCTTAACCTCGACGCCGACGGTTTGACGCCACCTCGCACCCTGCGCCATCGTAGGAGCATGGAATCCGCAGAGGTCGCCGTCAGAGCGAGGACCGAGAACTTCCCGGTCGCGTCGCTCCTCTTCCCGCGTGCGTTGCGGCCACACCTGCGCGCCGTCTACGGATTCGCCCGGCTCGTCGACATCCTGGGCGACGAGGCCGCGGGCGACCGGCTCGCCCTCCTCGACGAGCTCGAGCGCGAGCTGGAGGCCTGCTACTCGGGCAACCCCACCTGGCCGGTGATGCAGCAGCTCCAGCCGACGATCCAGGAGTTCGATCTCCCGCGCGAGCCGTTCCTGCGGCTGATCGAGGCCAACCGGATGGATCAGCGGGTCTCGGCGTACGAGACGTGGGACGACCTGAAGTGGTACTGCGTGCACTCCGCCGATCCAGTCGGAAGGCTCGTCCTCGGCCTGCTCCGCCTCGACCGTGACGAGGCGCTCGTGGCGGCCTCGGACGACGTCTGCACGGGTCTCCAGCTCGTCAACTTCCTCCAGGACGTGCCTCGCGACCTCGCGCTGGGGCGGATCTACCTGCCCGCCGAGGACCGGCGCCGGTTCGGGGTGACGGTGCTCGATGTGCCGAACGAGCCGCTCGCGAGGCTGCTGCGGTTCGAGGCGGAGCGCGCCCGCGGACTGCTCGCGGCCGGCGCGACGCTGCGCGAGCAGATCGGCGGACGGGTGGGCCGCGGGGTGGGCCTCTTCGCCCGGGGAGGCCTCGCGGCGCTCGACGCGCTCGAGCACGCCGGCTGGGACATCTTCACGCAGCGGCCGCGGCCGACGCGGCTGCGGCTGGCCAGGGAAGCTCTGCGGCGATGAACGTCGAGCAGGCATACGCGGAGGTCCAGAGCCTGACCCGGGCCCGCGCGCGCAACTTCGCGTGGGGGATCATGCTGCTCCCGAAACCGAAGCGACGCGCGATCGCGGCGATCTACGCCTTCGCGCGCGAGGTCGACGACATCGCCGATGGGGACGCGCCGGCCGACGAGAAGCGCGTGCGCCTCGGAGAACTGCACCGGCGCATCGACGAGCAGCCGGGCGACGAGGCGATGTGGGTCGCGCTGGCCGACGCGCGGACGCGCTTCCCGATCCCCGCGCAGGCACTGCACGACCTCGTCGACGGCGGGCTGATGGACCTCGACCGGCAGCGCTACAACACCTTCGACGAGCTGCGCGGGTACTGCGCCCACGTCGCGGGCGCCGTGGGCGTGGCCTGCATCGGCGTGTACGGAGCCGATCAACCCCAGCGCGCGGAGGCGCTCGGCGTCGCGCTGCAGCTGATCAACATCATGCGCGACGTTCGCGAGGACTGGCAGCTCGGCCGGGTCTATCTCCCGCAGGACGAGCTGGCCTCATTCGGCGTCTCCGAGGAAGACATTGCCGCGGGACACGTGACGCCCGCGTGGCAGGCGCTGATGGCGTACCAGAGCGCACGCGCACGCGGCTACCTGGAGGAGGGCCTGTCCCTGCTCGATCACCTCGACGCGCGAAGCTCGGCCTGCGTGGGGACGTTTGCCGGCCTGTACCGCGCGACGCTGGAGCGCATCGAGGCCGGCGGCTTCGACGTCTTCGACGGGCCGCCGCGCCTGTCGGCGCTCACGAAGCTCCGGGTCGTCGGAGCGAGCTTCCTTCCTTGAAGATCGTCGTCGTTGGCGGCGGGCTGGCGGGCCTGTCGGCTGCGCTCGAGCTGGTCGACGCCGGCCACGAGGTCGTCCTGCACGAGGCACGGCCGACCCTGGGCGGGGCCGTGCAGACCCTGCCCGAGCGCGAGGGCGATCCGCCGCCGCCGCCGGACAACGGCCAGCACATCGCGCTGGGGTGCTTCGAGGCCTACGGGATGTTCGTTGCGCGGATCGGCAAGGAGACAGCGCTCAGGCGCGAGCCGCTGCGCTTGCCCGTGATCGACGACGCCGGTCGCGCCTCGACGATTCGCCCCGGTCCCGGGCTGCTCGCCTATCGCCACCTCCCGCTCGCCGCGAAGCTGCGGATCGCGCGCGTCACACTTCGGTTACGGGGACTGTCCCCTGAACGCCACTGTGACGAGACGTTCGCGGAGCTCCTACGCCGCCTCGGCCAGCGGCAGCCGGAGATCGACCGGTTCTGGGACGTCTTCATCCGCCCGGCACTCAACCTGCCGACAGAGGAGGCCGGCGCCGACTACGGGATCTTCACCGTGCAGACGGCGCTCCTCGGCCCGCGCGCGGCAAGCGACCTGCTGCTCCCGGTCGAGCCGCTCGGGGAGATGCACGGCGCCGCTGCAGGCCGTGCGCTCGGGGCCGGCGGCGCCGACGTGCGGCTCGAGTCGCGGGTCGAGTCGCTGGACGAGCTGGACGCCGACGCCGTCGTTCTCGCACTGCCGCCGCCGGAGACGGCTCGATTGCTCGGCGAGCCGGACCCCGGCCTGGAGGACTCGCCGATCGTCAGCGTCCACCTGCTCTTCGACCGCCCGCTCCTGAAGTACCCGCTCGCGGCCTTGCTCGCCTCGCCCGCGCACTGGGTGTTCGATCGAGGCGCCTTGACCGGCCACCATCCGCAGGCCGGTGGCCAGTACCTGACCGTCGTGTCCAGCGGCGTGCCCGAGCTGCTCGACGTCCGCGGCCGCGGCCTCGTCGACCTGATGGCCGATGCATTGAGAGAGCGACTGGGCCCGGCCGAGCTCCTGTGGTCGCGCGTCAGCCGCGAGCCGCGCGCAACTTTCGCGGCTCGGCCCGGGACACGTAGATTGCGGTGGACGATGGAGACCCGCAGGCCCAACGTCACCCTCGCCGGCGCCTGGCTCGCCTCCGACTGGCCCGCGACGATGGAGGCTGCCGTGCGCAGCGGAGTCGCAGCGGCAAAGGCGGTCGCCCGGGATCGGAGCAAGACGTGACGGTGACCCAGGAGCTGACGAAGCTCGACCAGACGGTCGATGGGGCGACGAAGCGCCTCCTCGAGCTCCAGCATCCGGACGGCTGGTGGGTCGGCGAGCTCGAGTCGAACGCGACGATGATCGCCCAGCACCTCTTCTGGCTGCACGTCCTCGGCCTGCGGGACCCGGACACCGACCGCCGGCTCGCCAACGACATCCTCGCCCGGCGGCGCGACGACGGGACGTGGTCCAACTGGTGGGAAGGCCCTCCTGACCTCTCGACGACGATCGAGTCGTACGTCGCGCTGAAGATGGCAGGGGTCGACCCGGGCGAGCAGACGCGTGACGCGATCCGGCGGATGGGCGGGATTCCTCGCAGCCGCGTCTTCACGAAGTGCTTCATGGCGCTGCTCGGCCACTGGCCGTGGCAGCGGATCGTCCCGATCCCGCCGGAGATGATCCTGCTTCCTCCGAGTGCGCCGTTCTCGATCTACAACTTCGCGTGCTGGGCGCGACAGACGGTGGTGCCGCTCTCGGTGGTCTGGGCGCTCCGGCCCGTGCGCCCGGCCAAGGTGGAGTTGCGCGAGATCGGCGCTCGCCCGGGCCAGTCCAGGCCGGCCGGACGGCCCAGTCCGCTTCGGCGGCGAGCGCTCGCGGCCGCCGAGCGCTGGGTAAAGGACCGGCAGGAGGCCGACGGCTCGTGGGCCGGGATCCAACCGCCCTGGGTCTGGTCGATCGTGATGCTCGCCGCGCTCGGCCGCGGCTTCGAGGACGAGACGCTGCGGCGCGCGGTCGAGGGCTGGGGCTCGTTCATGGTCGAGGACGGCGACCGGCTTCGCCCCGAGGCCTGCCAGTCGCCTGTCTGGGATACCGGCCTGGCCGTGCTCGCGCTGCGCGCGGCCGGTGTCGAGGCCGACCATCCGCAGCTGCGCAAGGCCGGCGAGTGGCTGCTCGCCGAGGAGGTGACGGTCAAGGGCGACTGGGCGATCCGTCGACCAGGGCTCGCGCCCGCCGGGTGGGCGTTCGAGTTCGAGAACGATCTCTACCCGGACGTGGACGACACCGCGGTCGTCGCGCTCGCCCTGCGCGAGCTCGGGATGGGGGAGGAGGCCGTCCGCCGCGGGCTCGACTGGATCGAGGGCATGCAGTCGGCGAACGGCGGCTGGGGCGCGTTCGACGCCGACAACTCGAGCTACTGGCTCTACAAGCTCCCCTTCTGCGACTTCGGCTACGTGATCGATCCGCCGAGCGAGGACGTCTCCGCGCACGCGCTCGAGGTGCTGGCACCGGGGGGGCGCTACGCCGATTCGGTCGCCCGAGGAGTGGAGTACCTGGTCCGCGAGCAGCAGTGGGACGGCTCCTGGTGGGGCCGCTGGGGGGTCAACCACGTGTACGGGACCGGCGCGGCCTTGCCCGCCCTGGAGGCCTGCGGGTTCGAGCGGGCGCATCCGGTGATGAGGCAAGCCGTGGAGTGGCTGGACTCGGTTCAGCACGACGGGGGCGGCTTCGGAGAGGACATCCGCTCCTACCACGAGACTGCGATGCGTGGCCGTGGATCACCGACCGCTTCACAAACGGCCTGGGCATTACTAGGCTACGTCGCTGCAGGCGAATCGCAGAGGAGCTCGGCCAGGAGAGCGGCGGACTATCTTTGCGCGGAGCAAGAGGTCAACGGCGACTGGAGCGAGGAGCACTACACCGGGACGGGGTTTCCAACCGATTTCATGATCCGCTATCACCTCTACCGCCTCCACTTCCCCTTGATGGCCCTCGGCCGCCTACGAGAAAGGCTCAACGCATGAAGTTTCCGCTGCGCTCGACAGTCCAGATCGGCAAGTACGTCGCCACCCAGAGGCGTCATGGTGAGCGCTACCCGCTCGTGCTGATGCTCGAGCCCACGCTCGCGTGCAACCTGGCGTGCATCGGTTGCGGGAAGATCCGGGAGTACGAGTCGAACAAGGCGCGG
>DATCPA010000113.1:0-12877 GCA_036564335.1 Gaiellaceae bacterium
GCCCAGGTGCGCCAGGGGATCGCACGCGTCGAGGACGCGATGCCTCGCCTCGGCCAGATCCCGCTCGGCGGCACCGCCGTCGGCACCGGGCTCAACACCCATCCCGAGTTCGCTGCGCGCGTCCGCGAGAAGCTCTCCGCCGCCACCGGGCTTCGCATCCTGCCGCCCGCCGATCCGTTCGAGGCGACGGCGGCGCGTGACGCGCTCGTCGAGGCTTCGGGCGCTCTGAAGGTCGTCGCCGTTTCACTGACGAAGATCGCCAACGATCTGCGATTCATGGGCTCGGGGCCTCGTGCAGGCCTCGCGGAGATCTTCCTGCCCGAGCTCCAGAAGGGCAGCTCGATCATGCCGGGGAAGGTGAACCCGGTCATCCCGGAAGTCGTCACGCAGGTCGCCGCGCAGGTGATCGGCAACGACACCGCGATCACCGTCGGCGGCATGCAGGGTCACTTCGAGCTGAACGTGTTCGTTCCGCTGATCGCCCGGAATCTGCTCGACTCGATCAAGCTCCTCGGGTCTGCCGCACGGCTCCTTGCAGAAAAATGCATCTCCGGGATCGAGGCGAATCGCGAAACGTGTGAGCGCTATGCGGAGCTGACGCTCTCCGCCGCGGCGGCGCTCAACCCGTACATCGGCTACGACAAGGTGGGCGAGATCGTGAAGGAGGCCGCCGCATCCGGCCGCCCTCTGCGCGAGGTCGCGCGAGAGCACGGTGTCGCCGAGGATGTCCTCGAGCAGGCGCTCGATTACCGCACGATGGCGCGTCCGCACGGCTAGTAACGGCCATCCGCTTTCATGTAGCCGTGCGCTGTGCCTGGGTCCCCGAGGACGACCCCCTTTACGTCGCGTACCACGACGAGGAATGGGGTGCTCCCTCCCGCGACGAGCGGCACCTGTTCGAGTTGCTCGTGCTCGAGGGCGCGCAGGCCGGGCTCTCCTGGTCGACCATCCTGCACAAGCGCGAGGGCTACCGGCGCGCGTTCGCGGAGTTCGACGTCGCCCGGGTGGCGCGGTTCGGGCCGCGTGACGTCCAGCGGCTGCTCGGCGACGCGTCCATCGTCCGCAACCGGCTGAAGATCGAGTCGGCAATCGCGAACGCGCAGGCGACGATCGAGGCGGGCGGGCTGGACGAGCTGCTGTGGTCCTTCGTCGGCGGCGCGCCGATCGTCAACCGCCGGCGCACGCTCGTCGAGATCCCGGCCGAGACGGACGAGTCAAAGGCGATGTCGAAGGAGCTCAAGCGCCGGGGCTTCCGCTTCGTCGGCCCGACGATCTGCTACGCGCTGATGCAAGCCGCCGGCCTGGTCAACGACCACGTCACCGGCTGCTTCCGGTACGCGGAGGTCTAGGGAGCGGGGTCGCGAGGCGGCTCGGAGTCGCGCTCGTAGTCGGCGGCGCCGCCGGCGAATATCTCACCCTTGACCAGCACGTCGTCCTTGCGCCCCTCGTAGTCCTCCTCGGCGAGGTCGCGCTCGGCCTGGGTCATCCGCGTCTCTTCGCTTGCTCGCTCGAGCTTGTCCGTGCTCCACCAGGCGCGAAACCGTTGAATGAAACCGGCCATCGTCAGTACGCTACCGCGCCTTGCCCGGTCTCCGCCCCCGCTTTGGGCCGGGCGGCGCCGGCTTTGCCGGCGGCGCTTCCAGCCGCAGCATGCCTCTGTTCGTCGGCCCGGTACGACGAACGGACGAGGGGGCCGGCGAAGACCGAGCCGAAGCCGAGCGCCTCGCCCTGCTCGCGGAGCCAGCGGAACTCGTCGGGGTGCACCCAGCGGTCGATCGCAGCGTGCTTCGCGGAGGGCTGCAGGTACTGGCCGATCGTGACCACGTCGACGCCCTGCTCGCGCAGGTCGCGCAGGGTCTGGACGACCTCCTGGTTCGTCTCGCCGAGCCCGACGATGATCCCGCTCTTGGTCAGAACGGGATAGTCGGCGAGCTCCTTCGCGCGCCTGAGCAGCCAGAGAGCGGTGTCGTACGAAGCCTTCGCGCCTCGCATGCTCGGATGGAGCCGCCTGACCGTCTCGATGTTGTGGTTGAAGACGTCGGGTCGCTCGGCGAGCACCGTCCGCAGCGCCTCTTCCTCGACGCCGAGGAAGTCCGGCGTCAGCACCTCGATCGACGCCGCCGGCACCTTCGCCTTCAGGGCCCGGATCGTGGCGGCGTAGTGCGCGGCTCCCCGGTCGGAGAGGTCGTCCCGGTCGACGGAGGTTACGACCACGTGGGTCAGCCCCATCTGCGCCGCGGCCTGCGCCAGGCGGAGCGGCTCGAGCACGTCCGGCGGGCTGTCGGGCCTGCCCGAGTGGACGTAGCAGTACCGGCAGGCGCGGGTGCAGGTGTCGCCGAGGATCTGGAAGGTCGCCGTGCCGCGGCCCCAGCACTCGGCGATGTTCGGGCAGCGCGCCTCTTCGCAGATCGTGTGCAGGCTTGCCCCGTGGATCAGCTTGCGCACGTCGAAGTAGCGCGAGTCCGCGCTTGGCGCGCGCACCTTCATCCACTCCGGCCTGCGCGGCCTCTCGGCGACGGGCAGCGAGGGCTCCATCGGCCTGAGTCTAGAGGTCGGGGCCTTTCCGCCCCCCGAACAGCGAGCTCTCGAGCACGTAGAACCCGGCTAGCACGAGATAGAGGATCAAGCTCGCCTCCGGGCTCGCGAAGGCGATCAGCGTGGCGGTGAGGTAGATCCACGGCCCCGGCAGGTAGCTGCGGGTGATCCCCCTGACGACGCGCGGGTCGGCGTCGAGGCGGAGCAGCCGCCCGCCGGTCGAGGCGTAGAACCAGATCACGTTGAACATCACGGCGGTGGCGGTGAGCGTGAAGCCGTAGGCCAGTGCTCCGTCCTGCGCTCCCTCACCGCTGATGTGCTCGGCCGCGAGCCTGGTCGGGAAGGGGATGAACGCGATGCACATCAGGAAGACGACCGTGGCGAGCAGGAACCTACGGTCGACCTGTCCGACTTGCGCCATCAGCGAGTGGTGGTTGACCCACATGATCCCGATCGTCACGAAGCTGACGGCGTAGGCGACGTACGAGGGCCAGGCGTGGGTGAGCTCGCTGCCGACCCGTGCCCCTTCGCCGCCCACCCTGCCGTCGACGCTCAGGATCAGCAGCGTCGCGGCGATCGCGAACACGCCGTCCGCGAACGTCTCCAGCCGGCCGGGGCTCATGTCCGGCTAGCGAGCGCCCTCAGCGCGTCGCGAGCTTCGCATGCGTCGTCTGCGCCCACAGGCGGGCTTGCTCATCGCCCGGGAGCTCTTCCAGCTCCAGGCCGAAGACCTCCGCCAGCGCGGCCGCGGCGGCGGGGCGTACCTCGTCGACTGTGACGGGCCGGCCGAGCTCGCCGGCCATCGTCGTGAACGCAGCGTCCGCGAGCCCACAGGCCGTGATCCACTCGGAGAACGGTGCCGGGTCGAGGTCGACGTTGAGCGCATAGCCGTGAGTGGTGACCCACCGCGAGATGTGGATACCGATCGACGCGATCTTCCGGGGCGGGGAGGCGAGCCAGACGCCGGTCAGCCCCTCGATTCGCGTGCCCTCGAGCTCGAACGCGGCCAGCGTCCGGATCAGCGCCTCCTCCAGGTCGCGGCAGTACTTCTTCACGTCCCGGCCGTGGCGGTTGAGGTCGAGGATCGGGTAGCAGACGAGCTGGCCCGGCCCGTGGAACGTGGACTTGCCGCCGCGATCGGTCTCGACGATCTCGACCCCGGCGCCCTCGGGCACGTGCACCTCCTCGTCACCGGAGCGGCGGCCGAGAGTGATCACCGGCGGGTGCTCGAGGAAGACCACCGTGTCGGGGATCGCCCCCTGCAAAACCGCAGCGGCCAGCGAGCGCTGGAGCTCCCACGCGTCGAGGTAGGGCGTCTCGCCGAGGTGCATCGCGTAGCCACCGCTGGCCATGACGCTGACTCTAGACGCGGCGCGGAGCCGGGTGTCAGCCCCGGCCGTCGAGGAGGATCGTCCAGCGCTCGACGCTCTTCACGCTGAGCATCCCGTTTGCGGCCCAGTTGTCCTCGGCGAACCGTACGCGGACCACCTTCTCGGTGGGTGCGTCGACGATGTGCACCGTCTCGCGGTCGCCCTCCAGCGGGCCGCCGAGGAGGATGAAGCCGTCCTCGACGAGGGAGTTCATGAAGCGCGCGTGCTCGTACCACCCGTCCTGCTCGCGCAGGTCGCGCGACCAGTCCCACGGGCCGCCGCGCGAGAGGCGGACGACCCAGAGCTCAGCCACTCTCCTGCGCCTGATCGAGGAGCTTGCGCGCCCGCTCGAGATCCTCTGAGCGGACGAGGATCTGAACCGCCGCCAGTGGAAGGCCCTGATATGGAGAATCCTGTCCCTGCACGGCAGCCCTGATGCCGTT
Source organism: Gaiellaceae bacterium (assembly GCA_036564335.1). Lineage (GTDB taxonomy): Bacteria > Actinomycetota > Thermoleophilia > Gaiellales > Gaiellaceae > DATBLE01. The sequence goes on from DATCPA010000113.1 coordinate 4,349, forward strand.
CGACTCGAGATAGCCGACGATCGTCGCCGCCTCCAGTTCGGAAGGGGCCTCGGTCAGCATGACGAGCGCGTCGCTCAGTAGTTCTCTTCTCCCCACGTCTGCAGCCGCTCGCGCAGGTCGTGGAGGAAGCGGCCCGCGAGCGCGCCGTCGACGAGGCGGTGGTCGTACGTGAGCGTGATGTTCATGATCGGCCGGATCGCGATCACGTCCTCGCCGAGCTCGTCCTGGATCACCCAGGGACGCTTGACAACGGCGTAGGTGCCGAGGATCGCAGCCTGCGGTTGGCTGATCACCGGCGTGCCGTGGAAGGTGCCGTAGCCGCCGGGGTTCGTGATCGTGAACGTGCCGCCCTGAACGTCGTCCGGGGTCAGCTTCTTGTCACGCGCACGGGCGGCGATGTCGGCGATCGACCGCGCGAGGCCGAGCAGGTTCAGTCCCTCGGCGTTCTTGATCACCGGCACGATCAGTCCCTTGCCGTCCGCGAGCTCGACGGCGATACCGAGGTTGACGTAGCCGCGCGTGACGATCTGGTCGCCGCGAAGCTCGCCGTTCACGTAGGGGTAGTCGCGCAGGGTCTCGACGGCGGCGCGGGCCACGAAGGCGAGGTAGGTCGGGTTGACGCCGTAGCTCTTCTGGTACTCGGCCTTCAGCCGCTCGCGGATCTGCACCACCTTCGACATGTCGACCTCGATCGCGCTCGTCACGTGCGCGGAGGTGTCGAGCGAGCGGCGCATGTGCTCGGCGATCCCCTTGCGCATCGCGCTCATCGGCTCCAGGATCTCGCCCGCAGCCGTTGGCTGCGGGCTAGCTGCTGGCGCAGGGGCTACCGCTTGAGGTGGCGACGCAACGGGAGCTTCCGGAGCTGCCGCACTAGGCTTCATCGGGGCGCCAGCCTCGATGAAGCCTAGGATGTCCTTCTTGGTCACCCGGCCGCCTCGGCCGGTGCCCTGGACGCTCCCGACGTCCACTCCGTGCTCGGCGGCGATGCGGGCCACGACCGGGGAGACGAAGGTCTTGCCGTTGCCGCTCACGTCCGGAGTCGCGGGCTCGGGCTGCGCGGCCGGCTCGGGTTGCGCGGCCGGCTCGGGCTGCGCCGGGACCGGCGCAGGAGTCTCGACGCTCGACGCGGCATCGGCCTCGGCCGCTGCCTCGGCGGTGGCCGGTTCCGGCACCGGCTCTTCTGCGGCCGGCGCCGCGCCGTCGGGCGCGATCACGGCGAGCTTCGTGCCGACGTCCACCGTCTCGCCCTCCTGGACGAGGATCTTCTGGACGATGCCGGTGCCGGGGCTCGGCACCTCGGTGTCGACCTTGTCGGTCGAGATCTCGAGCAGCACCTCGTCGGCCTCGATCGGGTCGCCCTCGTTCTTCAACCACTTGACGATCGTCCCCTCCGAGACCGAGACGCCCATCTGCGGCATGACGACGTCGATCGCGGTCTCAGTGGCCATCAGTAGGCGGCAAGCTCGCTGAGTCCCTGAATCACCGTCTCGACTTGTGGGATGTACGCGCGCTCGAGCGGCGGAGAGAACGGGACCGGCGTGTCGGGCGCTGCGATTCGCTTCACCGGGGCGTCGAGCGATTCGAACCCCTCCTCGGCGATCGTCGCTGCGATCTCGGCGCCGAAGCCGCCGGTGCGCGTGTCCTCGTGGAGGACGAGCACCTTCGACGTCTTGGCGACGCTGGCCAGCACGGCCTCCCGGTCCCACGGCATCACGCTGCGCAGGTCGACGACCTCCACCGAGACGTCCTCCTTCGCCAGTTCCTCGGCGGCCTCGTCGGCCGTGTGCACCATCGCGCCCCAGGTGATCACGCTGATGTCCTCGCCCTCCCGGTGCGTGCGCGCCTTGCCGATCGGAGTCGTGTAGCGCTCCTCGGGCACGTCGGCCTTCAGCCGGCGGTACAGGTGCTTGTGCTCGAAGTAGAGCACCGGGTTCGGGTCCTCGATCGCGCTCGCCAGCAATCCCTTCGCGTCCTCGGGCGTCGACGGGCAGACGCACTTCAGCCCGGGGATGTGCGCGAAGGAGCTTTCCGGGTTCTGGGAGTGGAAGGGACCGCCCGAGAAGCCGCCTCCGGACGGCAGCCGGACGACGATCGGGACGGGCGTGCCGGCCCGGTAGAACTGCTTCGCCGCGACGGTGACGAGGTGGTCCCAGGCGCAGGAGACGAAGTCGGCAAACTGCATCTCGGCGACCGGGCGCATCCCCATCAGCGCTGCCCCGGTGCAGCCGCCGACGATCGCCGTCTCGGAGAGTGGGGCGTCGATCACCCGCCACGGGCCGAACTCCTCCTGGAAGCCCTGTGTGACCTTGAACGCTCCGCCGTAGACGCCGACGTCCTCACCGATCACGAAGACGCGCTTGTCACGCTGCATCTCGAGCCGGAGCCCGTCCGAGATCGCCTGGAGGTAGGTCAGCTCCGCCATACCGTCAGGTCACTTGTGGTGAGGAGTGTCGAGGTCCTCGGCCGAGGCGTATACGCCCTCGGTCACTGTCGAGGGGTCGGGCAGCGGCGACTCGTCGCCGCGCTTGACCGCGTCGGTCAGCAGCTTCTTGATCTCGGCGGCGATCTCGTCTTCCTCTTCGTCGCTGAGCTCGGCGTGTTCCTTCAGCCACGTCCCGAAGCGCTCGATCGGGTCGCGCCTGGCCCACTCCTCGAACAGGTCCTTGGGCACGTAGAAGGCGTCATCGTGGACGGCGTGCCCCTCCATGCGCAGCGTCATGCACTCGATCAGGGTGGGGCCGCCGCCGGCGCGCGCCTTCTCGATCGCGCGCCTGGCCTCGCGGTAGACGGCGAGCACGTCGGTGCCGTCGACGACGACACCCTCGAAGCCGTATGCCTGGGCGCGGTCGGCGACGTGGTCGGTCGCGTACTCGAGGTGCGTCGGCGTCGAGTAGGCCCACTGGTTGTTGTCGCAGATGAACACGACCGGGAGACGGCGGACACCGGCGAGGTTCATGCCCTCGTGCGTGTCGCCGCGCGCGGAGGAGCCTTCGCCGAACCAGGCGAGGGCGACCCGGGGCTCCTCGCGAATGCGGAACGCCAGAGCGGCGCCGACCGCGACCGGCAGCATCGCGGGCAGGTGGCTGACCATCGCGATCAGGCCCAGCCGTGCGTCGGCCATGTGGACGTTGCCGTCCTTCCCGCGCGTGGGGCCGTCCGCGCGGCCCATGAACTGCGCGAAGATCCGCCACGGCTCGACACCGCGGGTGATGTGGACGCCCAGGTCGCGGTGGAGGGGCGCTCCGACGTCGTCGGGGCCCATCGCGGTTGCGATCCCGACAGCGGCACCCTCGTTTCCGCGGCCCGTATAGAACGAGCCGGGGATCTTGCCCTGCTTGTAGAGGATGTGGCCGCGCTCCTCGATCCCGCGCGTGACCAGCATGTTCCGGTAAACCGTGAGCAGGTCGTCGCGGTCGAGACCCGCCTCTCTCACCTCGGTCAGCGAGCCGACCGGCTCGGCTTCACGCGCGATCGCCACGAGGCGGAACTCTATCCGCTCGACCCATGGTGACCGGGCTACAGTGACCGCGTGAGCAAGGCCTCGGACTGGCTCAGAGAGGAGCGGCGCAAGGTGCTCGGCGACTGGGTCGCCGTCTGCCTCGACTGCGGCGCCGCGCAGCGGTGGTTCGAGGAGTTCGAGGCCGAGCTGCCTGATCGGTGCCCCGCGTGCGGTGGGCCGACGCTCCACCGCTGTCCGGCCTGCAACGAGCCGTTCAGCTCGGTCTTCGCCGTCGACTGCGAAGCGTGCGCCGGCCCCTTGCGCTCACGTGAGCTGTTCGGGACACAGATTCGCCGTTCGACATAAACGCGCTCGTATGTAAGGGTGTCGGGCTGGCTGTCGCCGACGCCAAGGCACGGGGTGGGATGAGGCAGGCTGTGATCAGGCTATGGACGAGTCCAGTGGCGGTTCTGGTGGCGGCCCTCGTCGTGCTGGTTCCGACGGCTGCGCGGGACACGAAGCCTCCCCGCATCGTCTCGGCCGCGATGGTCGATCTGAACGGCAACGCGCGCGCGGACCGTGTCCGGCTGACGTACTCGGAGCGGATCCGTCACGCACGCGACAACGACGGGGCGTACCCCTTCGCGGTTGCGGGCTACAAGATCCTCGCGGTTGGAGCAGCGAGCGGTCGTACGTTCGTGATCCTGCTCAGGGAGAAAGTGAGCCCGGACTCCAAGGTGCGGCCGACGGTGCGATACCGGAGGACGACCTCCCGGCCGGTCCTCGACGGCGCCGGAAACCAAGCCCTCGCACAGCTGTTCCGTGGGACGCGCGCGCACGGCCATCTCCCGCCGCCGACGCCGACGCCGACGCCGACGCCGACTCCCACGCCCAGGCCCACGCCGACTCCGACCCCGACGCCCACCCCGGCGAAGGACTCCGACAACGATGGCTACGACGACGCGCACGACTGTGCCCCGAGCAGCCCTGCGATTCATCCCGGGGCGCCCGACCTGCCCGACCTCGGCTTCCTCGACTCGAACTGCGACGGGATCGACGGGACCGAGACGGACGCGATCTTCGTCTCGGCCACCGGCAGCGACGCCAACCCGGGCACGAGGGCACAGCCCAAGCGACAGGTTCAGGCGGCGGTCGCGGCGGCCGGAACCACTCGCTACGTTCTCGTCGCCTTCGGCCAATACGGCCGGGTGACGCTCTCCTCCGGCATCAGGCTCTACGGCGGGTACGACCCGGCGACCTGGCAACGCCGCGACCAGTATCCGGACGGCGTGCCGGTCATCACGGGCTCGCCCGAGGGGCTGCTGGTCTCGGGCGTGGCTGACGTCCTCCTCCAGCTCCTGGCCGTCCACGGGACGAGCGGAGCGGGAGTGCGGGACGCGTACGGACTCCGCGCGATCAACGGGGCGACGGTCACCCTGCAGCGCGCGGTCGCGACCGCCGGGGACGGAGCTCCGGGCGTCGCCGGTTCCACCGGCGGGTCGGGAGCAGCCGGCGGGCCCGGCGGCGGGGTCGGCTACGCAGGGTCCTACTGCAACTCGAACGAGTCGTTCGCAGCGGGCTACGACCTGGCCGGACGGGGCGGATCCAGTCCTGCCGGCCGTTCGGGCGGCACCGGCGGGAACGGCGGCTATGGCAGCTCGGCGGGTGAGGACGGGCACCCGGGGATCTTCGCCGCAGGCGGTGCAGGCGGCGGAAGCGGTAACCCGGGCCACGCCGGTGCTAAAGGCGACGCGGGGGAGAACGGCTCTCCCGGTGGGCCGGGCGCCGGGGGCAACAACTCGGTCGCAGGTGCAGGCGCCCTCTGGGTCAGCCAGGGCGGGAGTGCGGGCACTGCCGGTTCGCCCGGAAACGGCGGCGGCGGCGGAGGCGGAGGCGGAGGCCAGCACGCGACCTTCGTGATCGACGGAACAGGCAACCCTGGTGGTGGCGGCGGTGGCGGCGGTACCGGCGGCGGCCCGGGCGTCGGCGGCGGCGCGGGCGGTGGGTCCTTCGGGATGTACCTCTACAACTCGACGGTCGTCGGAATTGAGGTCTACATCGCGGCCACCAACGGCGGCGCGGGCGGCGGTGGCGGCGAAGGCGGGTTCGGCGGGCCCGGCGGTGTCGGGAGCAGTGGAGACACCGACTGCACGTCCGATGTCGGCGCCGGGGGCGACGGAGGCCACGGCGGTGCAGGCGGGCGTGGCGGCGGGGGCGGCGGGGGCGCCGGCGGCCCGAGCGTGGGGATCTTCAAGGCGGGTACCTCGAGCGCCAGCCTCGACGGCGCTTCGACGATCAAGTTCGGGAACGGCGGTTCGGGTGGGAACGGCGGGTCCGGAGGGCCGGGCGGCACCGGCGGGGGCGGCGCGGCCGGCCTTGCTCAGGCAGTCGTCTCCTGACCCGACGCTACGCGCGAATCTCGGAGAAACGAATCAGCGTGACGAGGTCGTTCTCCGAAACCTCGCGGTTGTAGAGCGTCCCCAGGAACTGCGCCATGTCCTCGACCCGGCGGATCTCCGGGTTGTCGTGCTCGATCTCGTTGGGCGACAGCTCGCCCAGCGCCTTCACCTCGACCTTGTCGATGACCGCGTCGAAGACCTTTGTCCGCGGTCCGAAGCGGGCGCCGGCGAGCACGGCAACAATCATCCCCTTCCGGTACTTCCCGGACTTGTCGCCGAGCCGGATCGTCGCCGATTTGCGGCCGGTGCGAAGCTGGCCCTCGACGATCGGGGAATAAAAGTTCAGGGCGTACATGGCGTCCATGGCCTGCCGGGGAGAGCGCGGCCATCATAGAGGCTCGCCCGCCAGGGCTGCGAGCGCCTTCTGGACCATCTCGCGCTCACCCTTGTAGGCGAGCAGCTTCGGAGCCTCCTCGAGCGGGAGCCATCGCGCCTCGGCGACCTCGTGGCGGTGCTCTGCGGCAAGCCTGCCGAGACGGCCGCCCGCGTACCGGAGCAGGTAGAAGCTGACAACCTTGAAGACGCGCTCGCCCTCCCAGGTGAACACGTAGCGGACATCGCCCAGCTTCCTCTCGAGTCGCCCGCGGGCACCGGTCTCCTCCTCGACCTCCCGGACCGCGGTCGCAGCCGGGTCCTCGCCCGGGCCGATTCGCCCCTTCGGCAGCGCCCAGATGCCCTCCCGCTTGCCGGCGGGACGGATTGCCGCCACCATCCAGCGGCCCCCCAATCGCCGTACGAGCACGCCTCCGGCCGAGAACTCCCGTTGCACCGGTCGAGCCTACCCCGGTCGATCTAAGTCGAACGCACTAAGATTCTTGCAAGGCCGGGCTCGGACTCGCTATGATGCGTTGGCACTCTCGGTCAGAGAGTGCTACCTACTCACACGTACGAATCGGAGGTCGCGGAATGAATCTACAGCCGCTTGGCGATCGGCTCATCGTCGAGGTTCTCGAGGAAGAGGACATGACGTTCAGCGGGATCGTCCTGCCCGACACGGCCAGGGAGAAGCCGCAGCGCGGTCGCGTGCTGGCGGTCGGCCCCGGCGCTCGTGCCGAGTCGTCCGGGGAGCTGATCCCGCTCGAGGTCGCAGTCGGGGAAGAGATCATCTTCTCGAAGTACGGCGGTACCGAGGTCAAAGTCGGTATCGACGAGCTTCTCATCCTGCGCGAGTCGGACGTGCTCGCGAAGGTCGTGCCTGAACCGGCCAAGGCCAAGGGCAAGCGCGCCCTCGCCGGCGCCAAGGCCTAACCAACTCATTAACGGAGGAATGCGATGGCTCACAAGGAGCTGAAGTTCAACGAGGATGCACGTCGCGCACTCGAGCGTGGTGTGAACATCCTCGCCGACGCGGTCAAGGTCACCCTTGGCCCGAAGGGGCGTTACGTCGTGCTCGACAAGAAGTTCGGCGCGCCCACCATCACCAACGACGGCGTCACGATCGCACGTGAGATCGAGGTCGAGGACGCATTCGAGAACCAGGGCGCCCAGCTCGTGCGCGAGGTCGCCACGGCGACCAACGACGTTGCGGGCGACGGCACCACGACGGCGACAGTGCTCGCGCAGGCGATCGTCCGCGAGGGCCTGAAGAACGTCGCCGCCGGCGCGAACCCGATGGCGCTCAAGCGCGGCATCGAGGCGGCCGTCGACGCGGTTGTCGAGGATCTCAAGGGCCAGTCCAAGGAGGTCAACGGCAAGGAGGACATCGCCCGGGTCGCCAGCATCTCGTCGCGCGAGCGCGAGATCGGCGACGTGATCGCGGACGCGATCGAGAAGGTCGGCAAGGACGGCGTCGTGAACGTCGAGGAGGGCCAGACGTTCGGCCTCGAGCTCGAGTTCACCGAGGGCATGCAGTTCGACAAGGGCTACCTGTCGCCGTACATGATCACGGACGCCGAGCGCATGGAGGCAGTCCTGGACGACCCGTACATCCTGGTCGCGAACCAGAAGATCGGAGCCGTCAAGGACATCCTGCCCGTGCTCGAGCAGGTGATTCAGGCCGGCCGCCCGCTGCTGATCGTGGCGGAGGACGTCGAGGGCGAGTCGCTCGCGACGATCGTCGTCAACAAGCTGCGTGGCACGTTCACAGCCGTCGCCGTCAAGGCGCCGGGCTTCGGCGATCGCCGCAAGCGGATGCTCGAGGACATCGCGATCCTCACGGGCGCCGAGGTGATCACTGAGGAGATGGGCCTCAAGCTGGAGAACACGAAGCTCTCGCAGCTCGGCAAGGCCCGGAAGGTGGTCGTCGACAAGGACGCGACCACGATCATCGACGGTGCCGGCAACTCGGACGCGATCAAGAGCCGCATCAAGCAGCTCAAGGCCGAGATCGAGAACACCGACTCCGACTTCGACCGCGAGAAGCTGCAGGAGCGGCTGGCGAAGCTCGCCGGCGGCGTTGCAGTCGTGAAGGTCGGCGCCGCGACCGAGACAGAAATGAAGGAGAAGAAGCACCGCGTCGAGGATGCGCTCCAGGCGACCCGTGCCGCGCTTGAAGAGGGCATCGTCCCCGGCGGGGGTGTCGCGCTCCTGAACGCGGCTGAGTCGATCAAGCTGGACGGCTTCGGCGATCCGGACGAGCGGACGGGGGCGCAGATCATCGTCCGCGCGCTCGAGGAGCCGCTCCGCCAGCTC
>DATCPA010000128.1:0-2409 GCA_036564335.1 Gaiellaceae bacterium
ACCTGAACGACCTCGATCCCGGTGCTGCGGCCGAGGGCGCCGGCGAGCCGGGGCGGCAGAGGACGCGAGCCACCCGCGATCCCGAGGTAGGCACGGCGGAAGCGGCCCTCGCTCATCAGCGCCCCGACGATCTTGCGCGTCGTGGCGTTGATCGGAACGGCGAGGCCGAGCCCCACGCCTGCGACCGCGGTGTTGATGCCGACGACGTGGGCCGTACCGTCCACGAGCGCCCCGCCCGAATTCCCCGGATTGAGAGCGGCGTCGGTCTGGATCACGTTCTCGACGATGCGGGTGGCCGAGCCGGAGCGGGTCGGCAGCGAGCGGCCGAGTGCAGAGACGACGCCCGCGGTCACGGACCCGGCGAACCCGTTCGGGTTCCCGATCGCGACCACGAGCTGGCCGACCTGAAGCGTGTCGGCGTCGCCGAGCTCGGCGGCGACGAGGTCGTTCGACTCCGTTCGCAGGACGGCGAGGTCCGAGAGTGGGTCGGAGCCGACGACCTCCACGCCGAGCTCGCGTCCGTCCACAAACGAGGCGACCCCACGGTCGGTGCCGGCGACGACGTGCGCCGAGGTGAGCACGAAGCCGTCTGGCGTGATCACGACGCCGCTCCCGCCGCCGTCGAGCCGCCGGCCCCGGCCGACGCGCCGCGACACCCGCAGGTTCGCGACCGAGGGCGAAAGCAGTCGTGCGACCTCGGTGACGACGCGCGAGTAGGCGTCGAGCGGCGCTTCATCCAGCGAGACGAGCCTCAACGCTCCCATGACCCAGTGATACCAGCCGGGCGATAGGCTGCGCCGCGTGGCCGAGGTCGAGACCAGCCGGGACGGCGCCGTCCTGACGATCACGCTCAACCGCCCGGACGCGTACAACGCTTTCACGACAGAGATGCACGCTGCGCTGCGTGCCGCGCTGGAGGAGGCTGCCGCGCAGGACGTGCGCGCGGTCGTGATCACCGGCGCGGGCCGCGGCTTCTGCGCCGGCCAGGACCTGAACGAGTTCCGCGACCTCGACCACGACATCGGCGAGCATCTCGAGGCGACCTACCACCCGAACGTGCGGGCGATCCGCGCGCTCGAAAAGCCTGTGATCGCTGCGATCAACGGGGCGGCGGCGGGCGCGGGGCTTTCCCTCGCCTGCGTCTGCGACTACCGGCTGGCCGCCGACAGTGCGAGCCTCGTGCCCGGTTTCATCGGGATCGGGCTCGTCCCCGACGCCGGCGGCACCTACTTCATCACGCGGCTGCTGGGGCCGTCACGCGCTTTCACCTGGATGTCCTCGAACCGCAAGCTGACTGCGGCCGAGGCCCTCGCCTGGGGGCTGGTGGACGAGATCGTCGAGGCCGACTCGCTGGCCGCTCGGGCCGCGGAGCTCGCCGCGGACTACGCGGCGCGTCCGACGCGCGGGATCGGGATGTCGAAGCGACTCTTCGACGAGGCCGCGAACGCCACGCTCGACGAGCAACTCGCGCTCGAGGCCGAGCTGCAGACCGAGGCGACGAAGACGGACGACTTCCGCGAGGGCGTCGCGGCGTTTCTCGAGAAGCGCCCGCCGAACTTCACCGGCAGTTGACCCCGGTCTCCACCGTCGACTACCACACCGGCGGCGAGCCGTTCCGCATCGTCACCGGCGGTGTCGAGCGGCTCCGGGGGCGGACGATCCTCGACAAGCGCCGCTGGGCCGCCGAGCACCTCGACCACATCCGGCGGCTGCTCGTCTTCGAGCCACGCGGCCACGCCGACATGTACGGCTGCTTCGTCACCGAGCCGGAGGACGAGGGCGCCGATCTCGGCGTCGTCTTCTTCCACAACGCCGGCTATTCGACCGCGTGCGGCCACGGCACGATCGCGCTCGTCACCTGGGCGGTCGAGAGCGGTCGCGTCAAGGGGCCGGAGGTCGTCGTCGACGTGCCGTCGGGGCGGCTGCCGACGGTCGCGCGGGTTGAGGACGGCCGTGTGGACTCGGTGCGTTTTCGAAACGTGCCGGCGTTCGTCCACGCACGGAATCTGGATGCGGCTGGCTGCAAGGTGGACGTCGCCTTCGGCGGCGCGTTCTACGCCTCGCTCGAGGAACGCGTCGAGCCGGTCGAGCTGCCGCGGCTGATCGAGCTGGGCCGGGCGATCAAGGCCGACCTCGAGCGCGACCATGAGGTCGTCCATCCGCACGAGCCGGAGCTGCGCGACGTCTACGGCGTGATCTTCTGGCAGGAGGAGGGTGAGACGCCGTTGACGCAGCGGAACGTCACCGTCTTCGCCGACGGCGAGGTCGACCGCTCACCGTGCGGAAGCGGCACGTCGGCGAGGCTCGCACTGCTGCACGACGAGGGCCGGCTCGCGACGGGCGACCCGCTCCGCCATCTGAGCATCGTCGGCAGTGAGTTCATCGGCCGGGTGGTCGAGGAGCTTGACG
>DATCPA010000135.1:0-26157 GCA_036564335.1 Gaiellaceae bacterium
GGCTCGGGGCGAGCCTCCCCCGCAGCGTCCTGCATGACGACGGGGAAGAGCTGCTCGCGGCGCCCGACGTCGGAAATCGCGTGGTCGAAGTCGCCGACGACGCGTCGCATCTCCTCGAGCAAGTTGTCCTTCAGGCGCAGCAGTTCGTTGAACTGCGCTCTCGTGTCCTCGATCCGGCTGGTGGCGTCGGAGCGGATGCGCGTCGCCGCCTCCTCGGCCTGCGCGACGATCTCCCGCGCGCGAGCGGTCGCGCCTTCCTCGATCTCTTCGGCGCGACGGAGCGCGATGGACATCGTCTGCCACAGCTCGTGCTCCTTGGCGCGGAACGCCTCGATCTCGGAGCGGGTTCTGGCCAGCTCGCCCTCGAGCTCGCGGTTGCGGTCGTGGAGCGACGTGAGATCGTTGTCGAGCTGGCGCAGGGTGAGGCGCATTTCGGCGAGCGCGAACTCGACGTCTTCGCGGCGGTAGCCGCCGCCGAACCGCCTGTAGCGGAGCGGGGGGCGTTGGGATCCGTCAGGAATGCTCATCGTGCTGCTCCCTCGTCGTCCGACCTGCAAGGCTCCGTCACCGGAGGCGCTTGCGCAGCCCCTTCGTAGCAGACGTACAAGACGTCAGTGCCGCAGGAGATACCACAGCTCGGCCGCAGCCAGCGTGACCGCGGCCGCCGCGATCTGCACGCCGACCAGCTCGGCCGGCCGGCTGTGAAGGACGGCAAACGCGACGAGCTGAGCAGCGAACACGCCGGCGAGCACGAGCGCGAAGCGCGTCCGGGCGAGCGAGAGGAAGTGGTAGAGGTAGACCGTGGCGAGGGCGTAGAGCGCCATCGCCAGCGAAAGAGGGCCCAGCCACGAGCCGGCGGCCGCGTAGTCGGCGCCGAAGATGCGCCGGATCAGCTCGTCGGCGAAGACCCAGAGGAGCGTGGTCGTGATTGCGCTGAGCAGGGCGACCACGCCGAGGCCCACCAGCAGGTGGCGACGCTCGCGTCGCGGGTCGCGGAGTACCGCGACGCGCGGGAAGAGAACCGTCGTCACGCCGATGGGAACGAGCAGAAGCACACGCGCCCCCACCGACGCAACGCCGTAGGCGCCGGCCGTCGCCGAGGGGAACGCGAGCTTCGCGACGAGCACGTCGACGCTCGCGAGCGCCGTCAGCACCGTCAGCCCGGTCGCGGCCGCGGCGTTCGGGAGCGTCGCCAGGCGCCGGGCTCCGGACCGCACGGCATCCCGCCAGAGATCGCGTAACGGAAGGAAGGTGACCGCCAGCGTGAACACGGTCGCCGCCGCCAACCCGCCCATCACGGCCGCGGCGTCGCCACCGCCGAGCCCGATCCCGAGGCCGGCCGCGAAACGCGTGCCGGCGAAGGTCAGGTGAGCCAGGCCGAGCGTGACGAAGAGGCGAGCGCCCTGAAGCCCACCCCAGACTGCCGGGATGACGAGCGCAGCCGAGATCGTCGCCGCGGTGGCGACCGTCGCGCCGGCGTCGCCGCGGCCGCTCGCAGCGAGCGCCCCGCCCGCGACTGCGCCGGCTACGAGCACGCCGAGGGCCCACGGGACGAGCCCGCGCACGGTGTCACGGAGCGAGGCGCCGGCGTCGCCCCGCCGGCCTTCCTCGAGGGCGACGGCCATCTCGCGAGCGACCGCGGCCTGGAACGCGAGCGGCGGGACCGCGGCGATCAGCGTGACGACGACGAGCGCGACCAGCAGCGAGTACTCCGACGGATCGAGGATGCGGGCCAGCGCGATCTGGAAAGCCGCGTTCAGCCCGTTCGCGACGACCACGGCCGCCCCCACGAACAGGCCCGGCCCGAGCAGCGCCCGGGCGGACGCAGGTGGCGGAGCCGGCTCCATCTAGACCTCCACTCGAGCGTCTCCGGTCCGCATCGCCGCCATTCTCGCCATCGTGGCGGCCGCCAAGCCCACCTAGGACAGGGCCGCCTCGACGGCAAGCGCGACCGCGATCACGACCAGCGCGGCGCCGATCGCGCGCCGCAGGACGAGCTCGGACAGCCGCCCGGTCACCTTCGCGCCGAGCCAGCCGCCGACCAATGCCGCGGGGGCGCCGGCCGCGAGCAGGCTCCACTCGACCTCGAGCCGGGCCGCGTGCGCGGCCAGGCCGACGACGCCGACCGCGAACCCGACGACGAGGTTGGTGCCGACCGCACGCGCCGCCGTCATCCCGACACCACGTAGCAGCACCGGCATCCGCATCGTCCCGAGGATCACGCCGATCGCGCCGCCGAGCGCGCCGATCCCGAAGCCTCCCACGACCGCGGGCGCGATGCGGAGCCGCGTGCGCGGAGCGGCATGGAAAGGACGGACGAGCAGGTCGACGCCGTTGAAGAGGAGGATCGCGGCGGCGACGCCGAGCAGGACCTGATCAGGTATCTCGCCGCCGAAGTAGCCGCCGAGGAACGCTCCGGCAACGGACGGCGGGAGCATCCAGCCGACGACCGGCCACGAGACGCGTCCCGCCCGCGCGTGACGCACCGAGCCGGCGGCAGCGGAAGCTGCGCTGATGCCGATATTCGTGCCCGCGGCCGTGCCGGGACTGGAGGCGAGCAGGATGATCAGGGGCAGCCGCAACGTGCCGAGGACCAGCCCGAGCGCGGAGCCGAGGTATCCCGCGACGAACGAGCCGGCTGCGGCTACCGCGAGCTGCCAGGCTTCCAGAGCGGCTCCGGCCGACCGGTATTCGCCGAGCGCGCGAGAATGAAGAGCAGGTCGGAAAGGCGGTTCAGGTAGGTGACCGCGAGCGGGTTCCGAGGTGAGACCTTCAGGGCCTCGACCTCGGCCCGCCGGCAGACCGTGCGGGCGCCGTGGAGCCGGGCCGCCGCCTCGCTCCCACCCGGGAGCACGAAGCTCTTCAGCGGCGACAGCGGCTCGTTGAACCGGTCGCACAGCCGCTCGAGCTCGTCCACCTGCGCCTGCTCGACGCGAAGCTTCCCGTCTCCCTCTGCGTACGGCACCGACAGATCCGCACCGAGGTCGAACAACTCGTTCTGGATCCGCTCCAGCGGTTCCCTCTGTTCGGCAGGCACGTCGCCGGCGAGTACGACCCCGAGCAGAGAGTTGAGCTCGTCGACCGCACCGTAGGCGACCACGCGCGCGTCGGTTTTCGGCACGCGCGAGCCGTCACCAAGCGCCGTCTCGCCGGCGTCGCCGGTGCGGGTGTAGATCCGGGTGAGGCGGACCGGTTCGTCCCGCTTGCGGGCCATTACCCGGAGGCGAGCGCCTGCTCGCGGAGGCCGAGGATCGAGCGCGCGATCACGAGCCGCTGGATCTCGCTCGTGCCCTCGTAGATCTCGGTGATCTTGGCGTCGCGGTAGTACCGCTCGACCGGGAACTCCTTCGTATACCCGTAGCCGCCGAAGATCTGGATCGCCTCCGACGTCTGCCGCCGCGCCATCTCCGACGCGAACAGCTTGGCCTTGGCGCCCTCTTCCGTGTGCGACTGTCCCGTTGCCTTCCGCCAGGCGGCGCGCAGTGTCAGCAGCCGCGCGGCGTCGATCTCCATCGACATGTTCGCGAGCTTGTGCTGGATCGCCTGGAGCTCGGCGATCGGCTTGCCGAACTGCTTGCGCTCCAGCGCATAGGACCGCGCCGCGTCGTACGCCGCCTGGGCGATCCCGACCGCCTGGGCGGCGATCCCGATCCGGCCGCCGTCGAGCGTCGCCATCGCGACCCGGAAGCCCTTCCCCTCCTCGTGCAGCAGGCGATCGGATGCGACATGCGCGTCGACCACGATGTCGCTCGTCGTCGTCGAGTTGAGCCCGAGCTTCTCCTCGTCGCGCGTCACCTGCACGTGGTCGGCGTCGAGGATGAAGGCCGAGACACCCCCGGCGGTCGACGTCTCCGGATCGGTTCGAGCGAAAAAGAGGAACGTCCCCGCCTGGCGGGCCGTCGAGATGAACCGCTTCGAGCCGGAGACGTGCCAGCCGCCGGCGTCGGGCGTTGCCGAGGTACGCAGCGAACCGGCGTCCGAGCCCGCCTCGGGCTCGGTAAGGGCAAACGCCCCGAGCAGCTCGCCGCGCGCGAGCGGCGGGACGAATCGGGAGCGCTGCTCGTCGGTGCCGAAGGTCAGGATCGGCAACGTCACCGCGCTCGTGTGCACGGCGACCGTCACCCCCACGCCCGCATCCCCCCGTGAGAGCTCCTCGAGCACGAGGATGTACGAGACGAAGTCCGCTCCCGCGCCGCCGTACTCCTCCGGGACGCAGACACCCATGAGCCCGAGCTCCGCCAGCTTCGGGAAGAGCTCTTTCGGGAAGCGGTGCTCGCGGTCCCACCCGGCAGCGTGCGGCTCGATCTCGGCGCGGGCAAACTCGCGCGCGAGCCCCTGGATCTCCCGCTGCTCGGGCGTCAGCTCGAAGTCCATCGGACCCGCGAGTCTAGTACGAGTAGAAGCCGCGCCCGCTCTTCCGGCCCAGGCGGCCCGCGGCCACGTGCTCGCGGAGCAACGGGCAGGGCGCGTACCTGTCGTCGCCGAGCCCCTGGTGCAGCACGTCCATGATCGCCACGCACGTGTCCAGACCGATCAGGTCCGCCAGTGCGAGCGGCCCGATCGGATGGTTGAAGCCGAGCTTCGCGATCGTGTCGATCGCCTCCGCCTCTGCCACACCGTCGTGCAGCGCCCAGACCGCCTCGTTGATGAACGGCATCAGAATCCGGTTGGAGACGAAGCCGGGAAAGTCGTTCGCCTCCGCGGGCGTCTTCCCGAGCTCGCGGGCGAGCTCGACGATCGCCGTCGCCGTCTCCTCGGAGGTGCCCGGCGCGCGCACGACCTCGACCAGCGTCATCACCGGCACCGGGTTGAAGAAGTGCATCCCGATCACGCGGTCGGGCCGGCCGGTCGCCGCGGCGAGGGAGGCGATCGGGATCGAGGAAGTGTTCGAGGCGAGGACCGCGGTCTCAGGGAGGACATCGTCGGCCCGCCGGAAGATCTCCGACTTCACCGCGGCGTCCTCGACAACCGCCTCGATCATCAGGTCGGCGGCGACCAGGTCGTCCGCCGGCTCAACGCGTCCGAGCACCTCGTCAGGGTCCGGGCCGCCCTTCTCAGCCAGCCTGGCCGCGCTCTTCCGCATCGCCTCCAGGCCTCGCTCGACCGCTCCCGGCGCGGCATCATGGAGCGAGACCCGCCGTCCAGAGGCCGCGACGACCTGCGCGATCCCGCCGCCCATCTGGCCGGCACCGACGACCAGCACGTGCCGGAAATTCATGCCTAGACCTCGATCAGAATCGCGTCGCCCTGCCCGCCCCCGGAGCAGATCGCGGCGAGCCCGAGCCCGCCGCCCTGGCGTCGCAGCTCGTAGATCATCGTCGTCAGGATGCGCGCGCCCGAGGCGCCGATCGGATGGCCCAGCGCGACTGCGCCGCCGTTCACGTTCACGCTCTCGGGATCGGCGTCGAGCATCCGCACAGAGTTGACCGCGACCGAGCAGAACGCCTCATTGACCTCGACGCGCCTGACGTCGCCGATCTGCTTGCCCGCCTTCTCGAGCGCGACTTTGCCCGCGCTCGCGGGTGTTCGCGCGAGATACGCGAACTCGTCGGCCACGTACCCCTGCGAGAGGATGGTCGCGAGCACCTCGAGCCCGCGCTCTTTCGCAAACTCCTCGCTCGTGACCACGAGCGCGCCGGCACCGTCGTTGACGCCGGGTGCGTTGCCGGCGGTCGTCGTCCCTTCGGGATCGAACACCGGCGGCAGCCTGGCCAGCTTCTCGAGCGTCGTGTCGCGGCGCGGGCCGGCGTCGGCTGTGACCTCGCCGACCGGGACGATCTCGTCCGCGAATCGTCCTTCGTCCGCGGCCGCCACCGCCCGCTGGTGTGAGCGCAGCGCCCACGCGTCCTGTTCCTCACGCGTGATCCCGAGCTCGCGCGAGACGAAGGAGGCCTGCTCGACCATGTGCCGGTTGTCGAAGCTGGAGGTGAGGCCGTCGTGGACCAGCAGGTCGATCAGCGTGCCGTCGCCGAGCTTGTAGCCGAAGCGGGCCCGCTTCAGCGCATAAGGCGCGTTCGACATCGACTCCATTCCGCCCGCGACGATGACCCTGTGGTCGCCGGCGCGGATCATCGTGTCTGCGATTTCGACGGCACGGATGCTCGATGCGCACACCTTGTTGATCGTGTCCGAGGGCACCTCGACCGGCAGCCCGGCCCCCACGGCAGCCTGCCTGGCCGGCGCCTGCCCGGCGCCGCCCTGAAGCACCTGCCCCATCGTCACGTACTCGACCTCGTCGTCGCGGACGTCCACTCGGTCGAGCGCCGCTCGGATGGCGATCGCGCCCAGCTCGCTCGCAGTGTGGCCGGCGAGCCCGCCGCCCAGCTTGCCGAACGGCGTGCGGACGGCCGAGACGATCACGGAGCGCGCCACACGCGCAAATCTACCCGGGCGACGTACGCTTGAGATCCCCGTGATCCTCCTCGTCGACAACTACGACTCCTTCACCTACAACCTCGTCCACCTGTTCCAGGAACTGGGTGCCGAGGTGGTCGTCCGCCGGAACGACGAGATCGACGCCGATGCCGCCGAACGGCTCGCTCCGTCCCACCTCGTCGTCTCGCCCGGGCCGGGCAGGCCCGGCGAGTCGGGTGCCACCGTCGAGATCGTCCGCCGCCTCGCGCCGACGACACCCACGCTGGGCGTCTGCCTGGGACACCAGGCAATCGTCGAAGCCTTCGGCGGCGAGATCGGACAGGCGCGACAGCTCGTCCACGGCAAGGCCAGCGCGGTAACGCACGACGGCAAAGGGATCTTCACCGGCCTGCCGCAGGGCTTCCAGGCCGGTCGCTACCACTCGCTCGCGGCCACCAGCATCCCGGGCGAGCTGGACGTCTCGGCAACGACCGAGGACGGCGAGGTGATGGCGGTGCGCCATCGCACGCTGCCGGCCGACGGCGTGCAGTTCCACCCTGAAAGCGTCCTGACGCCTCTTGGGCCCAGAATCTGTCGCAACTTCCTGGACCGATGATCCAGGAAGCACTCGCCCGCTTGCTCAACGGAGGCTCGCTCGATCGCGCGCAGGCGCGCGCGGCCATGGGCGCGATCATGACGGGTGAGGCGACGCCGGCGCAGATCGGCGGCTTCCTCGTTGCGCTGAGGATCAAGGGCGAGACGCCCGACGAGATCGCGGGCTTCGCCGAAGCGATCCGCGGCCACGTGCTCGCCGTCCGCCCCCGGCGGGACGACCTCGTCGACACGGCGGGCACCGGCGGCGACGGCCAGGCAACGATCAACATCTCGACCGGGGCGGCCCTGGTCGCTGCGGCCGCTGGGGCAGCTGTGGCCAAGCACGGCAACCGGGCAGTCTCCTCGGCGTCGGGGTCGGCCGACGTGCTCGAGGCGCTCGGATTCTCGCTCGAAGCGCCACCGGAGCGAATTGCCCGCTCGATCGACGAGCTCGGCTTCGGCTTCCTGTTCGCACCGACGCACCACCCGGGCTTCCGTCACGCTGCCCCCGTGCGACTGGAGCTCGCGACGCGGACGGTCTTCAACGTGCTCGGCCCACTGACCAACCCTGCGGGCGCCCGCGCCCAGATCGTCGGCGTGTACGAGCCGTCCCTCGTGTGCACAATCGCAGAGGTGCTGGCGCGACTGGGCGCCCGGCGCGCGTTCGTCGTCCACGGAGCGTTCGGCATCGACGAGCTCTCGCCGGCCGGTCCGAACCTCGTCTGCGAGGTCGTCGACGGCGATGTGCACCAGCTCCAGGTGGACCCGCTCGACCTCGGCGTCCCCCGCTGTGCGCCCGAGGAGCTGCGCGGCGGGTCGCCTGCGGAGAACGCCGCCACGATCCGTGCGATCTTCTCCGGCGAGGAGCAGGGCGCCCGGCGGGACGCGATCCTGCTCAACGCCGCCGGAGCGATCGCCGCCGGCGGACATGCGGACGACCTCCGTGACGGGCTGGAGCTCGCCCGCCGGGCTCTCGACTCCGGAGCCGCTGCGGAACGGCTTGAAGCCCTCGTCGCATTCTCGAACGATGGGTAGGTTCCGCGATGCCCTCGCCGGGCCCGGCCTCGCCGCCGTTGCCGAGATCAAGCGCCGCTCGCCGTCGGCGGGCGACCTCCGACCCGACGCCGACCCGGCCATCCTCGCGGCGGCGTTCGAAGAGGCCGGCGCGGCCGCGGTCTCGGTGCTCGTCGACGAGCGCTTCGCCGGCACGATCGACGATCTGCGCGCCGTCCGGGCCACCGCGTCGCTACCGCTGCTCGCCAAGGGCTTCTTTCGCGAGGACGCGCAACTCGACGAGCTCAAGGCCGCGGGCGCGGACGCCGCGCTACTGATCCTGCGCGACCTCGACGACCGGACGGCGGCTCGCCTGATCGAGCATGCCACCCGGATCGGCCTGGACGCGCTCGTCGAGGCGCACGACGCCGGCGAGCTGCAGCGCGCAGTCGCGCTCGGGGCCGACCCGATCGGGATCAACGCCCGTGACCTCAGCACCTTCGCCATCGACCGTGTCGCCCAGCTGAAGCTCGTCGCGGACGCGCCACGCGACCGCGTCGTGATCGCCGAGAGCGCGATCCACTCGCGAGCGCAGGGAGCCGCGGCCGAGCTGGCCGGTGCCGACGCAGTGCTCGTCGGCACCGCGCTGATGCGCGCCGCGGACCCGGCCGCGAGGCTGCGGGAGCTCAGCTCCAGGCCGCTGGTCAAGGTCTGCGGCCTGACGCGCGCGGAGGACGTTGCGGTCGCCGCCGAGGCGGGCGCCGACCTCTGCGGCTTCATCCTCGAGCCGGCGAGCCCTCGCGCGGCGCAGGCGGTGCTGCCCGTCCCCGAGACTGCTCTCTCGGTCGCCGTCTTCGTCGGCCATCCGGAGGAGACCGGGGCCGACCTCGTCCAGCTCTACGAGCGGGAGGACGACCGGGTCCGCGGTCGTGACGCCGTGCTGCTGCGCGCAGGCGAGCGGGTCGCGACGGTCGTCGACCTGCCATGGGAGGAGAACGACCCGACGCACCTCGACCGCGCCCGCGCGACGCCCGGTCGGCTCGTGCTGGCGGGCGGCCTGGGACCCGAGAACGTGCGCGAGGCGATCGAGGCCGTGCGGCCGTGGGCGGTGGACGCGAGCTCGAGCCTCGAGTCCGAGCCGGGCGTGAAGGATCATGCACGTGTCCGGGCATTCGTGGCGGCGGCCCGATGAGCTACGGGGACTACGGTGGCCGGTACGTCCCCGAGACGCTGATCCCGGCGCTCGACGAGCTCGACGCCGGCTGGCGAGCGGCTCAGGCAGATCCCAGCTTCGCCGCCGAGCTCGACCGGCTCGGGCGCGAGTACGGCGGCCGTCCTACTCCGTTGACGCTCGCGGAGCGCTTCGCGCCCGGCAAGCGGCTCTACCTCAAGCGCGAGGACCTGCTGCACACGGGCGCGCACAAGCTGAACAATGCGCTCGGCCAGGCCGTGCTGGCGCAGCGCCTCGGCAAGCGACGAATCGTCGCCGAGACGGGCGCCGGGCAGCACGGAGTTGCGACGGCGACGGTCTGCGCGCGCTTCGGGCTCGAGTGCGTCGTCTACATGGGAGCCGAGGACATGCGACGCCAGCGGCCGAACGTCGAGCGGATGGGCCTGCTCGGCGCGGAAGTGCGCCCGGTCGAGTTCGGGACGAAGACGCTCAAGGAGGCGACGAGCGAGTCGATCCGCGACTGGATCACGAACGTCGAGACGACCCACTACCTGATCGGCTCCTGCGTCGGGCCCGAGCCGTACCCGGAGATCGTGCGCGAGCTGCAGGCGGTGATCGGCCGCGAGGCCAGAGCCCAGGTGCTCGAGGCTACGGGGCGCCTGCCCGACGCGGCGATCGCGTGCGTCGGCGGGGGGTCGAACGCGATCGGGATGTTCGCCGGCTTCCTCGACGACGCCGACGTTCGGCTGTACGGGGTCGAGGCCGCCGGCGCCGCGAGCCTCGGCACGGGCAGGCCGGGGGTGCTCCACGGCGCGCGCTCGTCGCTGCTCGCCGACGAGGACGGACAGATCATCGATGCGCACTCGATCTCGGCCGGCCTCGACTACCCGGGTGTCGGGCCCGAGCACGCGTACCTCCGGGACATCGGCCGCGTCGAGTACCTGGCCGCCACCGACGACGAGGCGCTCGCGGCGTTCCGCCGCCTCGCCGAGACCGAGGGGATCATCCCGGCGCTCGAGCCGGCGCACGCACTCGCCCGCGCACCCGAGCTGGAAGGCGACCTGATCGTCGTCTGCCTCTCCGGTCGCGGCGACAAGGACCTCGACGAGGCCCTCGCGCATATGCCCCGCTCCAGCGCCGGCAAAGCCGGCACCTCCGCTCCTTGATCGCCTCCGTCGAGCCTACGGCGATTGTGAGCAAGGCGCTCGTCATCTACCTGATGGCCGGGAGCGATACGCCCGAGCTCGCGGCCGCGGCGGAAGCCGGCGGCGCCGACCTGGTCGAGATCGGCTTCCCGTTCTCGGACCCGCTCGCGGACGGCCCCGTGATCCGCCGCGCTGCGGAGCGCGCACTGGCCGCGGGAATGCGCACGCGACAGTGCCTCGACTGCCTGGCCGAAACCCGCGCGCGAGTCCAGGTGCCGCTCGTTCCGATGACCTACTCGTCGCTCCTCGAAGCCTACGGCTGGGAGCGCTTCGCAGACGACGCCCGCAGCGCCGGCGCCGGCAGCCTGATCATCGCCGACCTGCCCGCGGGCGAGCGACCCGAGCTCCGGCGCATCCAGCTCGTCGCCCCGACTTCGACCGACGAGCGCGTAAAGCTGGCGGCCGCGGAGACGGACGGCTGGCTCTACCTCGTCACGCTGACCGGCACAACCGGAGCCCGCGCCGACCTCTCTCCTGCCCTGGCCGGTCTCGTCGAGCGCGCCCGAGCCGCCACCGACAAGCCGCTCTACGCCGGCTTCGGGATCTCGACCCCCGAGCACGCCGCCGCGGCGGCCGCACTCGCCGACGGAATCGTCGTCGGCTCGCGCGCGCTCGAGGTCGCAGACGAGGGACCGCAGGCGCTCGAAACGTACGTCTGCTCGCTCAGGAAGGCGCTGGACGGATAATGATCGACATGTCCCGCCGCGACCCCGCTCAGTTCGAGGCCGGCGAGGCGAACCGCTGGGGCGGCTGGCGGCGGCAACCGTTCGACGCCAAGAGCAACCGGTACGTCTCGGTGTACGGCAGATGAACGCGCCGGTCCGCGTCGCGTGCGTCCAGGCCGAGCCGGTCATCCTCGACCGCGCGCGGACGATTGACAAGCTGGCAGCGCTGACCGCGGAGGCAAAGGCCGGCGGCGCACAGCTCGTCGTCTTTCCGGAGACCTTCGTGCCCGCGTACCCGAGCTCCGCGTGGGCCAAGTTCCTTGCCGGCTGGGCCGACCCACGCGCGAAAGGCGCGTTCGCCCAGCTCTCCCGCGAGTCGATGGACGTGCCGGGCCCCGACTGCGACCGCCTCGGCGAGATCGCGCGCGAGCACGAGGTCTGGCTCGTCACGGGCGTGAACGAGCGCGACCCCGAGCGGCCGGGCACGCTCTACAACGCCCTCCTCTACCACGGCCCGGACGGCAAGCTCGCACTGCACCACCGCAAGCTCGTGCCGACCAACCACGAGCGGATGGTCTGGGGACAGGGCGACGGCCGTGGCCTCCGCGCGCTCCCGACTTCGATCGGGCGGATCGGTGGCCTGATCTGCTGGGAGAACTACATGCCGCTCGCGCGCTTCTCGCTCTACGAGTCCGGCGTCGAGATCTACGTCGCTTCGACCGCCGACGACAGCGACACCTGGCAGGCAACGCTCGTCCACATCGCACGCGAATCCCGTGCCTTCGTCGTCAGCCCGTGCCACTTCCAGCGCGGATCCTCGTACCCGGAGGACTTCCCGCTCCGCGAGGAGATCGCCGGCATCAACCCGCTCGGCCGTGGCGGCTCGGCGATCCTGGCGCCCGACGGCTCCTACCTCGCCGGCCCGCTCTACGACGAGGAGGGGATCCTCTATGCCGACCTCGATCCCGAGCGGCTGTACGAGGAGCGGCAGCGCTTCGACGCCGCCGGCCACTATCACCGCCCGGACGTCCTCCAGCTACGCGTTACCAGCGATCCCAGTGGACCATCGAGTCCAGTGGAGCCCGCACGGCCGGCTTGAAGTCCGTGCCGATCGTGTAGGCGACGGGGATCAGCGCCGCCTGCATCACCTCGTCGTAGGGGATCCCGAGCAGATCCGCCGCCTCCTGCTCGTGCGCGAGATGGAACGACGTCCAGACGCTGCCGAGCCCGCGCGAGCGCGCGGCGAGCATGAAGCTCCACGTTGCCGGCATGATCGAGCCCCAGCGTGACGCCTGGGCGAAGGCGCCCTTGCCGTCCGTGCGCCCCTGGATGCAAGGGATCACGTGCACCGGCACCTCGTGCAAGTGGTCGCGGAGATGGAAGACGCCGCCCAGGACGCGGCCCATCATCCCCGGGATCTCCTCGGGCTTCTCAATGCGCGAGAGGTACTTCTCGGCGCCCTGCCGCCACAGCTCGGCCAGGCCGGCGCGGAGGTCCGGATCGGTGACGACGACGAAGTGCCAGTCCTGTGCGTAGCTCCCCGTCGGGGCCTGCTGGGCCAGAGCGAGGCACTCCTCGAGCACCTCGCGCTCGACCGGCCGCTCGAGGTCGAGGCGCCTGCGAACCGCGCGGGTGGTGGTCAGCACCTCGTCGGGAGTGAGCTCCAGCAGCACGGGGACGATCATGTCATCCCGAGTGATGCTTCAACTCCGATTCGCGCCGCTGCCCCTCGGCGAGCGTGATCTCGCCGGAGCAGACCTTCCGGTTCAGCTCGTTCTCGACGCGGTCGACCTCCTCGGCGTGCGGCCGCGGCTCCGGCCACAGGTTTCGCCGGTCGGTCGGGTGCCCGCCGAGCTCGAGGCTGATCAGATGGTCTTCCTGGTAGGCGGACGGGCTGCCGCCGAGGCCGTACTCGCGCATCTGCTCGACCTTCAACGACGACGTGTACTCGCTCGGCGGCCGCATCGTGCGAGTCCAGCCCGAGACGCAGATCGTCCCGGCGATCGTCTCCTGGCGGACGTCGGGGTTGAGGACGCCCGGCGTGCGCGTCCAGCTCGCCGTCACCCGCGGCGCGTCCTGCCCGGCGCCTTGCCAGAGCAGCACGAGAGCGACGGCGAGCGTGAGCACGGCCGCCACCACGGTGACCTCTCTCTGCATGCGGCCAGAGTCGCGGCCGCGAGAGCCTGGAGCACCGAATGTGGATGGATCGTTCCTAAGCCGGCACGAGCCGAGCCGCTCAGCCGAAGAGCGTCAGCTCGGGCTCGCGCTCACCGCGCAGCACCGCGAGGTCGACCTCCACGCAGCGGATCGAACGGGACTCCGCGAGCGTCAGCGCCTGCGGGCGGAACCGTTGGGCCGCGAGCACCCCGCGGCACGCGGCCGTCGCCGGGTCGAGCCGGATCCGCTCCAGGTAGCGGACCAGCTGCTCGACGGCCTCGATCCCCGCGATCCGCTTCACCTCGACCGCGACCCAGCCGTCGTCCTCGTCGCGGCACATCAGGTCGACCGGGCCGATGTCGGTCGGCCACTCGCGCCGGACGAGCCGGAGCTCCTCGCCCAGCACACCAGGCTGCGCGGCCAGCTCCTCCTGGAGATCGCGCTCGACTCCGTCCTTCTCCAGCCCGGCCGCCTCGCCCATCTCGTGGGAGACGTCGCTGAGCACCTCGATCATTCGGATCTCCAGGCAGTCCTCGGTCTTCCCGGCCCGCTTGCGAACCAGGAGCCGGTCGCCGTCCTCCTCGATCGTGGTCGGCGGGGTCATCCAGTTCAGGGGCTTGTAGCCACCGGCGTCGGCGTGGATCAAGACCGCGCCGTCGGACTTGAGCATCAGCAGCCGGGTCGACTCGGGCAGGACGGCGGTCAGCCGCCCGGTGTAACGGACCTCGCAGCGGGCAACGATGAGGCGCACGGCGCGCCACCCTACTGTCCCGTTCGGACATGACCGTTTGGGTCCAGCTCTGCCGGGGTACCGGCATGGTGCCCCAACCCGAGAAGAGGTGCACAGATGCAGCGACGGTTCATCGCATTGGCGGCGATCATCGTCACGTGCGGGCTTGGGTCCGCGCTGGCGGCGTCCGCAGCGCTCCCGAAGAAGGGGGCGGAGTATCAGGGAGTGATCAAGAGCACGCCTTTCGAGATGCGCGTGTTGCTCGGCGTCTCGGCGACCGGCAAGAAGCTTCGCTTCACGTATGCGTGCGGTACGGGCCGCGCCCCGACGGTTGTCTTCGGCGTCCCGATCGACGCGACCGGCCATTTCAAGTGGACGAAGATGACGGGCTCTCTCGTCGTCTGGAAGATGGCCGGGCGCTTCATCAGCCCAACCAGGGCGTTCGTCTCGCTGAACTCGATCGCGTGTGGAGGCTCGAAGGGCTCGACAACGCTCACGCTCAAGTGAAAGGAGGGGCAGCCCCGTGAGGACTGCCCCTCAGACCAACGACTAGCGCTCGGGCTGCTCCTGACGCAGCCGGTGCCGCCAGCGCCTGACGCCCTCGGCAGCAGCACCGAAGGCGCCGACTGCGAGCAACGTGCGGCGTGCCCGGTTCTGCTTCGATTCTCGCCGCAGCTTGATCATGCGCGTCCTCCTTGTAGGAGATGCGTTCGACTGACGCATACCCTGGCTGCGAGACTTCGAACATGGACGCCCGTGTCGCCTGGATCTCGGTCGCACCCGTCAAGGGGCTGGCGCTCGCGCAGCGCGAGGAGGTGCTGCTCGAGCCCTCCGGAGTCCGCGAGGACCGTCGCTTCCACCTGATCGGCGAGGACGGACGGCTGCTGAACGGCAAGCAGCTCGGCGAGCTCTTCCGGGTTGCGGCCGACTGGAACGAGGAGACGCGGACCCTTGCACTGCGCTTTCCCGACGGCAGCCTCGCCAGAGCCGTGGTGGAGCTCGCCGAGCCGGTGACGACCAGCTTCTACGGGCACAACCGCGAAGGGCGGCTCGTCGACGGCCCGTGGGCGGCTGCGCTCTCGTCCTTTGTCGGCCGGTCCCTTCGCCTCGTGCAGCCTGTCGAGCCCGGCGGCGGCCTCGATCGCCGCGGTGGGGGCGTCACGCTGCTCTCGACGGGATCGCTGGAGGCGATGCGCGAGGCCTCGGGCGCAAACGGGCCGGTCGATCCACGCCGGTTCCGGATGCTGTTCGGCGTGGAGGGCATCGAGCCGCACGAGGAGGACTCCTGGATCGGCAGGCGCGTTCGCATCGGCGAGGCGACGGCGCTGGTGCGCGGCAACGTCGGCCGCTGCATCGTCACGAGCCGCGACCCGGACACCGGCGCGCGGACACTCCCGACGCTCGACGCGCTCGCCGATTACCGAGGCGACGTCCAGACGACCGAGCCGCTGCCCTTCGGGGTCTGGGGCGAGGTCGCCGAGCCGGGGCGTGTCCGCCTCGGCGACGCGATCGTGCCGCAGTAGCGGCCGCTGCCGGCCGCTCTCAGACGCGCGGCTTGAGCACGAGGTAGAGCTCGCCGCGCCGTTCCTGGCGGATGCCCTCCACCTGCTGGAAGAGCGCCATCATGAACGCGGAGCGGCGGCCGGGCTCGAGCACGTCGCTCCGCTTGATGCGGCCGAGGCGCTCGAGCGTCTCCCAGCATCCCCTGATGCTCTCGATGTCGACCCACACTGAGTCGAGCCCGGTCTCGAGTCGCAGACGACGGCCAGGCTCGTAGCTCGAGATCGAGTTCGAGTCGGAGTTGTCGGTGACGAAGTTCTCCTGGGACGCTGCCAGCTCGGCGAGCAGCGCCTCGACCTCGATCCACCCGGGTGCGGTTACCACCGCGATCGTCGACCCCTTCGGCTCGTGTAGACGCGTTTTGCCGGGCCCGCGCGCATGCCTTCGCGCGCGAACTGCTCTCCGTGGCCGAGACGCGCAGCGAACCGGCCTACGTCGGCCTGCTGCTCGGGCAGGACGAACGTGATCCCGGTGCCTCCCCGGCCAGCCCTGCCGGTGCGGCCGACACGGTGGATGTACCCGTTGCCGTCCTCGGGCGGGTCGAAGTTGATCACGTGCGTGATGTCCGTCAGGTCGAGGCCGCGGGCCGCCACGTCGGTGGCGACGAGCGTTTTCACTGCTCCCGAGCGGAAGCGGCCCAGCGCCCGCTCGCGCTGCCCCTGCGACATGTCGCCGTGGAGCGCGACTGTGGGTACGTCGCGGACGTGCAGCTTGCGGGCCAGCCGGTCGGCCCCGCGCTTCGTGCGGACGAAGATGAGTGCCAGGCCGCGCTCGGCCTCGAGCTCCTCGATCAGGCGGTCGACCTTGCCGTCGGCGGTGACCGGGACGAAGGTGTGCGCGACCTCGCCCTGCTCGACGTCGTCCGGCGGCTGAGCCTCGAAGCGCGACGGGTTGTTCGTGTACGCGCGGGCGAGCTCGCCGACCTCTCCATCGAGCGTTGCCGAGAAGAGCATGGTCTGGCGCTCGTGCGGCAGCCGGCGGACGAGGCGGTCGACCTGGGGCTTGAAGCCCATGTCGAGCATGCGATCGGCCTCGTCGAGGATCAGCACGCGAACGCGATCGAGCGAGACGAGCCGCCGCTCGACGAGATCCTGGAGACGGCCGGGCGTCGCGATCAGGACGTGCGCGCCCCGGGCGCGCTTGGACTGACTGGCGATCGGGGCGCCGCCGTAGACCGCAGCTGCGTGCAGGCCCTTCGACTTGCCGATCAGCTCGAGCTCTCCGGCCACCTGGGCGGCGAGCTCTCGCGTGGGAACCAGGATCAGGACCGACGGCAGGCCGTCGGACGCCTTCGTCCGTTCCACGATCGGCAGGCCGAAGGCGAGCGTCTTGCCTGAGCCGGTCGGCGCCTTGGCGAGCACGTCGAGGCCGGCGAGCGCGTCCGGGAGGACGAGCGCCTGGATCGGGAACGGGGTAGTGATGCCGCGCTGCTCGAGCGCGTGCGCGACTTCGGCACTGACGCCGAGCGCGCGGAAGGATTGGGACATGTAGTTGTTCGACTCCTTGATTCGTGTCCGAGATGACCGACTCGGAACGCCCGAAGGAGGAACGAGAAGCTCAATCTCACGGGACGACCCATTGCCGTCCGTGGTCTCAGGGTAGCAGCGAAAGGGGTCGGCAGTACAAAGTTTCCGCTCTTTGCAGACTTCTGCCTCCGGGGGTCTTGTATGTCCTCGCCGCCTCTCGTATGTTGGCAGAGCACCGAGCACGGAGCGCGAGTAAGTCGAAGCTGCCTCCGAGGGTTGTACGGGGAAGGCCGCAAGGCCCAGTCGGAAAGCCAACGGAAGCGGTGGATGAAAGCGCCACCGGCTCGGTGAACCTATTTCCGGGTTCCCCGGAAATAGGTTCTGATGTTTTCCGCTCGCAAGCCTCCGGCCACTTCGCGTGCTGGCGGCACTCGGTGGTGTGCCGCAGCCGTCATGCCGGCTGCGGCGCCGGAGCGTTACGAGCGGGCGGCGCGGTAGGTGCGCGCTTCCTCGACGAGCGCTTCGAACAGCCGCTTGTCCTCTCCCGCCTCCGGGTGCCAGAGCACGCCGACGGCGAACGAGCCTTTTGTGCGCTCGAGCGCCTCGACCGTTCCGTCCTCGGCCCAGCCCACCGGCTCGAGGTCGTTGCCGATGCGGTCCGGAGCCTGGTGGTGCGTCGACTTGATCCGCGTCTCCTCGCCGAGGATCCCCGCCGCGCGCGAGCCGGGAGCGATCCTGACCGCATGGTCGGAGAAGGCGCCGAGCCTCTCGCGATGCCCCTCGTGGCCGACGACGTCCGGCAGGTGCTGGTGCAGGCTTCCCCCCTGCGCGACGTTCAGCAGTTGCATGCCGCGGCAGATTGCGAGCACCGGCAGATCACGCTCGAGCGCTCCCGTCAGCAGCGCCAGCTCGCCGCGGTCGCGCTCCGCGGCAGGGTCGAGATCGGCGCCGCCGGAGAGGATCAGCCCGTCGAGCGCGTCGAGCGTCTCCTCGACGCCGTCGGCCGCCGGCGGGACGACGATCGGCCGCCCTCCGGCCAGCTCCACCGAGCGGACGTAGGACAGCGGGACGAGCGCGGCGGGAAGCGTCCAGTGCCCCCAGCTCGCCTCCTCCGCGTACGAGGTGATCCCGATCAGAGGCCTCACCCCGGCAACTCTAGATCCCTCCTACACGCGGACGACGAACCACCCATCGACGTTGTTGCAGAGCACCTGGCGCCGGCCTTCGTGTGCGTACGTGTAGACCGGCAGCCCGCGGTGGGTGACCTGGAGCTTGCCGCCCGGGCGGCGGATCACGCCGAACCGGCCCCTGATCCCCGCGACGGTCCTGGGCACCATCGCGGCAGACCTGACGAGGAGCGGCGGCCAGAGCTTCGCGCAGGTACCGGTGCAACGGACCTTCCCGCCCACCTTCTGCTCGGCCTGCCAGTAGTAGAGCGCCTGGAAATCGCGGCGGGTGAGCACGTAGCCGAAGGACGTGGTCTTCAGCTTGGCGACCGGAGCCACGGCTGTCGGCCCGGCGATCAGGGACGGAGCCGTGCCGAGCGCGAGCACGGCGAACACGGCGGCGGCTACCGCGAAGCGGCTCATGCGACCTCCTCGTTGGTTCGGGTCTCGGTCTCAATCGGTTCGCTACGGACGCTCGAAATCGCGGAACGCCTCGAGCAGCCTGGCCCGAAAGTCCGGCGAGAGGGCCTCCGGCTCGATCGTGCCCGCCACCATGATCGTCGCCTCGATCTGGTCGAGGTACTCCGTGCAGCCGTCGCACCTGGCGAGGTGGGCCTCGAAGGCGGCCCGCAGCGGGGAATCCATCGTTCCTTCGAGGAACTCGGTGACGAGCTCGACGATCTCCTGACAGGCCAAGTCTCGGATTGCGTTCATTCGGTCTCCTCGAGGTACCGCTCGAACGCGGCCCGGACCTTGGAGCGCGCGCGGTGGAGCAGTACACGTTGATTCGTCTCCGAGAGGCCCAGAACGTTGCACGCCTCCTCGGCGGAGAGGCCCTCGACGTCGCGAAGCGTGATCACCGCGCGCTGGTTCGGCGGTAGCGCGGCGATCGCCGTCTCGATCCGTTCACGGACCTCCCGGGCGAGCAGGCGCTCCTCGGGCACACCGCGCGGCGGGACTGCCCACCCTCCCGGGTGGCGGCTGTCGGGCCCGAGGAAGCGGTCGACGTCGACAGCGGTCTCGCCCTCGTCTCCGTCGGCCGCGAGCGCCGAGAACGGCACCGTGCGGCTCTCACGCTGGCCGCGTGTCTTGGCCTTGTTGGTCAGGATCCGGAACAACCAGGTCTTCAGGGACGAACGGCCTTCGAAGCGTTCGAGCCCGGTGAAGACCGCAAGCCACGTCTCCGCCACGACCTCCTCCGCGACGGCGCGGCTCGACACGAACAGCTGTGCAAGCCGTAGCAGCGACGGGCCGTACTTGGCGACGAGCTCGGCAAACGCGTGCTCGTCACCGGCCCGGAGCGCACGGAGGAGCTCGGCGTCGTCGTCGGTGGGGATCGGGGTTGCCGTGGCCGGACGATACGCGCGGCTCAGCGCCCGCGCTCGACCGCCCAGCACGCCTCGAGCGCGCCGCCCCGGGTGACAACGAGCTCCTGTGACAGGTTCACGACCACGCAGACGTGGTTGGGGACGACACGCACCTGCTGTCCGAGCTCGAGGTCATCTCCGCCGGCAAGAGTGAGGTAGCCGTGCTCCTCGTTGAGCCGCTCGATCGTCGACGAAGGCGCCTCCAGCACGAGACCAAAGCCGTCCTCCGCGCCGAGGTCGGAGCTGAGCGCCTTGCTGCCCGCGTCGAGGATCGCCCGCCCGTCGCGGCGGCTGACGACGGTAGCGGCGACGGTCAGCGCGACCTCGTCGAGGGTGGCCGCGCCGGCCGCGACCGAGCTGCGGTCGTGGAATGCGTAGGTGCCGACGCGATACTCGTTGACGATGGGCCGCAGCTCATCGGAGCGCCACATCGAAGGCGTCCCACCGGCCGAGACGGTCTCGGCCGGTAGACCGCGCCGCTCGAGCAGCGCCGAAGCTGTCTCGAGGAACTCATGCGTTCCCGGCGGCGACGGATACGTGAGCAGGCCGGCGAAGCACAGGCCGGGTGTGCGAGCGATCGCTGCCGCGAGGTCAGCCGCTTCCTCCGGGGAGGCGACGCCTGTCCGGCCGAGGCCCGTGTCGCAGTCGACCAGGACGCCCAGCTCGCGGCCTGCGTCCCCCGCCGCCCCGCCGAGCCCGGACAGGAGCTCCGGGTCATCGACGGTCACCTGCACGGTCGCCCGCTCGAGCAACAGTGCGAGCCGCTCGAGCTTGCGGCCGCCGACGATGTTGTACGGGACGAGCACGTCCTTGATGCCCGCGTCGACCATCACCTCCGCCTCGTACAGGGTCTGGCACGTGACACCGGCCGCGCCGAGCGCAACCTGCCGCCGTGCGATCTCGACGCACTTGTGCGTCTTCACGTGAGGCCGGTTCGCCAGGCCGATGCGGTCGCAGTGCTCTTGCCAGCGCGCGAGGTTCGACTCGAGCCGATCGAGGTCGACAACTGCCGCCGGCGTCGGTGGTGACTCCAAGGCGCGACTGTAGCGCGGTGAGCATCCGAAGCGCCGTCGTCTCGCCCGAGCCTGAGGGGCCGACGAGCACCATGAATTCGCCGTCCTGCCGTCGGACCGCGCTGCGAGAATCGCGCGGCGTGAGTGCCGTCCCTGAACTAGCTGCGAGTACCGACACGCCACCTCAGCAAGTCGGTGCTCGACCGCACGGCCAGCTCGAGCTGATCTGCGGGCCGATGTTCAGCGGCAAGAGCGAGGAGCTGATGAGGCGCCTGCGCCGGGTCGGCTACGCCCGCAAGTCCGCGATCCTGGTCAAGCCGGCGATCGACGACCGCTACAGCGTGAACGAGGTCGTCAGCCACGAGGGACAGCGCATGGCGGCGCGGGTCGTCCGGAAGCCGGAGGCGATCCTCGCGCTCGCGGCCGGCTGCGACGTCGTCGGCGTGGACGAGGGGCAGTTCATGGACGACTCGCTGATCGACGTCTGCGAGGAGCTGATCGAACGCGGCGTGCGCGTCGTGATCGCCGGCCTCGAGCTCAACTACCGGCAGGAGCCGTTCGGCCCGATGCCGCGCCTGCTGGCGATGGCGGACGAGGTCGCCAAGCTCAAGGCTGTGTGCCACAGCTGCGGCGAGGCGGCGATGTACACGCAGCGCCTCGTCGACGGGCAGCCGGCTCCGTTCAGCGGCGAAACGGTCGTGATCGGCGGCCTCGACTCGTACCAGGCCCGCTGCAGGGCCTGTTTCCAGCCCGGCTAGGCCGCTGCTTCCCTGGGACCGAACGTCTCGCCGGCGGTCTCCCCCGCGCCGGTCGTCTTGCGCAGCGGCACCTCCTTCAACAGCCAGGTGAGCAGGAACGCAACCACGCCGAGCGCGGCGGCCACGAGAAACACGGGGCGGAGCGACGCGGCGAAGGCGTGCACGTAGGCGTCGTGCACGGGCCCGGGCAGGTGCTTGATCGCTTTCGGATCGGCCGTGCTGGGCAGCGTCACACCGGGGAGACGCGCGGCGAGATTCCCATGCAACCGGTTGGCGAAGATCGCGCCGAAGAGCGAGACGCCGATCGACCCGCCGATCTGCCGAAAGAGAAGCGAGCCGGAGGTGGCCACCCCCATGAACCGGTGCTCGACCGCGTTCTGGACCGCGAGCACGAGCACCTGCATCACCATCCCGAGGCCGAGCCCGAGGACGAGCATGTAGCCGGAGGCCGCCCAGGTCGAGCTGCCGACGTCGAGCCGCGAGAGCAGGAAGAGCCCGACTGTCGTGATCGCGGTGCCGGCGATCGGGAACACCCTGTAGCGCCCGCGCCGGGAGATCAGCTGCCCGCTCGTGATCGACGTGACCAGGACGCCGAGCATCAGCGGTGTCAGCTGCAGGCCCGAGCCGGTCGGGCTTTCCCCCTTCACGATCTGGAGGAAGACGGGCATGTAGACGATCGCTCCAAAGAGGGCGAGCCCGATCACGAAGCCGATCGCGCTCGTCACCGCGAAGATGCGGTTGCGGAAGAGCCCGAGCGGCATGATCGGCTCTGCCGCGCGCGACTCCGCGAATACGAAGAGCGGCAGCAGGACGGCGGCGGCGACCATCAGCCCGAGGATGGGCGCGGAGTGCCAGCCGTAGGTCGTCCCCCCGAGGCTCGTGAACAGGACGACCGACGCCAGCCCGCCGGCGAGCAGCGCCGCTCCAAGCCAGTCGATCGAGCGCCGGACTTTCTCCGCCGGCGAATGGAAGACGGTGGCGATCACGACCAGGGCGACTGCACCGATCGGCAAGTTGACGTAGAAGATCCAGCGCCACGAGAGGTTGTCGACGAAGAAGCCGCCCAGCAGCGGCCCGATCACGGTCGCCACGCCGAACACGGCGCCGAAGAACCCCTGGTAGCGCCCGCGGTCGCGCGGTGGGACGACGTCGCCGATCACGGCAATCGTCGTGACGATCAGGCCACCCGCGCCGATGCCCTGGACCGCGCGGAAGGCGATCAGCTCGGCCATGTTCTGGGAGATGCCGCAGAGCGCCGAGCCGACGAGGAAGATCGCGATCGCCGCCTGGAGGACGAGCTTCCGCCCGTAGAGGTCGCCGATCTTCCCGTACAACGGGCCGGAGACGGTCGAGGTCAGCAGGTACGCGGTCACCACCCAGGAGAGGTGCTGAATCCCGCCGAGGTCGCCGACGATGGTCGGCAGCGCGGTCGAGACGATCGTCTGGTCGAGCGACGCCAGCAGCAGCACGAGCAGCAGGGCGCCGAAGACCACGCGGATGCGCGGCGGCTGGGTCACGCGGGTCTGCGCCGGTGGTAGCTGTTGCGGAGCGCGTCGAGCGCAGCTTCGAGCTGCGGGGCGCTCAGCGCGCGAGT
The DNA here is from genome assembly GCA_036564335.1 of Gaiellaceae bacterium. Taxonomy (GTDB): domain Bacteria; phylum Actinomycetota; class Thermoleophilia; order Gaiellales; family Gaiellaceae; genus DATBLE01. The sequence continues at coordinate 22,794 of DATCPA010000135.1, forward strand.
CGACTGCGGCGTCGCCGCGGCCGGCCGCATACCGTCGAGCAGGATCCGGAGATGCCGTCGCCACGCGCCCGGGGCGACCGCCTCCGCCGCTTCGAATAGCGGCGCGAACGACCACATCGCGAACGAGAGGTCGCCGAGGGTGTAGTCGGCCCGCAGAGACCCCTGCTCCCGGCCGCGGGCGATCACGCGCTTGAGTAACGGTCCGATCCGCCTCCGATGCTCTGCAATCCGGCCCTCCCCGGCCGGGATGCGGAGAAAGACGGCACGCAACGGCAAGTTGCGCGCCTGAAGCTCCAGCATCCGCTCGAGGAACCCGGCCAGTCCTTCCCACGCGTCCTCGGCAGCAACGGCCTCCTCTGCGGCCGTGAGCACCTCGCCGATGTGCTCCTCGAAGATGGCCTCGACCAGAGCCTCGCGCGACGGAAAGTGGCGGTAGAGCGTCCCGATCCCAACACCCGCCCGGCGGGCGACCTCTTCGAGCGTCGCCTCGGGCCCGAGCTCGGCGAACGCCTCGCGTCCGGCCGCCACGAGGAGCCCCCGATTCCTCACCGCGTCGCGCCGTCGAGTCATCGCGTCAGCCTAGCAAGAAGCGGAGGCGGCCTCCGTTTCATCCATCTGACGACTCTAGCTCGCGACCCCGCCTGCGGGCGCCACCTCCGCCTCCAGCACAGCGTGACCCCGCTTCCCGGTCAGGCCGAGTGACACCACGGCCGAGAGGACGGCCGCCACGAGAACCATTACGAAGACATCCCCGAAGCCCGTTGTCTTCGTGAGCACGGTGGCCAGTACGAGCGTCCCGACGATGCTGCCGACATAGCGGCTGGTCGAGAACATCCCGGCGGCCGCGCCGGCGTCGACGGCCGGCACCGCCTCGACGGCCGAGGTCTGGAGAGATGCAGTCGAGAGCCCAACGCCACAACCCATCAGCGCGAGGCACGCAACGAAAGCGGAGGACGGTAGCCCCGGGTCGACCGCGGGAGCGATCGCGGAGAGTGCCAGCAACGCGTTTCCGGCAACCGCCGGCGCGCGGCGGCCGAGGCTGTCGGAGAGACGGCCGCCGACCGGCGCGAGCAAAGCGGCCGGCAACGACAGCGCAGCCAGCGCGAGGCCGACCTGGGCGCTCGACCAGTTGCGCGTGTTCACCAGCAGCACCGGCGACGCGATCAGCATCGCGTAGAAGGCCAGATTGCTGAACGCCACGCCGCCCGCTGCAGCGAGGAAGCGCGGCCGGCGCAGGACACCGAACGCAGGCGCGGGGGCCTCATCCCTCCGGGTCGACGGGACGACCCGGCGGGTGAGGATGAGCGCGGCGAGCACGATCGGGATGTTCACGGCGAACATCGCCCGCCAGCCGCCAAACAGGATCACGAGTCCGCCGACGAGCGGGCCGATCGCGGCAGCCGAGCCGAGCACCGCGCCGAGCGTGCCGAACACGCGGCCGCGGCGGCGCGCCGGGACGACCGCGCGCAGCAGACCCGCGCCGTTGGGGAAGACGAGCGCGCCCGAAGCCGCCTGGGCGACCCGGAAGACGATGAGCGTGAGCAGGTTGGGCGCGAACGCGGCTCCGATCGACGCCAGCCCGAACGCGGCCAGGCCGCCGATCATCAGCGGGCGCCGCCCGACTCGGTCGCCGAGCCGCCCTGCGACCGGCTGCACGACTGCAAGCACGATCAGATAGCTGGTGATGAGCCAGCCGCCTGCGCGGACGCTGTTTCCGAAGTCGTCGATGATCTTCGGGAGCGCCACCGCGATCATCGTCGAGTTCAACGGTGCGAGGACCGTGCCGATCGCGACGGTGAGTAGGACGATTGTCTCGCCGGCCTCCGGTCCCAGCCGACCTCGCTTCACTCGACGATCTTCCCGACGGCGATCCGCTCGTCGTGCGCGCGCTCCTCTCGCGGCCAGACGATCACGACCCACTGTCTAGCAGGGTCGGACGTGTCGGTGTCGATTTGGTTGCGAGCCGGTGAACCGACTACGCCGCGTGCACGCCCATCGTCACCGCGCCGGTGTAGCCCGTGCCGCGCTTGGCGATCTTCACCAGCGACTTGCTGCCGCCGTTGACGTAGATCGAGTCGGCGGTGTTGCGCGTCGTGCGGTTCGGGCGCTTGCTGTACGGCGACCGGCGATAGACCGCGTCCGTCACCGTGTCGTTGAAGAAGAGCTGGCCCGTGTGGACGACGTTGCCGCCGATGTGCACCTTGACGTGAATGTGCACCGCGCGGCCCTGGTACCACCCCGGATAGACCGTCTGAAAGGTGGCGATGCCGTTCGCGTCGGTCTTCTGGAGACCGCGCATGAACGTGCGGTTGCTGCTGCCGGCGCCGAAGCCGGAGTAGACGCCTCCTGCGTCGGCGTGCCAGATATCGACGGCCGCTCCTTTGATCGGCCTGCAGGTCGAGGCGTCCACCACCCCGAGCCGCAGCGTCAGCGGCGCGCCGGGCTTCCCCTCGGTGATGTTGCGCCTGAGCTTCTCGCCGTCTATGTAGTACGGCCCCTCGGTGAGCTCGGGCGTGAGCACGCACGTGACTTGGCCGGAGGCGACCGCTGCCGGCCCGCCGGCGGCGTCCGAGGCGGCGGCTTTCCAGCCGGCCAGCGCGAGCACGCCGCCGAGCAAGCCGGTCAGCGAGGCGCGTCGGGTGAGGCGAACGTCGTCCATGGCCGGGACGTTCGCTCGGTTACCTGAGAATTCCCTAGGAATCGACGATCAGTACCCGCCACCGCTCCCACAGCCGACGACGAGGCTGAGGAAGACGAGTACGAGCATGACCATCGGTACCCATATGCGCAGCCGCATGCCGTCTCCTTTCGGTTGCTGTCCCTGAGGTACGGGCGTCGGCCGGCAGCGGTTTGGGCTACGCCGCGGCTTCGAGCCACGCGGCCGCGTCCGGCACGACGGCGGGGTCGATCGTATGCGCCACGTCCGACTCGTGGTACTCGACGTCGAGCCCGCCCGACTCGAGCAGCTGCCTCGCCCGGCGCGCGAACGTAACCTCCATGATCGGGTCGTGCCGGCCGTGTGCGATGAACACCCGCAGCCCGCGACGGCCGGCGAGATCGAGCTCCCAGCCGTCGACGACGGGCACGAATCCGGAGAAGGCGAGAATCCCGGCCGGGACGGGCCGGTCACCGCCGAGCCCGAGCGCGTAGCTCATCGCCGATCCCATCGAGAAGCCGCCCAGCACCGTCTCTGATGGCCCAAGTCCCGTTCGCGCCCAGAGCTCGTCGTGGAATGCGGCAAGTTGCCGGTAGGTGGTGTGGAAGGTGTCCGGGTCGGGATAGCCGACGCGCGGGACGCAGGAGGAACGCAATGAGCAAGCTGGTCGTATCCGAGTTCGTGACGCTGGACGGAGTGATGGAGGAC
>DATCPA010000138.1:0-39906 GCA_036564335.1 Gaiellaceae bacterium
GCCCCAGGGCAGGCCGTAATAGCGGATGCCGACGTCCTCGCCGTCCGGGAGCACGGCCACCGCGGGGTAGCGCTCGAAGCCCGGCGGCTCCTCCTCGACGCGGTACGTCACGCGGTCGGAGAGCGCGGCGAGCCCCTCGGCGATCCGCTGGGTCTCCGCGCCGAAGTCGACGTCGCGGGCTCCCGGGAGGGGCGTCTCCTCCGGTCCGAGCGCGACGAGCAGCTCCACCGGGCGGTCGAGTGCGTCGAACATTGCCCGCACCTGGCCCGCATCATCCGGCTGGAAGATCGTCATGACGGCCAACTATAGGATCGACGCCGTGCCGACGTCCTGATCCTCGCCGCCTAGGTGCCGTCCGCCTCGACGACATCCTGGTCGTGACCGAGCACGGTTAGGGATGGGTCGGTGAGGGAAGGTGCGAGCAGACAACTTCGACGTGCTTCGGCTGCCACGGGTGGTGCGGGGGCGCCGGTAAGGGAGGCGATCACCGTATGGCTGCTATCGCACCGGAGCGGGCCGTCACGCTCATCGAGAGCGTACCGGCCGCGGATCCCGCGCCGCTCGGCCTCGCCGGGTTTGCGCTGGCGACGTTCCTTCTCAGCGGACACAACGCAACATTCATCCCCGATCTGATCTGGGTCGGGCCGGCGCTGTTCTACGGCGGGCTCGTGCAGCTGCTCGCGGGCATGTGGGAGTTCCGCAACCGCAACGTGTTCGGCGCGACCGCATTCGCGACGTACGGCGGCTTCTGGATGAGTCTCGGCATCGTCATCGTCCTCGTCGTCGTCTCGAAGAACTTCGCCGCGGCCTTCGCCGGAGCGAACCTCGCGAACGCGGTAGCGTGGTTCCTGTTCGCCTTCCTCGTGTTCAATACGTACATGTTGCTCTGGAGCGCCCGGGTGAGCGGCGCCGTATTCGCCGTGTTCCTCACCCTCGAGCTCACGGAGTTGCTGCTCGTGATCGGCAACTTCATGGAAGCGCACGGCCACGCGAACTCCGGCTGGGTGCATCTCGGAGGCTGGGTCGGCATCGTCACCGCTGGGACCGCCTGGTACGCGTCTGCCGCAGGAGTCGTGAACGGCATGAGCTCCCGTATCGTGCTTCCGGTCGGCGCCCCGCTGATCGGGCGGGTTCGTTCTCCGACGCCTCGCCCGGTAGTGGGCTAGCAGATGGCTACCGAGGCGGGCCATTCACACGCGATCGAGACGATGCTCCTCGAGGAGCGGACCTATCCGCCGCCCGAGGAATTCGCGGCGCAGGCCAACGCGAAGGCCGACATCTACGAAGAGCCGTTCGAGGCGTTCTGGGAGCGCGAGGGCCGTGAGCGGCTGACGTGGTTCGAGCCATTCACAGAGTTGTTCGAGTGGGAGCCGCCGTATGCGAAGTGGTTCCTCGGCGGGACGCTGAACGTCTGCTTCAACTGCGTCGACCGCCACGTGGAGGCGGGCAACGGCGAGAAGGTCGCGTTCTTCTGGGAGGGCGAGCCTGAGGGTGACCGGCGTGCGATCTCGTACGCCGACCTCCAGCGCGACGTCGTCCGCTTCGCGAACGCGTTGAAGAAGCTCGGTGTGCGCAAGGGAACGCCGGTGGCCATCTATATGGGGATGGTCCCGGAGCTGCCTGTCGCGATGCTCGCGTGCACGCGCCTCGGGGCACCGCACACGGTTATCTTCGGCGGCTTCTCGGCCGACTCGCTCTCCGACCGCGCGAACGACATGGAGTGCGAGGTGCTGATCACGCAGGACGAGGCGTGGCGGCGCGGCCAGGCCGCGCCGCTCAAAGCGACCGCCGACGAGGCGCTGGCGGAGTCGCCGTCGGTGCAGAAAGTGATCGTGCTGCGGCGCACCGGCAGCGACACGCCGATGCAGGAGGGCCGGGACGTCTGGTGGCACGACGTCGCCACCGACGAGACGGAATGCCCCTGCGAGCCGATGGATTCCGAGGATCTGCTCTATCTGCTCTACACGAGCGGCACGACCGCGAAGCCGAAGGGAATCGTGCACACCACCGGCGGCTACCTCGTCGGCGCCGCCGCGACGCACTACTACATCTTCGACGTCAAGCCCGACACCGTGTACTGGTGCGCGGCGGACGTGGGGTGGGTGACCGGGCACAGCTACATCGTCTACGGGCCGCTCTGCAACGGGACGACCGGCGTCATGTACGAGGGCGTGCCGGACTTCCCCGACCAGGACCGCTGGTGGGCGATCGCCGAGCGCTACGGCGTGGACGTCCTCTATACGGCGCCGACGGCGATCCGGGCGCACATGAAGTGGGGTGCCGAGTACGCCGAGCGTCACGATCTCTCCAGGCTCCGGCTCCTCGGGTCGGTCGGTGAGCCGATCAATCCCGAGGCGTGGATGTGGTACCGCGAGCACATCGGCGCCGGCCGGACGCCGGTTGTCGACACGTGGTGGCAGACCGAGACGGGAATGATCCTGATCACGCCGCTGCCGGGGGTGACGACGCTGAAACCGGGCTCGGCGACGAAGCCGTTCCCCGGGATCGAGGCCGCCGTCTACGACGAGCAGGGCAACGAGGTCGGGCCGGGCGGGGGCGGCTATCTCGTGCTCCGGCGGCCCTGGCCGGCGATGCTGCGGGGGATTCACCGCGACCACGAGCGCTACGTCGAGACGTACTGGAGCCGCTTCCCCGGCGTCTACTTCGCCGGCGACGGCGCCCGGATCGACCCGGACGGCGACTTCTGGCTCCTCGGCCGCGTCGACGACGTGATGAACGTCTCGGGCCATCGGATCTCGACCATCGAGGTCGAGAGCGCGCTCGTCGACCACACCGCGGTCGCCGAGGCTGCCGTCTGCGGCCGCTCGGATGCTCTGACCGGCCAGGCGATCGTCGCCTACGTGACGCTGCGTGGGGGCTTCGAGAGCTCGGTCGAGATGCTGGAGGAGCTCCGCGACCACGTCGCCAAGGTGATCGGGCCGATCGCGAAGCCCGCAAACATCGTCTTCACGCCCGAGCTGCCGAAGACTCGCAGCGGCAAGATCATGCGCCGGCTGCTGCGGGACGTCGCCGAGAACCGGCCCCTCGGGGATACGACCACGCTCGCCGACCCCGCGGTGGTGGAAGAGATCAAGACGCGCGCGGTCGGCGACGCAAGCGATGAGTGACCGACGCGCCGAGCTCTAGCCGAGCAGCTTTTCGAAGCGGTCGGCGTCGTCGAACGGCCCAATCACCGCGAGGCGAATGGCCTCGTCGTTGATCAGCTCCTGCGCGAGCTGCTGGACGTCCTCGGCGGTCACGGCCTCGATCCCGGTCAGCACCTCCTCGGGCTCGGGCACGCGCCCCTCCAGCACCTCCCGGCGCAGACCGAAGTTGATCAGCCCGTGCGGGCTCTCGAGCTGGAGCACGAACCGTCCCTTGGCGAAGTTCTTCGCCTTGCGCAGCTCGTCCTCCGGGACCGGCGACGCCGCCATGTTCTTCAGCTCCGCGGCGACGGTGCTCACGGCCTCGTCGATCCGGTTGATGTCCACGCCGCCCTGGGCGTAGAGCGAGCCCGTGTCCGTGTAGCCGTAATTGGTCGCGAAGATGTAGTAGGCCAGGCCACGCCGTTCCCTCACCTCGGTGAAGAGCCGGGACGACATCCCGCCCCCGAGCACGGTCGTCAGCACCGTGATGATGTAGCGGCTCGGGTCGGCGACCGGCCGGCTGCGGACGCCCAGGCAGATGTGCGCCTGGTCGGATTGCTTCGTGTGCACCTTCACGCGCGCTCCTTCCGGCAAGGGCAGCGCGGGCGGCGGCGATCCGGTGGGCGCGTCCTCGAGGTCGCCGAGCAACTCTTCGATCCGCTCTGTGAGGCCGTCGCCGATCCGGCCGCCGACCCCGACGACCATTCGCGACGGCTTGTACCAGTCCCCGAGATAGTCGAGGAAGGTGTCGCGGGTGGCCCCCTGCACCGTTTCCTTTCGGCCGATGATCTCCCAGCCGAGCGGGTGGTCGCCGTAGACGAGCTCCTCGTACACGCCGTCGACGAAGTCGCGCGGCGTGTCGTAGTACATGTTCATCTCCTCGATGATCACGCCCTTTTCGCGGTCGATCTCCCCGGAGTCGAACCTCGAGTGACGGAGCATGTCCACGAGCACGTCGAGTGCGATGTCGCGGTGCTCGGCCGCGCACCTGACGTAGTAGCCCGTGTACTCCTTGTTGGTGAATGCGTTGAACTCGCCGCCGATCGAGTCGACCTCGCCGGCGATCTCTCGCGCAGTCGGTCGGCGCTCGGTGCCCTTGAAGAACATGTGCTCGGCGAAGTGAGCGATCCCGTTCGTCTCTCTGGTCTCATAGCGGGAGCCCGCCGCGAGCATCACGAAGCAGGAGACGGACTGGGCCTGCGGCATCGGTGCCGTCAAGAGGCGCAGCCCGTTTGGCAGTGTCTGACGTTCGAAAGCGGCCATGCTTTGATCCTAACCACGGGGTGACGGTTAGCCGCGGTCGAAGGTGAAGACGGTCGTTCCGAGGAGCCCGGAGGAAACGACCTCGAACGTGCACGCGCCTCCGTCGTGCCCGGCGACCGGCAGCTCGCCGCGCCAGACCTCGTCCGGAGAGGGAGACGAGTAGTCGAGGTGCCGGACGACTTTGCCGTCGAGCACCACGTCGATCGTCTGAGGACCCTTGACCAGCAGCGTCAGCCGGAACGTGCCCTGAGTGCAGCCGTAGGCGACGAAGCTCGCTCTGGTGTGCGCATAGATGTCGCCGTTGACCTGGAGCCCGGATACGCGGGAGACTGCGCGCAGCGGGCTTTCGAGCTTCCAGAGCACGAGCCCGGCCTGCCTCAGGCCCTCCTGTTCGATCTGGGCAACGCGCTCGCCGGCGAGCACGAACCAGGTCGAGGCGACTGCGAACTTCGGGTCGCCACGGTCCGACGGCGGGACGAAGACCGTGCCGTCGCCTTCCACCTGCACGTGCACCTGCGGCAGTGGCCCTGGCACGCCGTAGTCGCTGAGGTCGTAGACGCGGTCGATCCGCTTGTTCCAGAAGAGCGTTTCCCAGACGCCGCTCCAGGACGGCTCGCCGTCATAGAGGTACACCGTGCGCTCGTGCGTTGCGTGGTCGATCCAGCGCGGGTCGGGGCCGAGGAGCGTGCGTTGCTGGGCTTGCGCCTGGTCGACGACGAAGCGGCTCGAAGCAACCGAGGCGGCGGCAAGCAGGACGAGGAGGACGAACGGCACCGCGCGAAGGGCTCTCGGCGGCAGGAAGGCGAACGCCACCGCCACGGCGCCGGCGACCGAGGGAAAGACGCGGATGACCGTGTCCAGCGAGGTCGCGGTCGAGAGGTTGTAGAGAGGGATCAGCGTCATCGCGTCGTGGGTCCCGTAAGCGTTCACGTACCGATCGACGGGGAAGGCTACGAGCACGACGGCGGCGACGAGCGCAATTGCCGCCCGCTCGACAAAGCTCCCGGCGGAGCCGCGCTCGAGCCAGAGCAGCAGGCCGAGGAAGAGCACCGGTGCGAGCCCGAACAGGTTTCGCTCGACGATGCGTTCCGAGTATCGCGACGCGAAGATCCCGACCTCGACTACGAGCCAGACGGAAAGCGAGACGGCCGTCGCGAGGTAGGCGCGCACACGCGGATCGGGCTCGCCGCACCGCAGCGCCCGCACGAGCAGAAGTGCAACCGCGCACGCCGGGAACACGCCGCAGAGGACCAGGAGGTCGGCCAGATGGTAGAGAACGAAGCGCGCTGCGGCGCCCGCGCTGTACGAGGTGCGTGCGACCTCCGCGTAGCCGCCGAGCGTGGCCGAGCCGGAGGCGAGCCGCCAGACGAGCCACACCAGGATCAGCGCCCCCAGGCCGGCTGCCGCCGGGACGAGGCGGCGCAGGTTTCGCTACGAGCGCGCGATCGCGGCGTCGAGGAGTGCGGCAGTCGCGAACGCGGGCAGGAGCGCGATCGCCTGTAACCGGGTGGCCGAGGCGGCGGCGACGGCGACCACGAGCAGCGCCTGTGTCCGCCGGGTCGGCCGGGCGATCGCCTCCGCCGCGGCCCAGGCGGCGAGGACGAGCAGCGGGTAGAAGAGCACCTCGGTCATGACGAGACCCGCATATGTCAAGCCGGGCACGGCCAATGTCAGCGCTGCGACGACGAGCGCCGACCGGCGGGAGACGATCGTCCGTGCCCAGAGATAGGCCGGAACCGCCGCCAGCGACATCACCAGCGCCTGCAGCCCGTGCAGCACGTCGTAGCCCGTGGCGAGATCGAGCACGCTTAGCGGGAGCCCGGCGAAGACCGGCGTCAGGAAGCTGTAGAACGGCGTCGGCCCGCCGAGGATGTCGAGCGAGCCGTGCTCGTAGAGCCCGCGCCCGAGCAACGAATAGACCATCTCGTCCGGGGTGATCCATGGCACCGGCACGTCGAGCGCCGCCCACGCGCGAAACCCCGCCGAGACCAGCACCAGCGCAGCGAGCGCGCCCCATTCCTGTCGACGCGTCACTCCAGCCGTGCAAGCTCGCCGAGGAGCCGGTCGACCTCCTCGGCCGTGTTGTAGTGCACGAAGCCCACCCTGACGGCGCCGCCGTCGTCTTCCAGGCCGAGCCGCTTCATCACCTCGAGCGCGTAGTAGTTACCCCACCAAACTGCGAAGCCGCGCTCACCGAGACGGGAGGCGGCCTCCTCGGCAGAGATTCCGTCGACCGAGAACGCGAAGGTGGGGACGCGGCCGTCCATCGTCGACAGGCCGTGAACCCGGATCGACTGGGGCAGACCGGAGAGGAACCGCGTGCCCAGCTCGCGCTCCCAGCCGACGATGTCATCCCAGCCGAGCGACCACACGTACTCGACCGCCGCGACGAATCCCGCGAGGAGCTCGTAGGGGAGCGTCCCCGTTTCGAAGCGCTTGCCGAGCGGCTCGTTCGGGGCCGGGCGGACCTTGTACGGACGCCAGCTCTCCATCAGTTCCCTCCGGCCGAACGCGATCCCGAGGTGCGGGCCGAAGTACTTGTACGGCGAGCAGATCAGGACATCGACGCCAAACTCGGCGACGTCGATCGGACCGTGCGGGCCGTAGTGAACGGCGTCGGCCCAGGCGACTGCGCCCGCCTGGTGGACGAGGTCGGTGATCCGGCGGACATCGGTGAGCGTCCCGACCGCGTTCGAGGCGACCGGGAAGGCGACGACGCGTGTCCGGTCGGTCAGTTGCCGCTCGAGGTCGCCGAGGTCGAGCGTCGTGTCTTCGTTGATGTCCACGAATCGGACGGTCAGATCCTGGTCGTGGGCGAGCTCGAGCCACGGCGAGACGTTCGCGTCGTGATCGAGCTTCGTGCAAATGATCTCGTCTCCCGGCCGGAAATCGCGGCCGATCGCCCGCGAGAGGGCGAACGAGAGCGTGGTCATGTTCGCGCCGAAGACGATCTCTGATGCGTCGCAGCCGAGAAACCGGCCGGCGCTCTCACGGGCCCTGGCGTCGAGAGCTTCCGTTTGGCGGCTCGTCTCGTACGGCCCGCTGACGTTCGCGTTCGAGGTGAGGAAGTATTCCGAAACCGCCTTGATCACCTCGTCGGGGACCTGCGTGCCGCCGGGGCCGTCGAAGAAGACGAGGTCGCGCTGGAGGGCCGAGAAGCGCGCGCGAGCGGCGGCGACGTCCAGCGTCATGCGGTCAGTTCTTCCCATGCGGCGAGCAGCTCGGCCTCGCGCTCCGGGGTCAGGCCCGCCTTCCCGGTCCACTCGGGGACGTCGCGCGCGGTCTCTGCGAGTGGGCGGAAGGCCAGGCCTGCATTGACGGCGCGCGAGACGTCGACCAACTGGAAGGCGGCGTGGTCGATCTCGGTCGAGGGGATCCAGCAGGGAAGGTCGCTCCACCCCTCCACGCCGTGGCCGGTCAGGAAGCCCTCGTCTACCCACGTGACGTCGGCGGTGCCGCACGCGTCGAGCATCGAGCCAAAGGTGTGTGCCCGCGGGGGCGACGTGGCGTTGAACGTGTCGCCGCGGCCGGCCTCGACCAGGTCGAGCATCCAACCGGCGAGGTCGCGGACGTCCACCAGCTGCACCGGCTGGTCCGGGGGCGCGGGGGCAAGGAGCGGTCCGCCGCGCTGCGCACGGCGGGGCCAATACGTGAAGCGGTCGGTCGGGTCATGCGGGCCGACGATCAACCCGGGGCGCACGAACAGCGCGCGGTCGCCGTAGACGCCGCGCACCTCCGCTTCACACAGCGTCTTCAGGGCGCCGTAGTTGGCGTAGTCCTCGAGCAACCGATCGACGGGATGGTCGCCGAGCTGCTCGAGCGGGTCGTCCTCGACCCGCGGCTCGCGGTAGTCCGCGTACACGGAGATGCTCGAGACGAACAGATAGAGGCCGACGCCGCCGCGGAGCAGCTCCGCCGACGCACGCACGACCGCCGGGACGTAGCCCGAGGGGTCGATCACGGCGTCCCAGCTCCGGCCTTCGAGCGGCGACAGGTCGCCTTCGCGGTCGCCGCGCAGACTCTCCGCCTCCGGGAAAAGGCCCGGGTTCGTCTCGCCGCGGTTGAAGAGCGTCACCTCGTGGCGACGCGCGAGCGCGTCCTCGACGATCGCACGGCCGAGGAACTTCGTCCCACCGAGCACGAGCAGCTTCACGCCACGTTCCAGACATAGGTCGGCTTCGCGGTCAGGGATGCACCGATGAAGCAGTCCCGCTCCGCCTTCCCGAGCAGGGCCTCGAGGTCGTCCGGCGCCGGAGTCAGCTCGACGTCGAGCCGGCACGTGATCTCGACGAACGCGTAGCGCCCGTCGTCCTCGCGCTTCGTCACCGTCCCGGACGCGTCGCCCCAGCCAGTCACCTCGATTCCCTCCCGGCGGGCGTGATAGCCGAGACTGGTCAGCGAGCAGCGGACGAGGCCGGCAAGCACGAGATGCTCCGCAGACCAACTCTCCGGAGGCCGAAACGATTCCCCGCGTGCGGTCAGCCGGCCGTCCGTGCCGACGGAAGCTTCGAAGTCGAGGACTTTCGCGCGCGGCTCGGCCACGCCGCAAACCTACAGCCTCCGTCCGGCTCCGCAGCTACGTTCCGAGCGTGACGAGGCTCCGGCCCCTGAGCGAAGCCGAGTGCTACGCACGTCTCTACGGCGACCGCGAGTCGGCGGTAGCGGTGATCCGGGAATCCGAGCCCGAACGTCCCAGCGGAGGCCTGCTCGGAGAGCAGTTGCGACAGCTCTTCGTGGAGCGCATGAGCGTGGAGGCAGACGGGCCGGACGCGGTTCCCGAGGTCGAAGCGGCGTAGGCGCGCGCGAGGCAGAATCGCGCGGCGTGCAGAGTGCCGTGCCGGACGTCCTCGCCCCGGATCTCCAGGCGATCTTCTGTGGGATCAACCCCGGGCGGGTGTCTGCCGCGGCCGCCGCCCACTTCGCGAACCCGCGCAACGACTTCTGGCGCCTGCTCCACGAGGCCGGCTTCACGCCTCGACAGCTCGCCCCTGAAGACCAGTTCGAGGCACTCCGCTACGGGGTCGGGATCACGAATGCGGCGGAGCGGACGACGAAGGGCTCGAGCGACCTGCGTCGAGCCGACTTCCTCGGCTCGGCCGAGCGCCTCGAGCGGATCGCGCTCGACCTGCGGCCCGAGGCGATCGGCTTCGTCGGCAAGGAGGCTTACCGGGGCGCGTTCGGAAAGCGTGCCGAGCACGGCCTCCAGGAGCGCCGGCTCGGCGACACGCTCCTCTTCGTGCTGCCCTCGACCTCGCCCGCGAACGCAGCTGTCCCGTACGCCGAGCGGCTGCGCTGGTTCCGCGCGTTCCGGGCGCTACTTTCGTAGGAGGGCTTGGCGAAACGTGGTCTGTGTCGCCGGGCCGCGCTGGACGCCGCGCTGCCGCGTCCTCAGTCGCCCCGATAGTGAATGACTATCGGGGCTCCCTGCGTCCTTGCATCACGACGCCCATCGCACCCCGGCGACGAGCAACGTTCCGCCAAGCCCTCCTAGCCGCGCCAGCGGTTCGTGATCGGCGTTCGGCGGTCGCGGCCGAACGCCTTCGGGCGCAGCTTCACGCCGGGCGGGGCCTGGCGGCGCTTGTACTCCGCCCGGTCGATCATCGCCAGCGCGCGCTCGACCACGTCTGCGTCGAAGCCCTCTGCGAGCAGCTCCTCGCGCGAGCGGTCGAGCTCGACGTAGGCCTCCAGCACACGGTCGAGCTCGGGATACGGCGGCAGCGAGTCCGCGTCGAGCTGGTTGTCGCGGAGCTCGGCGCTCGGGGCCCGGTCGATGATCGACTGCGGGATCAGCTCACGGTCGGCGCGCTGGTTCAGGTGCTGGGAGAGCCGGAACACGTCCGTCTTGAACACGTCCTTGAGCAGTGCGAAGCCGCCGGCCATATCGCCGTACAGCGTGGCGTACCCGACCGAGAGCTCCGACTTGTTTCCGGTCGCGACCACGAGCCAGCCGAACTTGTTCGACAGCGCCATCAGGATCACTCCGCGGGCGCGGGCCTGGAGGTTTTCCTCGGTCAGGTCGCGGCCGAGCTCGCCGAAGCTGGGGGCGAGCGCCTCCTCGAATGCCGTCACGACGGGGTCGATCGGCACCTCGCGAAAGTCGATCCCGAGGCCCTCGCCGAGCCGCCGTGCGTCGCCCCGCGTCGCCGCCGACGAGAAGCGCGAGGGCATCGAGACGGCGTGCACGCGCTCGGGCCCGAGGGCCTCGACCGCCAGCGCGACCGTCAGCGCCGAGTCGATCCCGCCCGAAACGCCGACGACGAGCTCGCGGAAGCCGTTCTTGTCGAGGTAGTCGCGCAACCCGAGCTCGAGCGCGAGCCGCATCTGCTCGAGGTCATCCACGAGCGGCGCGATCGCTCCTTGTAACAGTCTGTTACTTGCCTCTGGTTTTTGCGCTGGAAGTGCGGCCGCAGGCGCCTTTGCTCCTTGTAACAGTCTGTTACTTGGGAGCTCGACGGTCGTGACCGGTGGCGGGTCGCCCTGCTCCTGCGCTAGCGCGCGGCGCCTCGAGTCGCGCAGCCGCCGGCCGATCGCTACGGTCGGATCGAGGTCGACGACGAGCAACGCCTCCTCGAAGCCGGGCGCGCGGGCCAGCACTTCGCCCTCGTCGTCCAGCACCACCGAATGGCCGTCGAAGATCAGCTCGTCCTGCCCACCGACGGCGTTGACGAACGCGACGAAGCTGGACGTGTCCCGTGCCCGGAGCGCGAACATCTCCTCACGCTCCCGGTCCTTGCCGACATGGAACGGCGACGCCGAGATGTTGACGAGTAGCTGCGCGCCGGCCAGCGCCAGGTCGGTCGCGGGTGGCCCCGGCTGCCACATGTCCTCGCAGATCGTCACGCCGATGAGCGCCTCGCCGAGCCGCAGCAGGACGAGGTCGCGGCCGGACGCGAAGTACCGCTCCTCGTCGAAGACGCCGTAGTTGGGCAAGAAGCGTTTCCGGTACACCGCCTTCACCTCGCCCTCGGCGCAGACCGCACACGCGTTGTAGAGGTCGCCGGCGAAGTGGGGGACGCCGACGAGTGCGGCGATCCCGGTCGTTTCGGCGGCGATCCGCCGTAGCGACGACTCGGTCGCCTTGATGAATCCGGGCCGCAGCAGCAGGTCCTCCGGCGGATACCCCGTGACCGCGAGCTCCGGAAACAGCACGAGGTCGGCACCCGAGGCGCGCGCCTCGTCGAGCCGGCCGAGAATCAGGGCGCGGTTGCCTTCGAGGTCGCCGACGACCGTGTTGATCTGCGCGAGCGCGAGTCTCATCAGTTTGCGACTCCTAGTCGAAAACTCTATCAGCCGACCGCGGCGGCAATCGCCTCGAGCGCCTCGGGGTTCTCGACTGACGACATGTCTCCGGGATCTCGGCCGAGTGCAGTCGCCCGCACGGCACGCCGCACGATCTTGGCCGACCGAGTCTTCGGGAGCGCGGGCACAAACAGCACCCGCTCGGGCGCAAATGCCTTCCCCAGCTCCGCGGCGACGAGGGCGCGCACCTGGTCCTCGTCGGCCGCCACGCCGGGCACGAGCACGCAGAACACCCATGCGACCTCGCCCTTGACCTCGTGCGGCATGCCGACCGCCGCGGCCTCGGCCACCGCCGGGTGCGCGACCGCCGCCGACTCGATCTCGGCCGGCCCGATCCGCTTGCCGGCGATGTTGAGCGTGTCGTCGGAGCGCCCGTGCAGGAACCAGTAGCCGTCCTCGTCCACCGTGGCCCAGTCGCCGTGCGTCCAGATTCCGGGGAACCGCCGCCAGTAGGTTTCGACGTAGCGCTCGGGGTCGCCCCAGAAGCCCCGTGTCATCCCGGGGAAGGGCTTTCGGCAGACGAGCTCGCCGACCTCGCCTGTGCCGACCAGCGAATGCCCTTCGGGATCGAGCACGTCCATCGCCATCCCGAGCGCCGGCCCGCCGACGGAGCATTCCTTGATCGGCTCGGCGACGGAGCAGGAGAGGAAGCAGGCGCCGACTTCCGTCCCGCCCGAGCAGTTGACGATCGGAACTCGCCCGCCCCCGACGTGCTCGGACAGCCAGCGGTAGGGCGCCGCGTTCCACGGCTCGCCGGTGCTGACGATCGTCCGCAGCGACGAGAGGTCCGCGACAGGGTCGCCGTGAGGGATCAGCGCGCGGATCAGCGTGGGCGAGCAGCCGAGGATCGAGACCCGCTCCTCCTCGACGAGCCGCCAGAGTCGGTCCGGCGGCCAGTCGGGCGCGCCCTCGGCGAAGACGATCGTCGAGCCCATCGCCCCGCACCCGACGACGGTCCACGGCCCCATGATCCAGCCCATATCGGTGGCGAAGTGGACGACGTCGTCCGCGTGCGCGTCGGCCTGGTAGCAGGTTTCGCGGGCAATCGAGACGAGGAAGCCGCCCTGCACGTGCAGCACGCCCTTCGGTTTGCCGGTCGTCCCGGACGTGTACGCAAGGAGGTACGGATGCTCGGACTCGACCGCGAGCGGCGCGAGCGTGCCGGGACAGCCGGCGACCTCGGCGTCCCACGGCGCGACGACGACGTGCTCGAGTGCCGGCGCCTCGCGCCGAGCTTCTTCGAGGATCGCCAGCATCGGCACGGTGTTTCCGCGTCTGAGAGATGTTTCGGCCGTGACCGCCACCTTCGCCCCGGAATCGACGAGCCGCTGCGCGACGGCCGGCGCGGCGAAGCCGGAGAAGACTGGCACCTGGACCGCCCCGATGTGCGCGCAGGCGTGTGACGCGATCGCCACCTCCGGCGACATCGGCAGGTAGATCGCGACCCGGTCGCCGGGCTCGACGCCGAGCGTGACCAACCGCTCGGCGAGCCGCGTGACCGCGTCCGAGAGCTCCGTGAAGGTCAGCTCGCGCCGGGCGCCGTCCTCCCCGCGGAAGACGGCGGCGACGCGATCGCCGCGGTGCCGGTGGACGCAGTTCCAGGCGATGTTCAGCTTCCCGCCGGCGAACCACGTTGCCCACTCCGGGCCCCGAGAGAGGTCGACGACCTCCTCCCAGGGCTCGAAGAACTCGATCCCCATGTCCTCGATCGCAGCCGGCCAGAACCACTCGGGATCCTCGATCGAGCGGGCGACCAGGTCGCGGTAGTGCTCGAAGCCGTGCTTCCGCATCAGCCGGGCGACGTTCGCGCGGGCGAGCGTCTCCTCGTCCGGGGTCCACACGATCTCCACGACGCAGACCCTATCCGGCTGCTAACTTAGTGTGCACTAACGTATGAAGGCCCGGATCCTCGCCAGCTTCTTCGACGACGAGCAGCGCAAGTGGTGGACGCTCGTTGCCGTCGCCTTCGGGCTCTTCATGATCATGCTCGACAACACGGTGGTGAATGTCGCGCTGCCCTCGATCCAGCGTGATCTGAAGGTCAGCGTCTCCTCGCTCGAGTGGGTGGTCAACGCCTATTTCCTCACCTTCGCGGTGCTCATGCTCACCGGCGGGAAGCTGGCCGACCTCTTCGGTCGCCGCCGCCTCTTCATCCTCGGCCTGATCGTCTTCACGCTCTCCTCGCTGGCGTGCGGCCTCGCCACGAACGGCGAGACGCTGATCGCGTCACGGGCGGTGCAGGGCGTTGGGGCGGCGTTGATGAGCCCGGCGACGCTCTCGATCATCACGGCGACCTTCCCGCCTCGGCAGCGCGGGATGGCGATGGGCATCTGGGTCGGGGTCTCGGCCGTTGCGCTCGCGCTCGGGCCGATCACGGGCGGGCTGCTTGCCGAGCACGCCGACTGGAGCTGGATCTTCTTCATCAATGTCCCGATCGGCCTGTTCGCGATCCTCGCCGCGCGGATCGTGATCAGGGAGACGAAGGACACGTCGTTGGAGCAGCGTCTCGACCTGCCCGGGCTCGCCAGCTCGGGCGCGGGTCTGCTCGCGCTGACCTACGCACTGATCGAGGCGAATGCAAAGGGCTGGACCTCGGCCGAGATCCTTTCGCTCTTCGGCGTCGCAGTCGTCGGCTTCGCCGCGTTCGTCGCGCTCGAGCGACGCCAGCGCGCGCCCATGCTCGACCTCTCGCTCTTCCGGAACCCGACGTTCACGGGCGCGAACTTGACGATGCTGCTGGTCGCGCTGTCGATGTTCGGCGTCTTCTTCTTCGTCTCGCTGTTCGTCCAGAACATCCTCGGTTACTCGCCCGTCGAGGCCGGCGCGTCGTTCCTGCCGATGACGCTCTGCATCATCTTCTTCGCCCCGGTGGCCGGGAAGCTCTCCGACCGCATCGGGTCGCGCTTGCTGATGAGCGGCGGCATGGTGCTCGTCGCGGTCTCGCTCGTACTCTTCTCGCTGCTGGACGAGACCTCGAGCTTCTGGAATCTGTTCCCTGCACTGCTCGTCGGCGGTGCCGGCATGGCGATGGCGATGACGCCGACGACCTCGGCGGCAATGAGCTCGGTGCCCGTGGACAAGGCCGGGGTCGGCTCCGGCGTGCTGAACAGCTCACGCCAGGTCGGCGGTTCGCTCGGGATCGCGATCATGGGCGCGATTCTCGGCTCGTACATCCACGTCGGACCGACGAGCCCTGACTTCCCGGGCCAGTTCGTCGACGGGTTCCAGGCGGCGCTCCACGTCGCCGCCGGGATTGCGTTCGCGGCGGCGGTCGTCGCCTACGTCTTGGTGCGGGATACGCGGCACCGCCCGGCACTCGCGGCCGAAATGGGATGAAAGGCCGGCTGCCCGCGAGCGAGCGGCGGGCCGCGGTTGTCGACACGGCCTGTCAGGTCTTCGCGCGGTACAGCTACCGCGGTGCGACCACGGCGGAGATCGCTCGCGAGGCCGGCATTACCGAGCCGATCCTCTATCGCCACTTCGATTCGAAGCAGGCCCTCTACTTCGCCTGCATCGACGAGGCCTGGGCGCACGTGCGCCGCGCGTCCGAGGACGCCATGGAGGCCGAGGACGACCCGCGCGCCTGGATGGCCGCGCTGGCGAGAGCGTTCTTCGAGTTCGGCGAGCAGCGCTCGCCGGTCGCGAGCCTCTGGCTGCAGGCCCTGACGGAGTCGGGCGACGAGCCGGAGGTGCGGAGGTTCCTGCGCCGTCACCTGCGCGAGGTGCACGACTTCGTCGAGGGCGTGCTCCGGCGCTGCCAGGAGGCCGGCGCGGTGCCGGCCGAACGGGACGCGCGCGCCGAGGCCTGGATCTTCGTCGCCGTCGGCCTGTTGACGGCTGTCACGGGCAGGCTCGGCGGGTTGCAGGAGGGCGACCTCGAGCGGATCCGCGCCGCGCGGCGCACCTGGCTGACCACAAGCTGAGTCCTGGGTCGCAGACTTGCGACGAGGCGCACCAGGCGCAATGATCCCCGCTGGAACGCCCAGAGAGGAGCCTGAAAATGGCGTGGACACTGAAGGGGCACGTGATCGAGAACTGCAGTTGCAACATGTTTTGTCCGTGCTGGTTCGCTGTCCGGGAGTACATGGTCATGGATCAGGGGTGGTGCGCCGGAAGCCTGACGTTCGAGATCGAAGAGGGCCAGTCCGGCAGCGTCGATCTCGCGGGTCGAACCATCGTGATGCTCGTGGACTGGCCCGGGCCGACGATGTTCGACGGAAACGGGACCGCCCGGGTCTACCTCGATGACGAGGTGAGTGACGACCAGGCTCGCGAGCTGTCGGCGATCTTCCAGGGTCAGCAGGGCGGCTCGTTCGAGGTCATCGGTGGACTGATCTCCAAGTGGCTCCCGGTCGAGAAGACCCCGATCAGCGTCTCGCGCGACGGCGATGTCGTCACCGCGAACGTGGGCAGCGTTGGCGAGGTCACGTCGACGGCGTTGCGGGACGAGCAGGGGAACGGCTTCACGCTTCGAGGCGGCGGCTTCGTCGGCGCCTTCGGAATGAAGGAAGCGGAGCTCGCCCCCAGCGCCGGCACGAAGTTGTCGGACCCGGACATGCCACGTGTGTTCGAGGCGAAGTCGGGTGCGCGGGGCGCGATCAGCCTGAGCGGCGGCTAGTTCCGGGGCCTGAAAATGGAGAGCCCCGGCTGCGGCTCCCGGGGCTCTCTCTGATCAGATTCGACTTACCGCCTCGCGTGCTCCGAGCCGGCCCTGCGGCCCGGCCGGGCCCGGAATCCTGCGCGCTGTCGGCGGCACGCCCCCCGCTTCCAACCTGTCGATCCTGCGGCGGTGGTTGCGAAGTGACACGACTATAGGAGTCAGGTCCAAACTTGTCAAGTAGGCAAATCAAGTAATCCACGCTAGACTCACTTCACCGCAGAAATGGCGAACGAAAGCGCAATTAGGGGGGCTGGCGTCGAGCGGGTACCCCTTTCGAGTGAAGCACGATCCAGCGTCCTCGGCGAGCGCCTGCGTGTGCTCCGCGTGGCCGCTGGGCTGACCCAGAGCGAGCTCGCCGGAGGACGTTTCTCCAAGGAGTACGTGAGCCAGATCGAGCGGGGAAAGACGCGCCCCACGGGCGAGACGCTCGAGTGGCTTGCGGGCCGGCTCGCCGTCGACCCGGGGTACCTCGAGAGCGGCGTCAGTGCCGAGGCGCGCAGCCGCGTCGAGGCCGCGCTCGCCCGCGCCGAGGCGTTGCTCGAGGCTCGCCGCTACGAGGACGCCCTGGCCGAGCTCGTGGGTGGCCGCGACGCGGTGGTGGGGGCCGGAGCCCCGGACCTAGAGCTCCGGTCACTCCTCGCCGAGTCGTGGGCGCGGATCCAGCAGGGCGAGATCCAGGATGCGCTCGGCCTGCTCGTCCGCGCCAGAGAGCTGGCCGAGCGGCCGGGTCGCTCCGACGTCGATCGCGCGGCCGTGATCTTCCGCCTGGGCATCTGTCGTTACAAGCTCTCCAGCATCTCGACGGCGGTCGGACTGCTCGACGAAGCGCTCACCCTGGCCGATCGCTCGGGCCTTCCGTGCGACCTGCTCCGCTCGGACATCCTCGGCTGGCGTTCCCGCTGCCGCCGTCGCCAGCGCGACTGGCAGGCGGCCCGGGAGGACGTCGAACGGGCGCTCGAGCTGGCCCAGTCCGCCGGCGACCACGAGGCGATGGCCAACACGTATTTCCAGGCCTCGCTCGTCGCCGAGCGGGAAGGTCACTGGTTGCTCGCCCGCACCTACGCCGAGCGCGCGCGCGGCTTCTACGAGGAGCTCGAGGACCGGGCGAACGTCGGACGGATGCTGAACAACCTCGGCGGGCTGAATTTCACTCTGGGAAATGCCGAACGTGCCGTCGGTCTGCTTGAGGATGCATTCAGGGTCGCAGTCGAGACCGGCAGTGAGGTGGACGCGGGGCAGGCCATGTGCTCGCTCGCCGAGGTGCACCTCGGCAGCGGTGAGCCGGAACAGGCGGAGACGAAGGCCCGGAAGGCCCTGGAGCTGCTCGGCGACCGGGTCGACTACCTGTACGAAATCGGTACGGCGCAGCTCGCGCTGGGGCGCGCGCTGCTCGAACAGGATCGCTTGAACGAGGCTGAAGAAATTCTCAGCGCTGCCGATAGCAGCTTTGAGCAGTTGTCATCGGTCAGCCACCGGGCTGCGGCCTGGGTCGCACAGGGCGATCTCGCACAGAAGCGCGGATCGGATCGCGACGCGGCACGCCAGTACCGGCGGGCAGCCGAGGCGCTGCAGGACTTCCGCTTCTAAGCGAAAGGAGACACGTCGTTGTTGGCCAAGGGGACCATCCTCTACTTCGTCGTCGTGCTTTCTCTGGTGCTGTCGATCGTCGGCGCCGGATACGCAGACGGCCACTAGCATCAAGCCGGCCTGAGGTTGGCCGGTGACTAGACTCGAGGCGTGCCTACGGCACGCCTCGCAACCCTTCTGCTAGCCGCGACGCTCTGCGTCGCGGCTTGCGGAGGGGGCGGCAAGCACGCATCGGCCCCGGCCGGCGGCAAGGGCACGCTGACTCAGCTGCTCGCCCGGCCGGGCCCGGATATTGCCCTGGTGCAGGGGACCTCGGACTACGCCGTCGGGCCTGTCCGGGTCACCTTCCTCGTCATCGACGCGAACGCGAAGGCGATCAACCGTCCGCGGGCGCACGTGTGGGTGGCGAAGTCGCTCGATTCGCCGCCGATCGTGTCGACGGAAGCGTCACTCGAGCCGATCGGGATTCCGGGTAAGTCGGAGGCGGCCGCCGGCGGCGTCTCGGAGATCTACGTCGCCCGGTTCCGGATCGCCCAGCCGGGCACCTACACGCTCCTGGCCCAGCCGGAGGGCGCCGAGATCCAGGGCATCGCCAACCTGAAGGTGGCGAAGCGGCCGCAGGCCCCGGCCGTCGGCGACCGCGCGGTTCCGTCACGCACGCCGACGCTGGCCAGCGCCCACGGCGACCCGGCGCTCGTGACGACGTCGAACCCCCCCGACCGGTCGTTGCTCCAGTACTCGGTCGCCGGGTCGTTGGCGGCACACGCCCCGTTCGTGCTCGTCTTCGCGACCCCGAAGTACTGCACATCGCGGACCTGCGGCCCGGTCGTCGACGTCGCCCAGGCCGTGCAGAAGCGCCTCGCCGGTACCGGCGTCCGCTTCATCCATGTCGAGATCTACCAGGACAACAACCCGGCTCAGGGGTTCAACCGCTGGGTGAAGGAGTGGCGTCTGCCCGACGAGCCGTTCATCTTCCTGGTCGGACGGGACGGGCGGATCAAGGGCCGCTTCGAAGGCTCGGTCTCCGTGGTGGAGCTCAGCGCAGCCGTCCGGCTGGATCTGCTGTGAGAGAACCCAGCTACGTCAGTTTGTAAAGCATCGGAGGGATGATGGCCCAGCACTACGCGAAAGACGTGCTCGTGACCACCGACTGGCTCGCCGCGCGCCTGGGCGACGACGGCCAGGTCGTCGCCGAGGTGGACGAGAACACGGACCTCTACGAGGAGGGCCACATTCCCGGTGCGGTCAAGCTCCACTGGCAGGACGATCTCCAGGACGCCCTTGAGCGCGACCTCGTCGAGCAACCTCAGTTCGAGGAGCTGATGGGAGCCCGCGGAATCGGCAACGACACGACGGTCATCCTCTACGGGGACAAGAACAACTGGTTCGCCGCCTACGCGTACTGGTACCTGAAGATCTACGGACACCAGGACGTGCGCCTGATCGACGGCGGCCGCCAGAAGTGGATCGACGAGGGACGGGAGCTGTCGACGGACGCGCCGTCGATCTCGCCTGCTTCGTATTCGGCCACGCCGCGCGACGAGTCGATCCGCGTCTACCGCGACACCGTGCTCAGCGAGCTCGGCGCGGACGGGATCGCGCTCGTGGACGTGCGCAGCCCGCAGGAGTACTCGGGCGAGTTGATGGCCCCGCCAGGCTACGAGCAGGAAGGCGCCTCCCGTACGGGTCATATCCCGGGTGCGCAGTCGATCCCGTGGGCCCAGGCGGTCCGCGACGACGGAACGTTCAAGAGTGCGGACGAGCTGCGCGAGCTCTACAGCGGTAAGGGCATCACCGGTGACCAGGAGGTGCGCGTGTACTGCCGGATCGGCGAGCGCAGCGCCCATACGTGGTTCGTCCTCCGCGAGCTCCTCGGCTACGAGAACGTCAAGAACTACGACGGCTCGTGGACCGAATGGGGCAACCTCGTCGGTGTCCCGATACAGCGTTAGTTATCGCGAGGGCCCGGGCCAAGCCCGGGCCCTCGCTCGCGCGTCGCGCATGAACGGCCAAGACCAGGAGGAATGTGGTCGAAGGTCATGATGTGTCCGTGGCGGTGAAGCTCACCGATCTCGTTACCTCGGGCGGCTGCGCGGCGAAGTACCCGGCCGCGCGGCTTCAGGAGCTGCTTGCCGGCTTCGTGCCCGTCGAGGCGAAGGACCTGCTCGTCGGGCTTTCGCCGGCGGACGACGCGGCTGTCTACCGGCTCGACGACGAGACCGCGCTCGTCTTCACGCTCGACTTCTTCCCGCCGCTCGTCGACGACCCTCGCGACTTCGGAACGATCGCCGCGACGAACGCGCTCAACGACGTGTTCGCGATGGGTGGACGGCCGCTGCTTGCGCTCTCGATCGCGGAGTTTCCCGAGGAGCTGCCGCAGGAGACCGTTGCCGCGATCCTGGGCGCCGCCGACGAGCAGGTGCGTGCGGCCGGGGCGATCCTGGCGGGCGGGCACACGATCCGCGACAAGGAGCCGAAGTACGGGCTCGCGGTCGTCGGCACCGTTCACCCCGACGGGATCTGGCCGAAGGCGGGTGCCCGCGCCGGAGACGCTCTCTTCCTGACGAAGCCGCTCGGCACCGGCCTCGTCCTGCACGGCGCTACCCGCGGCCTAACGGGTGAGGAGCACGTGCGCCCGGCGGTGGACTGGATGACGACGCTCAACCGCGACTGGGCCGACGTGCTCCGCGGGTTCCGGCCGCACGCGGTCACCGACGTCACCGGCTTCGGGCTGCTCGGGCATGCGCACGAGATGGCCGACCGGAGCGGGGTGCGGATCGTGCTGGAGGCGGCCTTATGGCCGGCGCTCGACGGAGCGCTCGAGGTTGCGCGCGCCGGTGAGAAAACCGGGGGAGACCCCCGGAACCGCGACTTCGCCGCCGCCCACGTCACCGCCGACGGGATCCCGGAGGAGCTGCTCATCCTCGGTTACGACCCGCAGACGGCGGGCGGGATGCTCGTCTCCCTGCCGGCCGAGCAAGGTGCGTCGCTCGTCGCCGAGCTTGGCGCCCGGAATCTCTTCGTGCGCCGCATCGGGCGCGTCGAAGCGGGAGCAGGCGTAGCGGTCACCTGACCCGGTCTACACTCGGGCACGTGCACGTCGAGAGCACGCGCCTGGCCCGCCTTCGGACGTTCGAGCTCGCCCCGGCGACGTTCCGCCGGCTCGCATTCGTCACGATCGCCGCGCTCTGGCTGATCATCTCCACCGGCGCGGTCGTTCGGCTGACCAGCTCCGGGCTCGGGTGCGAGCACTGGCCCGGCTGCGCGCCGGGGCAGCCGTTCCCCGAGAAGGACTACCACGCCTACATCGAGTTCGGCAACAGGCTCGTCGGCGGAGTGACGATCATCCTCACGCTTGTGCTCGCGGCGGGCGCCTGGGCCACACGTGGTCTGCCTCGCTGGACACGTTGGCTTGCGGCCGGGACCTTCGCGGGCACGCTGATCCAGGCGCCGCTCGGCGCGATCACCGTCTACGCGCACCTGCACCCTGCGCTCGTCATCCCGCACCTGCTGCTCTCGATCACCGTGCTCGGCGCGGCGATCGTCGTCGGCCTCGAGTCGATAGCGCTGATCCGCGGGCATGGACGGCCGCTCGACCGTGAGCCACGGCTCGCCGGGCTCGGGATCGTGGCGGCATGCTTCGCGCTGATCGCTTCGGGGACGATCGCGACCGCCGCCGGCCCGCACTCGGGCGGGAAGAACGTCTACCGGCTCTGGTCGCTGCACCCGGCCCTGCTGCTCCACGGCACCTCGGTCGCGGTGCTCGGCTGCAGCCTGATGTTCCTGATCGGGTACCTGTTTGCGCGGCGCGCGACGATCGGCCCCTACTTCGTCGCGACCGCTGGTCTCGCCGGGCTGCTGCTCGTGCAGATGGCCCTCGGCGACATCCAGTACCGCACGCACCTCCCCTGGGGGCTCGTCCTCGTGCACGTCGCCGTGGCCGCGACCGTCTGGTCGTGGACCGTCGCGCTGGTCGCATCGATGTGGCGGCCGCCCGCCGCGATCCAGAAGCGTTCCGCGTAGACTGGGCCGAATGGCGGAGCTGCACGTCGCGCGCCGGCCGGCGCTCGACCGGCCGGTCCTCATCGCTGCCTTTCGCGGCTGGAATGACGGTGGCCAGGGCGCGTCGCTCGCCGCCGGCTACCTCGCGAAGACCTGGGATGCCGACCGCTTCGCCGAGATCGACCCCGAGGGCTTCTTCGACTTCCAGGCCACTCGTCCACATGTGAAGCTGGAGGAGGGGCTGACCCGGCGGATCGACTGGCCGGAGACGGTCTTCTACCACGGCCGGCCCGAGGGCATGGACCGGGACGCCGTGCTCCTGCTGGGGGTCGAGCCGAACCTGCGCTGGCGCACGTTCGCGGGACTGATCGTGGACTTCGCCCGCGAGCTCGGCGTCGAGCTCGTCGTCACGCTGGGGGCGCTCCTCGCCGACGTGCCGCACACACGGCCGACGCCGGTGACCGGCAGCGCGACCGACCCCGACCTGATCGAGCAGCTCGGGCTCCAGGCCTCCCGCTACGAGGGCCCGACCGGGATCGTCGGCGTCGTGCACGACGCCTGCAAGCGGGCCGGGATCCAGTCGGCGAGCCTCTGGGCGGCCGTGCCGCACTACGTGTCGCTCGCACCGAGTCCGAAGGCGGCCGGCGCGCTCTGCGACCGGCTCGCCACGCTGCTCGGCGCCGAGATCGACACCACCGAGCTCGACGACGCGTCGGATGCCTACGTGCGTCAGGTCAGCGAGGCGATCGCCTCGGACGAGGAGACGGCGGCGTACGTCGAGGAGCTCGAGCGGAGGGTGGACGAGCTCGACGAGACCGACATCCCCTCGGGCGAGTCGCTGGCGGCGGAGCTGTCGCGCTTCCTGCGCGAGCGCGAGGAAGACGGCGGCGAGGGCGCCGGTCCTTCTTCAGAGCACTAGGCGGCTAACCGAACGTGAAGGCGTAGGCCTCGACGCCGGGCGAGAACCGGAGCTCGAGGAGGGCGTCGCGCGCCTTCGTTCCGTCCACAAGCGTGTACAGCCGGTCCTGCGTGACCCGAACCGTGCGATCCGGCTTGCCGTTCACGAGCACCCGCACGGTCCCCTTCCCGCCGAGGACGAGGAAGACCTTTTGCGCGTGGAAGCGGAGCCGCAGGCGCGCATTCTCGACCGCGACGATGCGCTGCGGATTTAGGCGCAGCCGCCCCGAGTAGGCAAGCTGATCCTGGCCGAGCGTGGCCGGGAACGTGTAGTCCCCGACCTTGCCGTCGTGAAGCGGCGAGCCTGCGTAACGGGCGAGCCGCTCCGAGCCGAGGTACGACTCGGGCGTGAGCGCCTCGGTCGGCGTCAGGTCCGCGAGCTTCGCGGACGCCGGCGCGCCCGGAGTCTCCCCGAGCAGCTTGCGGATGTTCGCCTCGGTGACGTCGTAGTTCCCCTCGCCGAAATGTGCGTAGCGGACGTGGCCGTTCCGGTCGATGAGGTACTTCGCCGGCCAGTACTGGTTCCCGAACGCCGTCCACGTGCCGTACTTGCTGTCGAGTGCGACCGGGTAGCGGACGCCCAGCCGCTTGACCGCGCTGCGGACGTTCGACGGCACCGCCTCGAACGCGAACTCGGGCGTGTGGACGCCGACGATCACGAGCCCGTCGTTCCGGTACATGCGGTCCCAGGCCTCGACGTGCGGGAGCGTACGTAGGCAGTTGATGCACGAGTACGTCCAGAAGTCGATCAGCACGACCTTGCCCCGCAGCTCCTTCATCGTCAGGGGCCGGCTGTTCACCCAGCCGGCGATCCCGGCGAAGTCGGGGGCGGGCCCGTAGTCGGGCAGCGCTCCGGCCGCTGCCGGTGTCCGGGCAAGCTTCCGGTCGGCCACGTTTTGCCCACGCTGGTAGGCGTTCCGGCCGGAGGCGCTTGCCTCGGTGTGCTTCTGGAGGAACCGCGTGTAGTCGGGCAGCCACGTCTGCAGCTTCGTGTCGAGGTTGAAGATGAGCGCAAAGGCCGCGGCCGCGAGGACGACGCCGAACGCGACCCGGAAACGCTCGAGCCCTGCGCGCAGCCGCACACTGACGGTTCGACCCCCGATTGCGATCGCCAGCAGGACGAGTGAGACGCCGACCGTGTAGGCGACCGACACGGCGATCGTCTTGAACCCGAAGTCGCTCGACGCAGCCGAGCTCGTGACGAATCCGATCGCGGGCCCGCCGCACGGGACGAAGACGAACCCGAGCGCGCAGCCGAGCAGGAAGCCGCCGCCGAGGTCGCTCTTCGGGCCGCGCGACAGGCGTGCGAGAGGGCGCTCGATCAGCGCGCCGGCCTGCGGAACGACGAGCGTCGCGGCAAGCAGGAAGAGCAGGCCGATCGAGATGTTGCGAAGGAGGTCCTTGGGCAGGCCGAGCTTGTCGAGCACCCACGCGGCAAACAGGATCGAGACCAGGAAGCAGCTCGCGAGCCCGGCGATGATCGCGTAGGGGCGGCGCTTGTTCTCGCCGACGCCGGCGCCGAGCACGATCGGGAGGACGGGGAGGACGCATGGCGAGACGGCCGTGATCAGCCCTGCGAGGAAGGCGAAGACGATCGCGAGAGCCATCGCTGGCTTATTCGGTCTTGGCGGCCGGTTCGGTTGTTACACCGGGCGTGGCGTTCGTCTTCGCGCCCTCAGCGGAACCGACAGCCGGCTTCCTCTTGCGCCGCCGGCGCCGGCGGCGGCCGGGATGTGCCT
Source organism: Gaiellaceae bacterium (assembly GCA_036564335.1). Taxonomy (GTDB): domain Bacteria; phylum Actinomycetota; class Thermoleophilia; order Gaiellales; family Gaiellaceae; genus DATBLE01. Next base: position 24,654 of record DATCPA010000138.1, read on the forward strand.
TCGGAGCCGGGAGGTCGTCCGCCAGCGCATTCGCGACCTCGGCGACCGTCCCGAGCTCTTCGCGGGCCGCATCGAGAGCGTGGTTGGCGCGTGGCGTGTAGCCCTCGGCGGAAGCCAGCAGCGCCGCGGCGGTCGCGATCGGCAGGTCCTTGGCCGCGGCGGCGAGCTTGGCCGCGTTCTCCTCGTGCCTGTGCCCGCGCGAGTTCGCCAGGGCGCCGAGGAGCCGCTTTGCCTCGGGGTACTCGGCGCTCGCCTTGCGGTCGAGCACCTTGCGCACGGCACGGGCCAGGCGCCACGTCCAGCGGGCGAGGATCTGCTCGGGAGCGTCGGGGTGTCCCTCGCCGATCGCGCGTAGCAGGATCCGGACGCCCTGCACCCTGTCCTTCTCCCACGGCGGCGCCTGGGTGACCAGGGTGACCAGGTCGTCGAAGCTGGCGCGGTCGATCGGCATCCCGACGCGGTCGGAGAGCGCCATCGTCCGCAGCCGCCGGTTGGGGTTCTCGGCCGCGCAGGTGAAGAGGAACTGGTCGAGCGCAGCCTTGCTTGCACGCGCGGTGAGCTTCTCGAAGAGGGCGACCCGGTCGTCGAAGCGGGCCTGCCGGCCGGCGATGCGCGCCCAGAAGCGCTGCTCTTCCTCGTCGAGGTAGCGCGGGTCGATGCGCTGCCACTCGCGCTGGATGACGGCGAGCCGACGGTTGACGTCCGGGGTGACCGGGACGAGCCACGGCGCGGGCGCGAGCTTGCGGCGGGCACGCCGCTGGACGCGGCGGCGCGGCGCGGGCGTGACCCTGGCGCCCTCGCGGTAGAAGTCGGCGCCGAGCAAGGAATGCAGCGTGATCACGCGGTCGGTGTGGGTGGCACCCTTCTGCACGAAGTCGACGACGATCCCAGCTTCCTTGCGCGGGTGCATCCGCATGATCCGGCCGATGCGCTGCTGGTAGACGCGGCGGCTGGCGGTGGGGGCGAGGTGCATGACGACCGTTGCACGAGGCGAGTTCCAGCCCTCGGCGAGCAGCATCGCGTTCACCAGGACGTCGATCTCGCCGCGCTCATACGCGGCCAGGATCTCGGCGAGCTGGACGGGCGGCGTGCGCCCGCTGACCGCCTCTGCCTTCAGGCCTGCTGCGCGGAACTCCTGGGCCAGGTTGTAGGCGTGCTCGACGCCGGCGGCGTAGACCACGCCGGGTGTCGAGTCGAAGCGGTCACGGTAGAGGCTGGCCGCGGCCTGGTTGAGGGCGACATGGTCGAGAACCTTCGCCAGGGCTTCCTGATCGAAGTCGCCGCCCACGATGGGCACCGAGTTGATTGCCGCGGCGGGCGGGACACGTAGGCAGCGAAGCGGAGCGATCAGTCCGCGACGCGCCGCGTCGATCAGCGGCAGGTCGTCGACCGAGGCCGGAAAGACGTCGGAGACCTGCTTCGCGATCAGCTGCTCGGTCGCCGTCATCCCGATGTAGACGGGCTCCGGGAAGCTGCGGATCGCGGCACTGGTCTTCTCGCCGAGCGCGGTGTGTGCCTCGTCGCAGATGACGAGCTGGTACGCCTCGCGGTTCAGGTCGCCGACGTGGCGAGCGAACCAGGCGTAGGTCTGGATCGTGATCGGGCTGCGGCTCGGCGGCGTTCCGTCTCCGATGATCTCAGGGACGATGCGGTCGCCGTAACCCTCCTCCTTCAGCTCGCGGTTGAACTGCGTGACGAGGAGGCGACGGTGCGTGAGGATGAGGACGCCGATCGTGCGCGCGGCCTCGACGAAGCCGGCGGCCGCGATCGTCTTGCCCGAGGCGGTCGGATGGCGGAAGCGGTAGCGGCGGACGGCGCCGGGGTCGCGCGCGGCCGGAACCTCGTCGACCGGCTCGAGCTCCTCGCCGTTCTCCTCGTGCTCTCCGTTCTCTCCGTTCTCCCCGTTTTCCTCTTCCTCGTCGTCCTCGAACTCGTCCTCTCCCTCTTCGGCCGGCTCGGGGTCGCGCTGCGCGGTGGCGATCAGCTCGGTCAGCATCCCGGCGAGGGCGTCCACCTGGTGGCGGCGCAGCTCTGTGCCCGAGCGAAGGTGGGGCGGCTTCTCGCTCAGCACCCGCTCGAGGCCGAGCATGAGCGCGTAGCGGATCTTCCACTCGGAGCTCGGCTCCTTGCGGCCGGCCTCCAGCTCGGCGAGCGCGTCGTCGAGGGCCCGGCGCCGCGCGGTTCCCGGCGCGAGCACCTGCGCGGGATCCTCCTCGGGATGGAGGAAGGGTTCGCCTGCCCACTTGGCGGCGCGTTCGGCCGAAGCGGCGAGCGGGCTCGTCGCCACGGGCACGGTCAAAGGCTGATCGATCGTTTCCTGCATAGGCGCAGCACGCCTGTGCTGCTTCGTTTCGAGAAAGGCGCCCGAGACCCCGGGCGGGCGTCGCCTTCGGAAGCATAGCGCGTTCGGGCGGCTGTCAAGGCGATACTGCCCGGGTGACCAACTGGCAGGAGCTCCTCGAGCGTGAGGCCGTCCGCTACCGCGACGGCGAGGCGCGCCTGCCGGACGACCCCGACGAGCGCCAGCGCCAGCTGACGCGAATGGGGAACGCAGCGTACGGGGCCGGGCTCTCCTTGCTGATGCAGGGCGCGGACGCGCGCGAGTGGCTCGAACGGGCGGCGGCCAGGTGGCGCGAGAGCTATTCGGAAGCGCCGCCCGGAAGCTGGGGCCGGCCGATCGGAGCGATCAAGGCACTCATCCTCATCGGCGACTGGGCGGCTGCGGAGGAGGCCGCGCGCTGGGCCCTCGACGAACGAGCCGGAGAGACCGCGTCGCCGATCGCGCAGTACGCGGCCGCGCTGGCCTGCCTCGTCCTCGGCCGGTGGCCGGAAGCGCGGCTGCACGCAGACGAGATCCGGATCCGGGACGACTTTCCCGCCGACGTCGGCGACGCGCTCGCGATGGTCGCCGCCGAGGACGTGGTCGGCTACGTCGAGGCAGTCGAGTCGGTGCTGGAGACGTTCGAGACGCGGGAGGCGTACCTCGAGGATGTCCCGGTTGCCGACACCGTCCTGGTGCTCCAGGCGCTCGCGGGCAGGCGTGACATGGCGGCCGAGCTCGAGTCGCCGCTGCTGCCGCCGGCCCGGTAGCCGGCCCTCAGAGGAGCGACGCGGCCGGCCGGTCCAGGAGGGCGAACGTGCGGCGGCCGCGGACGAGGCTGGCGGGCGTGTCCGGCGAGGGCGGATCTCCGAAGGCGCGCTTCGCCGCCTCGGCCTTCCCCTCCCCGGTGGCGAGGTAGACCATCGTCTCGGCGGCGCCGAGCACTAGGCGGGTCATCGTCACCCGCGGAACGAATGGCTCCATCCCCGCCTCGGCCGCGACGGCGCGACGCTCGGCCTCCTCGAGTGCCGGCGCGTTCGGGAACAGCGATGCCGTGTGCCCGTCCGGCCCGAGGCCCATCACCACGAGGCTGAGCGTTACGCCCTCGAGCGCCGCGTCGTACTCGGCGGCGGCCTCCTCGGGCGGGAGCTCGCCGCGAACGCGGTGCACGACCGCGGGCGGTCGCGCCAGTCCGTCGAGGAGCGATTCGCGGATCATCCGGTAGTTGGAGCGGCCGTCGGCCGGCGGCACGCAGCGTTCGTCGATCCACCAGAGCTCGACGCGGGCCCAGTCGGGGCGGAGGATGGCGACGCGCTGGTACGTGGGGCGCGGGCCCGAGCCACCCGAGAGGCCGATGTGCCCGCCGGCGTCCACGGTCTCCCCGATCCGGGCGGCCGCCGCCTCCGAGGCGGCTGTGGCGTCCTCGAAGACCTCCAGCTCGACGTCGCTCAACTGTTGTCCTGCGCGAGCTCCTGGGAGCGCTCCATCGCCGCCTGGATCGCATTCAGGAACGCGGCCCGGACGCCGGCGCGCTCGAGCTCGCGGATCGCGCGGATCGTCGTCCCGCCCGGAGACGTGACCGCCTCGCGCAACTCGACCGGGTGCATGTGCTCGTCGCGCAGCAGCTTCGCCGTGCCGAGCATCGTCTGGACGACGAGCTGGGTCGAGATCTCGCGGGAGAGGCCGAGCAGGATGCCGGCCTCGATCATCGCCTCGGCGAGCAGCGCGAAATAGGCGGGCCCGGAGCCCGAGACGGCGGTGACCGCGTCCATGTAGGGCTCCGCGACGCGCACGACCGCGCCGAGGTGCGAGAGGCACTCCTCGGCGAGTGCCAGGTGCTCGTCGCCGGCGTGCGCGCCCGCGCAGATGCCGGCGATCCCCTCGTGGACGACGGAGGGAGCGTTCGGCATCGACCTGACGACAGGGACGGCAGCGCCGACGCGCCGCTCGATCGCCCTCGTCGGGATGGCGGCGGCGACGGAGAGGACGGTCTGCTCGGGGGTGAGCAGCCCTCCGATCTCTCCGAGCAGGATCTCGAAGTCCTGCGGCTTGACCGCGATCACGATCAGCCCGGCATCGGCGACCGCCTCCCCGTTGGACAGGGTGGCGTGGACGCCGAACCGGTCGCGCAGCTCGACGACGCGCTCTTCGCGGCGCGCGGTCGCGGTCACCTCGTCGGGATTCCGCCACTCCGAGCTGAGCAGCCCGGCGAGCAGCGATTCACCGATCTTCCCGCAACCCAGGATCGCAATGCGACGGCTCATGGCGAAAGTCTAGGCCGCGGTCACGACTCGGCCCGGGATAAGTCCCTTCGCGTACCCCGCCAGCAGGTAGACGCTCGCGAGCCCGGCCCACTCGCCGTACGGCTCGAGCAGCTCAGCCGTCTCCCAGCCCTCGACTCGGCGGCCGCGCATGGCTGCCAACAGCTTGATCAGTCCGAGGTCCCCCTCGAGCCCCCGGTCGAAGCGGCCGAGCCCTTCCAGGCAGACGACGCCGACCGACCACGGCCCCAGGCCACGCTCGCGCTCGAGCCGGTTGGCGACCGCGTCGGTCGGCAGCTCCTTCAGCCGCTCGAGCTCGAGCGAGCGGCAGAGCCTGGCGAGTGTCGCGCCGCGCCGGGCGTGGAGCCCGAGCTTGCGCAGCTCCGCGGGCGAGAAGCGGGCGAGGTCGGCGGTCGAGGGCGGCGCGTTGAGCCGGTTCTCCGCGGTCGTCGCCGCACGGACGATCCTCCGTTCCATCGCCCTGGCCTCGCTGGCCAGGATCAGCTGGCCGCAGAGCGCACGGAGCAGTGCGTGGGCGACGGTGGCGAGCCGGATCGGGCGCAGTCCGCGCAGCCGGCGGACCGTGGGCCCGAGCATCGCGTCGCGCTGGAAGCGCAGGACGAACGGTGTGTGGTCGTCGTCGATGCCGAGGCAGAACCGGAGCTGCTCGAACGCCTCTTCTCCGGTCGCCCGCAGGCAGACGACCCCGTCAGGTTGCTGCCACGCGACGCCCCGGCCGGCGGGGAGCATCGTCGTCAGCACCCCGTCGCGGAAATGCCGGGTCGCGTCGCCCGCGAGGCGTGCCGAGAGCGCGAGCGAGTAGGGCCCCCGGGGGCGGAGATCGGCGCTGACCGGGGGAGCCATGAAGCCGAGGATAGTGGCCGACCCTGCTGAGGGATACCCTCTGCCGAGCTTGGAGATGCGCCGAACGTGGGACGCGCTGGCCGGCTCCGACAGCCCGGTCTACGTCGGCGACCCGGAGACCGGCGCCGAGGAGCTCGCCGGGTTGTTCGGGCGGCTCGGCGCCGATCCGCGCGGAGGCCGTTGCGTCGAGGTGGGCTGCGGCCCTGGGCGGATGACCGGCGCGCTCGCCGAGCGCTTCGACGAGGTGCTCGCGCTCGACGTGTCTCCGGCGATGCTGGAGCGCGCGCGGGCCAACGTGGCCGCACCGAACGTGACGTTCCAGCTCGTCTCGGGGGATCAGCTGGACGGGTTGGACCGCGGCAGCGCAGATGCGGTGGTCTGCTACCTCGTCCTGCAGCACCTTCCGTCCCGGGCCGTGATCGAGTCCTACCTGCGCGGGTTTGCGCACGCGCTCGCCCCCGGAGGCGAGGCGTTCGTTCAGGTGCCGGTGCTCGCCTCGGGCTGGCGCCCGAGGCTATTGCGAATCGCACGACGGCCACTCCTGCGTGTCTCACGGAGGCCTGATCGCGGGCCGGCGTTCCGCGGCTATCGCCTGACCCAGACCGAGCTCGAAGCTGCGCTCGGCGCAGCCGGGCTCCGCGTCCTGGCCGAGGACGAAGGGCCCTCGGCGTACCGCTTCAGCCGCGACCGCTTCCTGCGGCTCAACCGCGCATGACCGCCGCCACGCTCGCCGTCTACGGCGTGCTGCTCGCCGCCGGTGTGGCCGCCGTGCTCCGCCGGCCTGCCGTCGCGCTCTACCTGTTCGTGGTCGGCCTGCCGCTGCACAACATCGTCATGTCGCTGCTCTACGGCGGCGGCGTGCGCGGCGGCGCACTCGATGCCGTCCAGGCCTGGAAGGAGACCCTGCTCGCGGCCGCGCTGCTCTCGGTGGTCGCGACGGCCGTGCGCCGGCGGTCGTTGCCGTTCCGGCCGATGCTCGTCGACTACCTCGCGCTCGCCTTTGCCGCCCTCGTCCTCCTCTACGCCGTTCTCCCGCAGAGCACCCTCGGTGGGCACGCGGGAGCGAGGGCCGTGCTCTACGGGCTCCGCCACAACCTGGTTCTCGTCGCGGCCTACTTCCTCGGCCGCTCGATTCCGCTCGACATCCGCCGGCTGCGCTGGACGATCGCCGGCGCGGCTGCGGCGGTCGCGGCCTGGGGGCTGATCGAGGTCTACGCCGTGCCGATCGAGTGGTGGCGTCACTCGGGGGCCGTCGGGTATTTCCACCGCGAGCTCGGCTACGACTACCACGGCCCCGCCGGCCTCCCCGAGAACTTCGCCTTCAACACGAGCGACGGCCTCTTCCGCCGGCTCGTCTCGACGTTCGTCTCGCCGCTCGCGACCGCCTACATGCTCGTCGTCGCCCTGCTCCTGCTCGCGACTGCCCGGCGGCGCCTGCGGCTCGCCGGTGCGCTGGCCGCGGTTTGTGGCGCTGGGCTGCTCTGGACGTTCTCGCGCTCGTCGATCGTCGCTCTGGCCGTTGGGCTGATCGTGCTCGCCGCCGCCTGGCGACGCTGGTGGCCGCTGCCGGCCGCGGTCCTCGTCGTCGCCGCGGGGTTCGGCTTCGCCGCGATCTTCCACGAGATCGCGCCGCGGACGCACTGGTTCGCATCGGATCTCCCGTACCAGGAGGCGCAGGCGAAGGCGAAGGGCCCGCTGCCGAAGGGGAGCGGGCTCGACACGACCGTCAGCCTCGGCGAGCCGTCGATCCGCAGCCACCTCGACAGCCTCCGCGACGGGATCGACGCCGTCTTCGACCACCCGCAGGGCTACGGGCTCGGCAACGCGGGCACGACCGCGCAGCGCTTCGACGTGAAGCTGCAGGCGGGGGAGTCGAACTACACCGAGCTCGGGATCGAGACCGGGCTCGCCGGTGCGATCGCGTTCATCGCCTGGAGCCTCGCGCTGCTTGCCGGGCTCGTCCGCTCGGGCTGGGCGGGCGACCGGGCCGCGGCGGCGATCGCCGGTGGGCTGGCGGCCGTGCTCGCGTTGGCGATCCAGACCGACGTGATCGGCGTGCCGTGGCTCGCTTATGGCCTCTGGTGGCTGGCCGGCTCGCTCGTGTACTCGAAGGTGCTGACGAAGGCGCAGTTGCCGGCCAGCTCCCACTCGAACGGACCGTCGGCGACCGCGAGCCGGTCGGCGTAGAGCTCCCGGCCCGGGACGTGGTGGCCCGGGATCACACAGCTCACCCGCTCGTCGCTCTCGAACGGCCGCGACGCGGTCAGCTCGATCGCCCGCCCGACCCGCAACTCGTGACCGTCCGGGCCGTTCCGAATCTCGATCGGGTCGGCGCGCACGTCGAGCAGCTCGCTCGGCTTCCGTACCCAGGGAAGTCGCAGCACGTCGTCGCCGCCCAGCCGGCCGGTGAGGATCGCGGCGAGCTCGTCACGCTGCTCGTCGTTGCCGCGCTCGTCCACGTGGACGACGAACCGCCACGGCGAGCCCGGCTCGTCGTCGTCGTACCGGATCGTGAACGCGGCGGCGAGGCCGCTGAGATCGACGCCGTCGGCATGGCCCTCGTGGATCAGCCAGGAGAGGACGCCGAAGCAGATTCCGTGAGTCGAGCGGCCCCCCGGCCGGTTGCCGACCGTCCGGCACGGACAGATCGCATCGCAGTTGCAGGACTCGAAGTAGTCGCCCGCGATGCGCCAGGCCGTCATGGACATGCGCCTCCTTCGCTCGACCGACCCGCGGGCCGGCGAAACCGTAACACTGTTTCCGTGAGCATCGATCCGCGAGTCGACATCGGGCACGTCCACCTGAAGGTGGCCGACCTCGAGCGGGCAATCGGCTTCTGGCACGGAGTGCTCGGCTTCGACGTCATGCACCGGTACGGCGATGCGGCTGCCTTCCTCTCGGCAGGCGGCTACCACCACCACATCGGGCTGAACACGTGGGAGAGCAAGGGCGGCTCGCCGCCTCCGCCCGGTACGACCGGCCTCTACCACGTCGCGATTCGCTACCCCGACCGGCGCACCCTCGCCAACGCCCTGCGTGACGTGCTCGCGGCGGGCATCCAGCTCAGCGGCGCCTCCGACCACGGCGTCAGCGAGGCGCTCTACCTCCGCGACCCGGACGGAAACGGGGTCGAGCTCTACCGCGACCGGCCGCGCGAGGAGTGGCCGGCGGAGATGACCACGGGGCCCCTCGACGTGCAGGCACTGTTGGCCGAAGCGGGATAGACGGACCGCGCCTGCCCATTGCGCTATACCTAGGTTTGAATGGCTAAGGCCGTCGAACGCGTCAACCAGGTGATCATCCGGTTCGCGGGCGACTCCGGCGACGGAATGCAGCTGACCGGGGCCCGCTTCACCAGCGAAACCGCCGTCTTCGGCAACGATCTCTCGACGCTGCCCGACTTCCCTGCCGAGATCCGCGCGCCCGCCGGCTCGCTGCCCGGCGTCTCGGGCTTCCAGATCCACTTCGCCGACCACGACATTCTCACGCCGGGCGACCGCCCGAACGTGCTCGTGGCGATGAACCCGGCCGCGCTGAAGACGAACGTCAATGACCTGCCGAAGGGCGGCACGCTGATCGTCAACTCGGACGCGTTCAGCGAGAAGAACCTCGACAAGGCCGGCTACGCGACGAACCCGCTCGAGGACGGCTCGCTTGCCGAGTACCAGGTGCATGCGATCCCGCTGACGGCGATGACGCTCGAGGCCGTCAAGGAGAGCGGGGTGACGAGCCGGGAGGCCGAGCGCTCGAAGAACATGTTCGCGCTCGGGCTGATGTCGTGGCTCTACACGCGCCCGACCGAGGCGACGATCGACGAGCTCCGCGAGAAGTTCGTCAACCGGCCGGAGATCGCCGAGGCGAACATCCGCGCGTTCCAGGCTGGCTACGCCTTCGGGGAGACGACCGAGTCCTTCGCGGTGCAGTACGAGGTCGCCCCGGCCAAGATGGTTCCGGGCACCTATCGCAACGTGAACGGGAACCAGGCGCTCGCCCTCGGCCTGATCGCCGCCGGGGTGAAGAGCGGTCTGCCGCTCTTCCTCGGCGCGTACCCGATCACGCCGGCGTCCGGGATCCTCGAGGAGCTCGCCGGCTACAAGCACTTCGGCGTGCGGACGTTCCAGGCGGAGGACGAGATCGCCGCCGTCGGCGCCGCTCTGGGCGCATCCTTCGGCGGCTCACTCGCGATCTCGACGTCGAGTGGCCCGGGAATCGTGCTCAAGCAGGAGACGATCGGGCTCGCGGTCACGCTCGAGCTGCCGCTGGTGATCCTCGACATCCAGCGGGCCGGCCCGGCGACGGGCATGCCGACCAAGCCCGAGCAGGGCGACTTGCTGAACGTGATGTTCGGCCGGAACTCGGAGTCGCCCGTGCCCGTGATTGCGGCGGCCACGCCCGGCGACTGCTTCGACGCAACGCTCGAAGCCTGCCGGATCGCGCTCAAGTACCGCACCCCGGTCTTCATGCTCTCCGACGCATACCTGGCGAACGGCTCCGAGCCGTGGCTGATCCCCGACCCGGATTCGATCCCGGACTTCGGCGTCGAGTTCACGACCGCGCCGAACCAGGACGGCGCGTTCATGCCGTACCTCCGGGACCCGGAGACCCTCGCGCGGCCGTGGGCGATCCCGGGAACGCCGGGGCTCGAGCACCGGATCGGCGGGCTGGAGAAAGCCGACGTGACGGGGAACATTTCCTACGACCCGGACAATCACGACTACATGTGTCGCGTTCGCGCCCAGAAGGTCGCCGGCATCGCCGGCGACATCCCGGAGCTCGAGGTCGACCACGACGATGGCGCGAAGCTGCTCGTGCTCGGCTGGGGCGGGACGTACGGGCCGATCACGGCCGCCGTGCGCAAGGTGCGCAAGGCCGGCGGCAAGGTTGCGCAGGCGCATCTGCGCTACCTGAACCCGTTCCCGCGCAACGTCGGTGACGTGCTGCGCACGTACGACCGGGTGCTCGTCCCGGAGATGAATCTCGGGCAGCTGCTGAAGCTCGTGCGGGCGGAGTTCCTCGTGGACGCGGCGGGCTACAATCGCGTCCGCGGGCTGCCGTTCAGCTCGCAGGAGCTATCCGAGGCGATCGAGGCGATGCTGTGATGGAGGAGAACGGCAACGGCAAGATCGAGCTGACCGCGAAGGACCTGAAGACCGACCAGGAGGTCCGCTGGTGCCCCGGCTGCGGGGACTACGCGATCCTGGCCGCGATGCAGACGTTCATGCCCGAGCTCGGGATCGATCGCGAGCGGCTCGTCTTCATCTCGGGGATCGGCTGCGCCGCGCGCTTCCCGTACTACATGCAGACCTACGGGATGCACTCGATCCACGGGCGGGCACCGGCGATCGCGACCGGGCTCGCTACCTCCCGGCCGGATCTCTCCGTCTGGGTCGTGACCGGCGACGGCGACGCCCTGTCGATCGGCGGCAACCATCTGATCCACGCGCTGCGCCGCAACGTGAACGTGAAGATCCTGCTCTTCAACAACCAGATCTACGGGCTGACGAAGGGCCAGTACTCACCGACGAGCGAGCTCGGCAAGGTGACGAAGTCAACGCCGATGGGCTCGCTCGACTACCCGTTCAACCCGGTCTCGCTGGCGATCGGGGCCGAGGCGACCTTTGTCGGGCGCTCGATCGACACCGACCGCAAGCATCTGACCTCGGTGTTGCGCCGCGCCGCCGCCCACAGGGGCACGGCCTTCGTCGAGATCTACCAGAACTGCAACATCTTCAACGACGGCGCGTTCGACGCGGTCAAGGAACATCCGGAGAACCAGATCCGGCTCGAGCACGGGGAGCGGATCCGCTTCGGCGCCGAGGGTGAGCGGGGTGTACTGCAACGGGCGGACGGCTCGTGCGAGCTGGTGGACGTCGCCGACGTGGGGGAGGACGCTCTGCTCGTCCATGACGAGCATCACGAGACGTCGAGCCTCGCGTTCGCACTGTCGAGGATCGCGCACACGCCGACCGGACCGACGCCAATCGGCGTCTTCCGCGACATCGAGCGGCCGGTCTACGACGAGCTGATGGCGGAGCAGATCGCGGCGGCGAAGGAGAAGCGGGGCGAGGGCGACCTGCGCGCGCTGCTGCACTCGGCCGACAGCTGGCAGATCTCGTAACGCTCGCCCCCTCGGCGAGACTGAATCACATGACCGAGAAAGCAACGTTCGCAGCGGGCTGCTTCTGGGGCGTCGAGGCAGCGTTCCGCGAGCTCCCCGGCGTCGTCTCCACCCGCGTCGGCTACACCGGCGGCCACACGTCGAGCCCGACGTACCGCGAGGTTTGCGGCCATCGCACCGGGCACGCCGAGGCGGTCGAGGTGACGTTCGACCCGAGTCAAGTCTCCTACGAGGAGCTGCTCGACGCCTTCTGGCGCAAGCACAACCCTCGCTCGCGCAACCGGCAGGGCTTCGACATCGGCTCGCAGTACCGCTCGGCGATCTTCTTCCACTCGCCGGAGCAAGAGGCTGCCGCGCGCGCATCGAAGGAGGCGCTCCAGGCCGAGCTGCGCTGGCCGCGCAAGATCGTCACGCAGATCGAGCCTGTCTCAACGTTCTGGGAGGCCGAGGATCACCACCAGCAGTACCTCGAGAAGCGTGGCCGCTCGAGCTGTCACGCCGGACTGCGGGCCGCGTAACACGACGCCGGTCCGCGTGCGCCGCCGCCGTCGTACGCTACGCGCCTGCGGCCGTCGCACACACAGGCACGCCTGCCGCATTCGACGCCCGAACCATCTCGGACTGAGCCTTGTCACCCGCGTAGTAGTCGCGCGTGAAAGCAGCACCGTCGCGGCGCAGGGCAGCCGCCTGTTGATCGATGATGATCCGCAGGTGAGCGCTGAGCGGCTCGAGCAGCGCAACCCATTGCTTCCGGCCGCGTGGGGGCGGCCCGAGCGCGAGCATCCCGCGAACCCACGTGCGGAAGATCTGCACCCCTCGGGCCTCGTAGCGGCCGATCGCTTGGAGTTTCGAGACGTCGGGCTTGGTCGGGTTGAACGTCGGAAACGGAAACGGGGGCTCAGCCTTCTTTTCCGCTAGCGCGCTCTTGCACAAGGCGATGACCTTGGTAGAGAATGTCGGCCCGAACGCCGGCGCCGCGGAACGGTGGGTTGATCCGCCCGAGGCTGTGTGGGCGAGAACGAGCGAGGCGATCGTGGCGAGAACCAGACCTCGCTTCACGCGCTGGATCCTCTCACCGTGATCGGAACTCGTCAACCTCAAGCGGCCCAAGTGCAGTACCTCGAGAAGCGCGGCCGCTCGAGCTGCCACGCCGGGCTTCGCGCCGCGTAACACCGGGCCGGTCCGCGAGACTATTCACCATGACAGAGAGAGCAACATTCGCAGCCGGCTGCTTCTGGGGCGTCGAGGCGGCTTTCCGGCAGATCCCGGGCGTCACCGGCACGCGCGTCGGCTACACCGGCGGGCAAACCGAGGACCCCTCCTACTACGACGTCTGCAGCGACACGACCGGCCACGCCGAGGCGGTCGAGGTCGAGTACGACCCCGAGCAGGTCTCGTACGACCAACTCCTCGACCTCTTCTGGCGCTCACACGATCCCACGCAGGGGAACCGCCAGGGCCCCGACGTCGGCAGCCAGTACCGCTCGGCGGTCTACTTCCACTCGCCCGGACAGGAGGAGGCGGCGGTCGCGTCCAAGGCGCGCGTCCAGGCGCAGCTCCCCCAGCGCGTGACAACCGAGGTCGTTCCGGCCGAGACGTTCTACGAGGCCGAGGACTACCACCAGCAGTACTTCGAGAAGCAGGGCCGCACCAGCTGCCACGTGGGCTTGCGCTCGGCGACCGCGTAGCAGCGGGGACGCTCATCCCCCTTTGGGGGTCGAGCCTCTGTGCGGCGCCGCCGATGCGGCTGTCATGGCGCGATCAGCGTGGCAACGCGTACTTCTCTTGACGCTCCTCGGCAGCGCGCTCTTCCTCACCGTCGGCTCGAGCGCCGGGGCGCGCTCGAGCTCGGCGTTCGAGGGTCAGTTCGTGCTCCGCCATGGCGACAACTTCGTGACCGGGAGGCCGGCGGCGATCGAGCCCCTCCTCGCGCTCGACGACGGGACGTTCCTCCAGCTCGACTTCGGAGCGGGCCCGCCACCGAGCATCCCCGCGGGTGCCCGCGTGCACGTCGACGGCGTACGCCACGGAAACAGCGTGGCCGTTGCGGCCGGTGGGGCGCAGAAGGTCGGGTCCTCCGTCACGGCGGCCGCGACGACGGGAGCGAAGACGGTCGCTGTGATCCTCTTCAACTTCTCCGACAATACGAGCCAGCCGTACGCGCCCTCGTACGCCAACGGCGTCGCCTTCGGCAACTCGGACTCCGTCGCCGCCTACTACGCAGAGAACTCGTGGGGCAAGCTGACGCTGTCCGGCAGCGTATTCGGCTGGTACACGATCCCCAGCACGAGCGCGGGCTGCAACTACACCCAGTGGGCGGCCGACGCCAACGCCGCGGCGGCGGCGGCCGGCGTCAACCTCAGCTCGTATACGTACAAGGTCTACGCCTTCCCCTCGGCGTCCTCCTGCGGCTGGAGCGGCCTCGCCTACCTGCCGGGGACACAGTCCTTCCTGAACGGCAACGGGGGCATGAGCCTGCGCGTGATGGCCCACGAACTCGGCCACAACTTCTCCACCCACCACGCGAGCTCGCTCAGCTGCACGGACAGCGGGGTCCGAGTCTCGCTCTCGGCGAACTCCGCCAACTGCACCTCGAGCGAGTACGGCGATCCCTTCTCGGTCATGGGCTCCGCCTCTACGCGCCAGCACACGAACTTCTCGCGCGGCAACTTCGGCTGGCTGCAGGCCGCCAACACGCTCACGGTCAACATCGCAGGCCAGTACGCGCTCGATCCCGCCGAGAACAACGACCCCACAGGGGTGCAGGTGATCCGCGTCCTGCGCACGACGAACTCGTACTTCACCCTCGAGTACCGCCGGCCGTACGGGTCGTACTTCGACAACTTCTCGTCGGGCGATCCGGCGGTCAACGGGGTCACGATCAGGCTCGCGCCCGGTTACTCGACGCTCACCCAGTCGCAGCTCGTCGACGCGACGCCCGAGACGTCGAGCGTCTCCGACGCCCCGCTTCCGGTCGGGCGAACGGTCGTCGATCCGCTCACGGGCATCTCGTTCACGAACACGGGCGTCTCGTCCTTCGGCGCGACCGTGCAGGTCAGCTTCGCCTCCGATACCTCCGCGCCGAGCCAGCCCGGCAGCCTGACGGCAACGCCGCTCGACAGCTCCCGCATCTCTCTTTCCTGGAGCGCGAGCTCGGACAACTCCGCCGTCTCCGGCTACCGCATCTACCGTGGGGGAGGCCTCGTCGCGACCGTGGGGACCACGAGCTACACCGACAGTGGGCTCTCGGCCTCGACGACCTACTCCTACCAGGTGGTCGCCTACGACGCAGCAGGCAACACGAGCCCGGCGGCGAGCGCGAGCGCGACGACGCTCGCCGGCGACACGATCGCACCGAGCCAGCCCGGCAACCTGACTGGGAGCCCCGGCAAGCGCAAGGTCACCCTCTCCTGGACGGCGAGCACCGACAACGTAGGCGTCGCCGGCTACCGCGTCTACCGAAACAACGTCCTCGCGGCCACGCTCTCGGCATCCGCGCGCACGTATGTGGCCAACGGGGTCTCGCCGGGCTCGCAGACCTACGGCGTCGAGGCCTTCGACGCCGCGGGCAACACGAGCCCACGCGCCTCGACGACGGTCACCGTCACGAAATAGACCCTCAGGGCTGGGGTTCTTCGACCACCGGCACCAGCGGCGGCTTGCGGCTGGGCAGGCGCCACCCGCGTGACC
>DATCPA010000164.1:0-2209 GCA_036564335.1 Gaiellaceae bacterium
ATCGACTTCGCGATCGCGATCGCCGCGTAGCTGCAGGAGGAGGAGGCCGCGCCGAGCCCGGTCGCGAGCGCAATCTGCCGTGGCCCCGCGCCGCCGAGCGCGCTCTGCATCCGCGACCTCGGCACCCAGGCCTGGACGATCCCCGACAGCAGGAAGCCGAGCACGAGCGCCCACCCGACCTCCCACGCCATCTGGAAGGCGTTCCACAGGCCGTCGTCGATCGCCCGGAGGATCTCCATACCCCCGGAGGGTATCAGCGTCGGCTACGGCAGGAGGAGCCAGGGAGTCGTGCCGGCGCGTTGCTCGACGACGCGCCCGGTCGCGAGCTCGACGACCGTGGTCTTGCCGTCGACGAGGATGTACGCGCGGCCGCCCCACGTCTGCTGCACCCAGGCGGAGCCGCCCTCGAAGAGGTGGAAGCGCAGCTTCGTGTCCGGGCCGTAGGCGGCGAGGCCCATGCCCGTCGTGCGCTGCTCCGTCGAGCTCCAGCTCCGTCCCGTCGCGAGCAGGAGGCCGTCCGCGACCGCCACCTCGTCCGCGCCGCGGTCGATCGTGCGAATCGTCCAGTTGCGGACGTCGACGAGCGCGAGGCCCGCGGGCGAGCTCGACATCTGCTCGGTGTTGCCGTTGATGACCGCGCGCTGCACGTTGCCGGTGACCGCGACGAACCCGTTCCCGAGCGAAAGTCCGTGCCACGCCGTGCCGTTCATCCCTTTCGCCTGAGCCTCGGGTTGCAGCCAAGCGGAGAGCCGTGCGGCGAGCGAGGCCGGCGCGAGCTCGTGATAGGAGACGTCGAGCGACTCGAGCGAGACTTCCGCGGCGGGCCCGTCCGGCTGGATCACGTAGGCCCGGTTGGTCGCCGGATCGGCAGCGACCGCGGGGATCTGTTGCGTCCCGAGCATCCCCGAGCTGTGGTCGTCGGGCCACGAGTTTCCCGCTACGACGCGCTCGAGCTTCACCGTCCGGACGCCCCCGACAGCGTCGACGACGACGAGCCGGGCCGGGCCGATCGCGTTCGCGGGCGTGACGAGGACGAGGAGCCGGTCCCCGGCGCGAGTCCAAACGGCGGCGTCGCCGCCGAGCGGCGCACTGGACAGGATTCGGCGAGCCCCGGGATCGACGACCGCGACCGAGACCGTGTTCGTGCAGCAGTCCTGCACGAGGGCGACGATCCGATGCGGGTTCGCCCAGAGCATCGTGAGCGCGGAGCCACCGAGCGGGATCGTCCGAGGCACGAGCTTCAGGCTGCGAACGGCCACAAATCGGAGAACATCCTGCACCGACCCGGTGTCGGTCGGATGTGTCGAGAGGGCAGCGATGTCGCTTTGCGGCGAGAGTGTCCATGCGTCCAGGTAGCCGACGCGCAGGCGCGGGCCGTGGGCATTTAGCCCTTCGTCCAGTCGGATCAGGCTGTTGCCTTCGCCGTCGCGAAAGACGACGCCGACCAGCTCCTTCGCCTGCCGGTCGGGTCCGGCGAGGCCGAGCGGCCGCGCCGTCGGGCCCGCCACGACCAGAAGGCCGAGCGCGAGCGCACCCACACCCAGAAGACGTCCCACGGTTCTCCTACACCGGGACGCGCGCCAAGGTTCCCTACTCGACGGTGACGGTCTTCGCCAGGTTCCGCGGCTGGTCGACGTTGAGGCCCCGCAACCGCGCGATCCGGTACGCAAGCAGCTGCAGCGGCACGACCGCGAGCGCGGCCTGCAGGAACGCAGGCGTGCGCGGCACATAGATCACGTCGTCCGCGTGGTGCTGGATGTCCTCGTTCCCGTCGGTTGCGATCGCGATCACGTGCGCGCCGCGGGCCCGGGTCTCCTGGATGTTCGAGACGATCTTGTCGTAGACGTGGGTGTTCGTCGCGACGACGACGACCGGCGTCCCCTCCTCGAGCAGCGCGATCGGGCCGTGCTTCATCTCGCCGGCGGAGTATGCGTCGGTCGGGATGTACGAGATCTCCTTCAGCTTCAACGCGCCCTCGAGCGCGACCGGCAGCCCGATGTGCCGGCCGAGGTAGAGGAAGAACGGCTTGTCGTAGAACCGCTCGGCGATGTCGTCGATCGGATGGTCGCCGTCGAGGAACTGGGCGAGCTTGTCCGGGAGCGTGTAGAGCTGGTCGAGGATGAACTCCATCTCCTTCGGCTCCATCGTCTTGCGCACCTCAGCGAGCTGGAGCGCGATCAGCGAGAGCAGCGCGACCTGCGACGTGAAC
>DATCPA010000009.1:0-14969 GCA_036564335.1 Gaiellaceae bacterium
GACCTGGGCGGCGACTGGACCGTGCTGCACCACTCCCAGCTGCTGCTCGAACTGCTCGAGGCGGGGCGGCTCGCGCCGTCGAAGGCCCTCGACTACCGCGTCACCTATCACGACCCGTGCACCCTCGGCCGCTACAACGGCGTCTACGACGAGCCGCGCGGCGTGCTCGCCGCACTCGGCGTGGAGCTGCGGGAGATGCCGCGCAGCCGCGACAACTCGTTCTGCTGCGGCGCAGGTGGCGGCCGGATCTGGATGAAGGAGCTCGCCAAGGAGGGGTCGCGGCGTCCGAGCGAGCAGCGGATCGACGAGGCCGTCGGGCTCGGCGAGCTCGACTACTTCGTGGTCGCCTGCCCGAAGGACGTGACGATGTACGAGGATGCGATCAAGACGTCGGGTCATCAGGGCGAGATCGAGCTGCGGGAGCTCTCCGAGCTCGTGCTCGAATCGCTGGAGCTGCCGCCGCTGACCCTCGCGACGGCCGAGTCAGAGGAGGTCGCAGGAGCATGAGCAAGGAAACGGCGTTCTACCCGCGCCTGCAGGCGCTCACCGACCAGTGGATGGACCTCTTCGGCTACCTCGCCCCGCTCGTCGTCACCGACGCGCTCGAGGAATACCGGGCGGTGCGCGAGTCGGCCGGGCTGATGGACTTCACGATGCTGCGCAAGGTCGACATCGACGGCCCGGGCGCGCTCGAGCTCGTCAACACGGTCGTCACGCGCGACGTCTCGAAGCTCACTCCCGGCAAGATCGCCTACGGCGCGCTCGCAGACGAGGACGGGAAGATGGTCGACGACTGCACGGTCATGCTGCGGGCGCCCGACCGCATCCGCTTCTGCGGCGCCAACGACCGCGACCAGTCGATCTTCGCGGACAAGGCCTCCGGCACCGCGATCACGGTGCGCGAATTCACGGACGCCATGCCGCATCTCTGCCTCCAGGGTCCGAAGAGCAGGGAGATGCTGCAGGGGCTGACCGGCGCGGACCTCTCGAACGAGGTCTTCCCGTACTACTCGTTCCGGGAGGACGTCGAGATCGCCGGCGTGCCGATCTTCATGACGCGGATGGGCTACACGGCCGAGCTCGGCTACGAGCTGTGGGTCGAGCGCGAGCGGGCGCTCGAGCTCTGGGACGCGCTGGTCGATGCGCTCGAGCCGCAGGGGATGAAGGTGATCGGCATGACGGCGCTCGACCTCTTCCGGATCGAGGGCGGCTTCATCATCGGCGGGATCGAGTACGACCCGACCGTGTCGCCGTACGAGTGCAGCCTGGGCTGGTCGGTCGACCTCGAGAAGGGCGAGTTCCAGGGTCGGGAGGCGCTCGCACGTGACAAGGATGCGACCGAGCTGCGGCTGACGAGCGTGACGCTGGAGACAGGCGGCGACGCGGCGAGCGGCGCGCCGATCCAGGTCGACGGCGACGAGGTGGGACTTGTGACGCAGGCAGTCGAGTCGCCCTACCTGGACGGCAAGACGCTCGGACTGGCGAAGATCCGCAAGGACCTCAAGGAGCCGGGCACCCGTATCGAAGCCAAGGTCGACGGGACGCTCGTCGCCGGCGAAGTCGTCCGCCACCCCGTCTACGAGTCGGAACGGCAGCGCGTTCGGAGCTGACGGCACTGCCTTGCCAAGCAGTCCCGATTTGACCTGAGTGGCCTTCCTCGCCCCGCTCGGGCTGGCCGCGCTCGATGCCGCGGGCTACAGCGTGATCGCGCCCGTGGTGCCGGAGATCGCGCGCTCGACCGGCGCCGGGCCGGCCCTGGTCGGCGCGCTCGTGACGTGCTTCGCGGTCGGCCAGCTGGCCGGCTACCCGCTCGCCGGCCGCGGCGTCCGACGGCGCCATGCGGCCTTCGTGCTCGGCGTGGCACTCGTGGTGATCGTGGCCGGCGACCTCGGCTTCATCCTCGGCGACAGCCTGCCGGTCTACTTCGTCAGCCGCTTCCTGCAGGGGATCGGCGCCGGCGGCCTCTGGATCGGCGTCACCTTCGCGGTGCTCGAACGCTATCCCGACGATGCCTACCGCCGCTTCACGGCGGTGCTCGCGGCCTATTCGATCGGCGGCGTCGCCGGTCCGGCGCTCGGGGCAATCGGGGGCATCCGCGGGCCGTTCATCGCCCACCTCGCGCTCGTCGCGGCGGGCGCGATCGCGGTCGTGCGGGTGGGGACGCCGGCGAGGCCGGCCGGCTTCGGCTCCGACCGGAGAGCGCTGCGTGAGCCCGGCTTCTTGCTCGCCTCGGCCGGGATTCTGCTCGTCGCCCTCTCGCTCGGCACGCTCGAGGGCCCGCTGGCGCTCCACTTCGGCACGCATCTGAGCCAGCGCGAGCTCAGCGCCCTCTACGTGGGTATCTCGGTCGTCGTCGGGGCGAGCGCGGTGTGGGCCGGCCGGCTACGCCCGAGGCCCACGCTCGCCGCCGGCGCCGTCCTGCTCTCGGCCGCAGTTCCGATTGCTGCCGCCACGAGCACCGTCATCGTCTGGCTTGCCGCCGGGCTGCTCTTCGGTATCGGCTTCGGCGTGGCGGAGTCGGGGGCGCTCGGCGTCCTGCTCGAAACCGTCGGGACGAGCCGGATCGTGCTCGCGATGGTGGTCTGGTCTCAGCTCTGGGGAGTCGGGTATCTGGTGGCGCCGGCGGCCGGCGGCGGCCTCGCACAGGCGCTCGGCGCGCCCGCGATCGGGCTCGTCTCGCTCGTCGGCGCCCTCCTCCTAATCGCCGCGTTCGCTGCGTCGCGCGCCAAGCCCACCTAGTGGTCGGGCGGCTCCCAGCCCTCGAGCTGCGGCGGCTGCCAGTCGGCGCCGACCGTGCGGGAGCCCTCGACCCACGGGCCGAGCTCAGGCTGCGCGAACTTCGTGTGCTTCTCCTTGAGCTGGATCCCGTACGAGTTGCCCGACTGTAGGTGCTTGATGAGCACCTTGCGCGCGACCTCGTTCTCGTGGCCCGCCGGAATCGGGAAGTAGATTTTCAGGAACGAGTTCGAGTAGCGGTCGAACACGGCTGCCACGCCGTCCTCCTGGAGCAGCTCGATGTCCTCGAGCCAGTTGATGTCCTCTCCGGGCGTCGACGCGAGTAGGTCGACGTCCTCGACGAGGCTGATGTCCTCCTGGTACGGGAAGCGGTGGCCGGCAAGCTCCTCGGCGTCGATCTGAATGCGCTTGATCGGCTCGTGGTCTGACATGTGCTCGGACACGTGGCCTCCTAGTCCAGCGCCGAGGGCAGCGGCTCGAGCTGCGCGCGGTCGCGGAACGCTTCCTCCTCGTGCTTGCGCTCGAGGAGCTGTCGGATCTCGGTCAGCGTCTCGTTCTCAGTGACGCCCGGGATGTAGTTCGTGCCGGCGAGGGGCACCTTCGCCATCGCCGCGGCCTCGACCGTGAGCGCGCAGAGGTCCTCCGGCTCGAGTGAGTGGACGTTCGTCTTGCCGCAGGCGCGCGCGAGCATCTGCACCTCGAGGGTCAGGGTGTGCAGGAAGTTGTAGACGCGCTCAGCCGCTTCTTCGACGATCAGCCGTTTGCGTAGCTCCGGATCCTGGGTCGTGATCCCGACGGGGCAGCGGCCGGTGTGGCAGTGGTAGCACTTGCCGGCCGGGACGCCGACGGTGCCCTCGTAGTCGGTGACACCCGGGATTTCCTTGTTGCAGTTGAGCGCCATCAGGGCGGAATGGCCGATGGCCACGGCCGTTGCGCCCAGAGCGAGGCACTTCGCGACGTCGCCGCCGTTGCGGATCCCGCCGGCGACGACGAGGTCGATCTCATCGGCGAGCCCGACGTCCTCGAGCGCCCGCCGCGCCTCGGGAATCGCCGCCATCAGCGGGATGCCCGTCTCCTCGGCGGCGATGTGCGGCCCGGCGCCCGTGCCGCCCTCCGCGCCGTCCAGATAGATCGTGTCCGGCCCGCACTTGGCAGCCATGCGGACGTCGTCGTACACCCGCGCCGCGCCGAGCTTGAGCTGGATCGGGATCTGGTAGTCGGTCGCCTCCCGAACCTCCTGGATCTTCAAGGAGAGGTCGTCGGGGCCGAGCCAGTCGGGATGCCGCGCCGGCGAGCGCTGGTCGATCCCCGCGGGGAGCGAGCGCATCTCGGCGACCTGCTCGGTCACCTTCTGGCCCATCAGGTGCCCGCCGAGGCCGACCTTGCAGCCCTGGCCGATGAAGAACTCGCACGCGTCGGCCAGCATCAGGTGGTGCGGGTTGAAGCCGTAGCGGCTCTGGATGCACTGGTAGAACCACTTCGTCGAGAGGTCGCGTTCGGGCGGGATCATCCCGCCCTCCCCGGAGCAGGTCGCAGTGCCGGCCATCGAAGCGCCCTTCGCGAGCGCCATCTTTGCCTCGAGCGAGAGCGCGCCGAAGCTCATCCCGGTGATGTAGATCGGGATGTCGAGCTCGAGCGGCTTCTTCGCGAACCGGGCGCCGAGGACGGTCTTCGTCACGCACTTCTCGCGGTAGCCCTCGATCACGAAGCGCGTCAGGGTCCCCGGGAGGAACATCAGCTCGTCCCAGTGCGGCATCGGCTTGAAGATCGAGAAGCCGCGCATGCGGTAGCGGCCGAGCTCGGCCTTCATGTGGATGTCGTTGATCACCTCGGGCGTGAAGATGTTGCTGTGCCCGAGCACGTTGCGCTGGTTTGGGGCGGTCTCGTCGGGCACCTATAACACCAGCTTTCTCTCGGAGGGCTCGAGGTTGTCGTAGTTGTAGAGCTTCTTGCCGCAGACGAACTTCTGGAACTCGGGCGGGTCGCCCAGGCCGTAGATGCGGAACTTGCGCTGGATCAGCTCGGTGTCGTCCTCGGTCCATTCGCCGGGGACGCAGTCGATGCCGAGCGCCTTGACCTTGCCGCCGACATAGATCGTCCCGTCGTACATCGAGTCCCCCAGCCCGGGGCCGACGTTGCCGCAAATGATCTGCCGGCCGCGCTGCATCATGAAGCCGGTCATCGAGCCGGCGTCGCCGAGGGTGATCACGGTGCCGCCCTTCTGGTCGATGCCCGTGCGCGCGCCGACGCGGCCCTTGATGACGACGTCGCCGCCGCGGATTGCAGCGGCGGTCAGCGAGCCGGCGTTGCCCTCGATCACGACGACGCCGGACATCATGTTCTCGCACGCCGACCAGCCGACCCGGCCCTTGACGTGGATCTCCGGCCCGTCGATCACGCCCAGGCCGAAATAGCCGAGGCTGCCGTCGAAGGTGATCCGGCAACGCGTCAGGATGCCGACGCCGAGCGAGTGCTTCGCGCCCGGGTTGAGGACGGTGACGTCCTGGAGGCCCTGCTCGTAGAGGAGCCACCGCAATTCGAGGTTGATCTGGCGCGTCGTCAAGTCGCGCGCATCGAACGTCGCGCGCCCGTCCTCGATCTCCGAGACCTTCGGGATCTCGGCGAAGGGCTCCATCAGCCCGCGCGCGTCGTACGAGATGCTTCGTTCCCCTAGCGCTTCCATACCAGCACCTCACTCTCGTACGGGTCATACGTGTCGATCTCGTGGTCGATGATCGCTCTGATCGCGATCTCCTCGGAGGCGAGCGCGACGAGGTTGTCCGATTCGTAGAGCACGAGCGGCTTGGCGGCCATCTCGTCCTTGGCCACCCCGAGTGCGTCGCCGGTCACGCAGATGTAGGTGAAGACGCCGTCGAGCTCCTCGAGGCTCTGCCGCATTGCCTCTTCGAGCGTCATGCCGCCCTCGAGCTTCTCCGCGATGTAGACGGCGATGATCTCCGAGTCGCACATCGACTGGAAGCGGTGGCCCGAGCGCTCGAGCCGGCGCTTCCACTGCCAGTAGTTCGTCAGCTGGCCGTTGTGGACGACGGCGACATCCGGGAACGGATAGGCCCAGTAGGGATGGGCGCCCGAGATGTCCACGTCGGACTCGGTCGCCATCCGGACGTGCCCGATCGCGTGCGTGCCGCGGACCTCGCCCAGCCCGTACTGCTTTGCGACCTCGTTGGCGTCGCCGAGGTCCTTGATGATCTCGAGCGTCTTGCCGAGCGAGAGCACCTCGCAGCCCGGGACGTCCTCGAGGTAGTCCGCGAGCTCCTTCAGGTTTCCGTTGTAATGGAGCTTCGCGTGGAAGGCGTACTCGTTGTCGCCTGCCAGCTCCTCGATGTCCGCGCCCAGATCGCCGAGCCGGGCTACGACCTCATGCCGTTTGCGCGCGAGGCGCTCGACGAACTCGAAGTCGCGCTTGTCGTTCGCGTCGGCGAGCTTGTAGCGCAGCAGCAGGTCGCCGTTGCCGTTCGACGGGTGATAGAGGGCGTAACCGGTCGAGTCCGGGCCCCGGTGCTTCATCGACTGGAGCATCCGAGTCATGTCCCGGCCGATGTCGTGCTGGTCGGAGGTGTCCCGGTAGATGATTCCTGCGATTCCGCACATTTCGGGTTCCTCTCGCTACGGGAGCACGTCGAGGTACTCCTCGACGTCCCAGTTGGAGACCGTGGCGCAATAGCGCTCCCACTCGTCGCGCTTGTAGTGCTCGAAGACCCGGTACATGTCGCCGGGCAGGGCCTGCTTGACGACCTCGTCGGCCTCGAGCGCGGCGAGGGCGTCGCCGAAGGTCATCGGGATCTTCTTGACCTGCTTGCCCGCCTCCATCGCCTGGTAGATGTTTCGCTCCTCGGGGGCACCCGGGTCGAGCTTGCGCTCGATGCCGTCGCGCATCGCGACGATCAGTGCTGCGAGCGAGAGGTACGGGTTGACGGCCGAGTCGGCGGTCCGGTACTCGAAGCGACCCGGCGCCGAGACGCGCAGCGCGGTCGTCCGGTTCTGGTAGCCCCAGTCGGCGAAGACCGGCGCCCAGAAGCCCGTGTCCCAGAGCCGGCGGTACGAGTTGACGGTCGAGGCCGTGATCGCGGTCAGCGCCCCGAGGTGCTCGATGATCCCGCCGATCGCCCAGAGCCCGAGCTGGCTTGGCTTCTGCCGGTCATCCGTCTCGGGCATGAACGCGTTCTCGTCCCCCTGCCATAGCGAGATGTTGTGATGGCAGCCGTTGGCCGAGACGCCCATGAACGGCTTCGGCATGAAGCACGGGAATGCGCCGAGCTCGCGGCCGACCTGCTTGCAGATCTGGCGGAACGTCGACAGGTTGTCAGCGGTGTTCTCTGCGCGGTCGAAGCCGAAGTTCAGCTCGATCTGCCCGGGGGCGTCTTCGTGGTCGCCCTGGATCATGTCGAGCCCGAGCTTCTGCCCGTACTCGATCACCTTGTGGATGATTGGCTGCAGCTCGGAGAACTGGTCGATGTGGTAGCAGTACGGCTTGGTGATGCCCTGGACGTCGGGCGTGCCGTCCGCTTTCAGCTTCAACCACATCATCTCCGGCTCAGTCCCGGCGCGAAGGTGCAGTCCGGTCTCGGCCTCGAACTGCGTCTGGATCCGCTTCAGGTTTCCGCGGCAATCGGAGGTGAGGAAGCCACCGGGGTTCTCGCGCTCCTCGCGGTTGCGGAAGCAGATGCACCAGACACGTGCGACCCGGTTGTCCCACGGGAGCACCTCGAAGGTCTCGGGCTCGGGCAGACCGACGAGCTCGGCCGCCTCGGCGCCGTAGCCGATGTAGTTGGCGTGCCGGTCGGTGAAGAGGTTCGCTGTCGCGCCGTAGACGAGCTGGAAGCCCTTCTGTGCCATCGAGTCCCAGTGGGTCGCCGGCACGCCTTTGCCCATGATCCGGCCGGTGACCGAGGGGAACTGGTAGTAGACGTACTGGATTCCCTCGCGATCGATCCGCTCCCGGACCTTCGCGAGCTGCTCGTCGCGTCCGTTGGCTGAGACGAACCGCTCCAGATCGGTGACGGCCGTTGCCGCGACTGCCATCCGGTTGGACTCCTTTCGGGGAGGTTAAGCTCTGATCCTAGAGGAATGGCGCAGCGCGCGGAAGCCCAGCGAGACGGCCAGGCCGACGGGCTTGCGCTCGCGCGCGAGGTCGTCTTCTCGCCGCTCGCTGCCGGCGCGCTCGTCGAGCAGGCGGTGCGGCGGCTCGGCGAGGCGATCGGGCTCGGGCTGATCGAGGTCGGCGAGCGACTCCCTTCCGAGGCCGAGCTGGCGTCGCGGCTCGCGATCGCGCCGATGACGCTCCGGGAGGCGCTGCGGATCCTTCGCGAGGCCGGCTATCTGGAGACGCGGCGCGGGCGCGGCGGCGGTACCTTCGTGCGCCGTTCGATTCCGCAACCGCCCGCGCGGGAGGCCCGGCGCCACCTCGCGCGCCTGACCGTCGAGGAGCTGTCCGACCTGATGGACTACCGCGTTGCCGTCTCGGGATCGGCCGTCGCGCTCGCCGCCGAGCGGCGGACCGCGGAGGACATCGCCTCGCTCGGCGCACTGGTCGAACGGATGGCGGCACTGGATTCGTTCCAGCCCTACCGTCGGCTCGACCACCATTTCCACATCGCGGTCGCCTCGGCGGCCCGGTCGTCACGGCTGGTCGCCGCGGAAACAGCAATCCAGACCGACCTCGCGAAGCTCCTGCGCCTGATCCCGGAGTCGGCCGAGATGCTGCACGTCTCCAACGAGCAGCACCGCGGACTCCTGGACGCTGTCCGCGACCGGGACGGTGAGCGGGCGCGACGGGTGATGGAGACGCACGTCCGCGGCACCGGCGACTTCCTCGTCGGACTGCGCCTCGGGAAGCTGGCCGAGGCGACGCACTAACGACCGCGGTTCTCGTCAGAAGAGGCCGACGGTGCGCCCTTCCTCGTCGATGTCGACGTCGAATGCGGCCGGGCTCGCGCCGAGCCCCGGCATGGTCTGCATCGTCCCGCACAGCGGTACCAGCCAGCCGGCGCCCGTGTAGGCGCGCACGTCGCGGACGGTAACGGTGAAGCCCGTCGGCGCATTGAGGAGATCCGGTTCGTGCGAGAGCGAGAGGTGTGTCTTCGCCATGCAGATCGGCAGCTTGCCGAGGCCTTGCTGTGCGAAGCGGGCGATCGCGTCCTTCGCCGTCTGGAGCAGGTAGATGCCGTCGGCGCCGTAGACCTTGCGCGCCACCGCCTCGATCTTCTCCTCGATCGGGGCGTCGTCCGGATAGGCGTAGTCGAACGACTGCGGGCTGTTGGCTGCATCGACGACCGCCTCGGCGAGCGCCGCCGCTCCCTCGCCGCCACGCTCGAAGGCTTCGTTCAGCTCGGCCGCATGCGCCCCGCCCTCGAGTGCGAGCCGGCGCACCAGTTCGAGCTCGCCGTCGGTGTCGGTTGGGAACCGGTTTACGGCGACGACGGCTTTGAGCCCGAAGCCGTTGATGTTCTGGAGGTGGCGGTGCATGTTCGCCGCGCCGGTCTCGATCGCCTCGGAGCCTCCGTCAGGGTTGCCGCCGTGGTGCTTGAGCGCACGCACCGTCGTCACGAGCACGATCGCGCTCGGGCGGAGATCTCCGACGCGGCAGACGATGTCGAGGAACTTCTCCATGCCCATGTCCGAGCCGAACCCACTCTCGGTGACGACGTAGTCGCCGAGCTTGAGTGCGACGAGGTCGGCGACGAGCGAGTTGTTGCCGTGAGCGATGTTCGCGAATGGGCCGCAGTGGACGAACGCCGGCTGGCCCTCGAGCGTCTGGACGAGGTTGGGCTTGAGCGCGTCTTTGAGCAGGACGGTCATCGCCCCGGCCGCCCTCAGCTGCTCGGCGGTGACCGGCTCGCCGTCGAAGGTGTAGCCGACGGTGATTGCGCCGAGCCGCCGGCGGAGGTCCTGCAAGTCGCGTGCCACCGCGACGATCGCCATCACCTCGGAGGCCGCGGTGATGTCGAAGCCGGACTCGCGCACGTACCCGTTTGCCCGGCCGCCCAGGCCGACCACGATGTTGCGCAGCGCCCGGTCGTTGATGTCCACGCAGCGCCGCCAGGTCACCGACAGCGGGTCGATCTGCAGCGCGTTGTGGTGCAGGATGTGCGCCTCGAGCATCGCCGCGAGCAGGTTGTTGGCCGCCCCGATCGCGTGGATGTCACCCGTGAAGTGGAGGTTGAGGTCCTCCATCGGTACCACCTGGGCATAGCCGCCGCCGGCTGCGCCGCCCTTGATGCCGAAGACGGGGCCGAGCGAGGCCTCACGGAGGCAGAGCACCGGCTGCTTGCCGATCTTCCCGAGCCCCTGGGTCAGCGAGACCGACGTGGTCGTCTTGCCCTCGCCGGCCTTCGTCGGCGTGATTGCGGTCACGCAGACCAGCTTCGCGTCAGGCCGGTCGCGGAGGCGGTCGCGGACGCCGAGGCTGACCTTCGCCTTGTACGGGCCGTAGAGCTCGACCTCGTCAGGCTGGAGGCCGATCTCTGCGGCCAGCTCGGCGATCGGCTGCAGCTTCGCGGCCTGGGCGATCTCGAGGCTCGAGGGCAGCTTGGCGGCGGCCATCAGTGCGACACCGCCGCCGCGGCCAGCTCGGAGACGAGAGAGTCCGTGTAGAAGCGCTCGAGGGCGAATGGTGCGATCAACGTCGGTGTCCTCCTTGTCGCGATCTGCTCGGCGAGGGTCGTCCCCACGATCGGCGCGGCCTTGAAGCCGTATGTTCCCCAGCCGGCGGAGACGAGAAAGCCGCCGACCTCGGTCTCGCCGAGGATGGGGCTGTAGTCGGGTGAGAGGTCGCAGAGCCCGGTCCACTGGCGTAGCACCTTCACGCTCTCGAGCTGCGGGAACAGCTCGAGCGTGTGACGCGCCGAGTACTCGAGGAACGGAAAGGTGCTCGTCGTGCGGTAGGTCGTGTACGGCTCGATCTCGGCGCCGATCAGGAACTCGCCGCGGTCGGTCTGGGAGATGTAGACGTGCATCTGTGCG
Organism: Gaiellaceae bacterium; assembly: GCA_036564335.1. GTDB lineage: Bacteria > Actinomycetota > Thermoleophilia > Gaiellales > Gaiellaceae > DATBLE01. The sequence continues at coordinate 10,720 of DATCPA010000009.1, forward strand.
GAGACGATGATCACGTCGAGGAACGGCTTCATCGGCTCCGTGACGAAGGCCTGCAGGATGTGGGTCGTAATCGGGAGCGGCACCCCGGCGAGGTCGCAGACGAGGGTCGACCAGCCGGCCGTGGCGCTGACGACCGTGTCGCAGGCAATGTCGCCTCGGGTCGTCCGCACGCCGGTGACGCGGCCGTTCTCGCGCTGGATCCCCGTCACCTCGGTGTACGGGTGGATCTCGACGCCTCGCCGGTCGGCGCCGCGGGCGAGACCCCAGACGACGGCGTCGTGGCGGATGATCCCGCCCGGGGGGTGGTAGAGCGCGCCGAGGATCGGCCAGGTGACCTCTCGCGAGAGATCGAGCTCGGGGCAGAGGGTCGCGATCTCCCGGGTGTCGATGACGCGGCTGTCGACGCCGAGCAGCTGGTTCACCTCGGCCCGCTCGGTCATCGTGATCATCGCCCGGTCCGAATGGGCGAGGGTCAGATGACCCTGCTGCGAGAAGAGCAGGTTGAAGTCGAGGTCGGCGCCGAGTCCCTCGTAGAGCTTGACGCTGGCCGAGTAGAAGGCGGCGCCCTCGGGCGTCCGGTAGTTCGAGCGGACGATCGTCGTGTTCCGGCCGGCCGCGCCCGAGCCGATGTAGCTCTTCTCGAGGACGGCCACGTTGGTGATTCCGTGGTTCTTGGCGAGGTAGTACGCCGTCGCGAGGCCGTGGGAGCCGGCGCCGATGATGACGACGTCGTAGCTCGGCTTGAGCTTGCCGCGCGGGCGCCACATCCGCCGGACCCGGAAGACGTCCTTCACTCGAGGCCCTCGGCCGCGTCGAGGACGACCTCGGCCAGGTAGTCGGAGTACTCCTGCGGGAACCAGATCCGGTAGCGGTTGGCTCCGGCCGGCGCGACGAGGGCGCGCACGTGGGCGACCGCGCCGACAGCCGGCAGGGCATCGAACCGGAGGTCGGTGAGTCGCCGCAGCAGCGTCTCGACCTTCGGCCCTTCGAGCTCGATCCCGGCCAGGCCCGCAGCCGGTCCGAGCGCCGCCTCCTCGTCCGCGCCGACCAGAGCGCTGACGTCGCAAATTCCTTCGGGGGCGTGCTCGAGTGCGCGGCGGAGCGGCGAGCGCCAGGCAGGCGAGGCGGGATCGACGAGGAGGAACTCAGGAAGGGTCACGACCGCAGATTGCTCCCGTCCGGGTCGTAGAACGGGCTCAGGCGCACGCTCGCACGCTCGAGCCGCCCGTCGACCCTGATCTGGAGGGTCGTTCCCTCCTCGGCGAGCTCGGTCGGAACCCAGGCGAGCCCGATCGCACCGCCGACCTCCTCGCTCCAGCGCGAGCTCGTCACCCGTCCGCCCGGCCGCCCGTCGACGACGATCTGGCCGCCTTCCGGCGGAATCGTGCCGTTCTCCATCTCGAAGCCGACGAGCTGCTCGCGGAAGCCGCGCTCCAGGACCTGCTCGAGCGACCACTTGCCGACGAAATCGTCTTTGTCGAACTTGACGATCCACGGCATTCCGGCCTCGAGCGGATTCGACTCGGAATCGGTGTCCTGGCCGACGATGACGTGCATCTTCTCCAGACGAAGAATGCGCTGGGGCTCGAGCCCGAACGGCTTGACGCCGAGGTCGGCACCCTCCTCGAGGATCGCGTCCCACAGGCTCTCGCCGTAGGGACTCGGAACGTGGATCTCGTAACCCAGCTCGCCGACGAAGCCGATCCGCAGCAGCAGGGCCGGCACGCCGGCGACGGGCGCCTGCTTGGCGTCGAGGTAGGTAAAGGCGTCGGCCGAGACGTCGAGGTCGGTGAGCCGGCCGAGCAGGTCTCGCGCGCGCGGCCCCGCGACGTTGACTGCCGCCAGCGCACCGGTCGCGTCGACGATCTCGACGTCGAGCTGCCAGACGGCGTTCCACCACTCGAACCACTCGAAGACGGCCTCGGCGCCTGTCGACGTCGTCGTGACGTAGAACTCGTCGTCGCCGATGCGGGCGACCGTCCCGTCGTCCATGATCCGGCCCGCGTCGGTGCCGAGCACCGCATAGCGGATCCGCCCGAGCTTCAGATCGGCAAACCGGTTCGGATAGAGCCGCTCGAGGAAGACGACGGCGTCGGGGCCGCGGACGAGCAGCTTCCCGAGCGTCGAGACGTCGATCACCCCGACCGCGTCGTGGACGGCCCGTACCTCGGCTGCGGGGTCGCCGTACGCGTACGGCCGGCGCCAGGCTCCGGTCCACATCATCTTTGCCCCGACCTCCTTGTGCCGGTGGTGCAGGGCCGTCCGCCGGGCCGGTTCGTGCCCGCGGCCCGCGAGCAGCCCCAGCGACACCGGCGACCACGGTGGCCGCGCGGTCGTCGTCCCGATTGCCGCCTCGCTCGTCGCTGTCGCCTGCGCGTAGAAGCGAATCGAGGGAAGGTGGCAGAGCCGGCCCTGACAGGGGCCCATGGTCACGGTCGTGTAGCGCTTGGCGAGCTCGATCGAGTCGAAGCCCTCGGCGACCGCCCGCTTCATGTCCTTCGTCGTCACGTCTTCGCAGATGCAGACGAAGCATTTTCCTTCGCCTTCGTACGAGGCCAGGGGTTTGGCCTGCGCGCGGCCCGCGCCGGTCACGGAGCCGACGGCCTCGACGTGTGGGGGTAGGTCGGTAGGGACGAAGGTGCCTGTCTCGGGCTCGTACTCGATCCGCGCGCCCGCCTGGGCGAGCAGGGAGTAGGCGGGTTGCGAACCGCCGTCGACGACGAGCAGGTCGCAGCCGATTCGCCTGTCGTCCACTGTGAGCGATTGAACGCGGCCGCGTCGCCCGCGGGCCTCGAGCCGGGTCGGAGCTCGCTCGCGCAGGTCGACGACCTCGGCGACCTCGACGCCGGCAGCTTCCAGGTCGGCGACCACCTCGGGCTCGCGGACGCTGACGACGACGGCGCGATCGCCGGGCTTGAGTGCGAAATCCCGCACCAGGCGGCGAACGCCGTCTGGCAGCATCACGCCGACGAGGTCGTTGCCGGGAAAGACAACAGGCTGCTCGATGGTCCCCGTGGCGACCACGATCCGCTCGGCGCGGAAGCGATAGAGGATGTTGCCCGCGTCGACCGGGACGAGCCCGCCCTCGTAGATCCCGATCGCCCGCGCCGGGGCGATCGTCTCGAAGGGTTCGTCTCCGGGCGGGCGACCGTCGTGGACGAGCACGACGTGACGGCCTTCGGCGGCCGCCTGCCGCGCGGCCTCGATACCGGAGTGGCCGCCGCCGATCACCAGGACCTCGGCGTGGCGGTGCTCGGTGTCGAACCGGCGCGACCGCCGCGCGTGCTTGTTGACCCGGCCGAGCCCGGCGACGTTGCGCAGGAATCGCTCGTAGAGCGGCCAGGCCCACCGCGGCCTGATCATCGTGCGGTAGTAGAACCCGACCGGCGTGAACGGCCCGCCGACCTTGTCGGTGATCGACAGCAGGTCCCACTCGAGCGTCGGCAGCACGTTCTGCGCGCGGACGACTGCGTCCTGGCGCGCCGGCTCGACGCAGACGCGCACGTTCGGGACGCCGTCGACCTCCATCAGGCAGTTCGGACAGGCGCCGGAGCAGCAGTAGAGGCCGCGCGGGCGGTGGTACTTGAAGCTGCGCGAGAAGACCCGTCGGCCGGCCGCGAAAAGCGCCGAGGCGATCGTGTCGCCCTCGAGCGCCTCGATCGTCGCGTTGTCGAAGAAGAACGTCAGCCCACGGCTGCGGTCGATTAGCTCGCCCGGCTGAGCAGGCAGCCTCATGCGGTCTTGCCCGCCGTCTTCGTGTCGCCGAAGACGGCCAGCACCTCGTTCGTGCGCGTGTCCCGCTCGGCCTGGAACCAGAGCTGGCAGCCGAGCCGGTGGCACCACCACTCACGCTGAATGCCGGCGACGTTTCGCCGGAAGTAGAGGTAGGACGAAAGCTCCCGGCGGGACGGCGAGTTCTTCGGCCGGACGGTCACTTCGCCCGCATACGCGAACTCGTTCACGTCGCGCGGGCCACAGTTCGGGCAGGAGAGCAGGAAGGACATCAGGAGGCGATCGTCTGGCTTCTGCGCTCGGCGGCCTCGAGCAGCGTCTTCAGATGCTCGAGCACCCACAGCAGGGCATCGCGAGTGGAGCGCTCGGCGGCGTCGCCGTCACGCCGGCGGCAGGCCTCGAGCAAACGGTCGGGAGCGTGTCGCAGCTTGGCAGCAGCCTCGACGTCGCGGCAGAGGAAGAGGATGTAGCGCTCGGCGCGCAGGCGCTGGTCGGCGAGCGCGCGCTCGAGACGCGGG
>DATCPA010000023.1:0-6069 GCA_036564335.1 Gaiellaceae bacterium
CGGCCGCCAGCGGGAGCACGGCAGCCAGGAACAGGAACTGCGGGCGTGTGAAGAAGGCGAGCGCGAGCGCGCCGACCGCCAGCGCGTCGCGGCGCGAGGAGGGCTCCGTGATCGTCGCGTGACATGCAAGGATCGCCCAGACGAAGACCGGATAGGCAGCGGCCTCGGACATCGCGAACGCGGTGTGCACGGCCCACGGAACCGCGACGACGAGCAGCGCGACGGCCAGCCCGCAGGCGGACGGCAGCAGCAGCCTGCGCGTGAGCAGGTAGGCGGGAACGGCTGCGCTCGCGAAGAGCACCGCGTTGACGACGTGGGCGGCGTCGTACGCGCCGATCGGATCGAGCGTCCCGTAGAAGGGAGCGAGCAAGATCGGGTAGACGACGCCGAGGAAGCCGACGTGCACGCCGTGCAGCACGGGCAGCGGCGAACCGGTGTCGCCGATGTGGCCGGCGAGCTTGGCATAGAGCAGCTCGTCGGTCATCACGGCCCACTCCTTCACGCGCAAGGTGCCGACGGCGAGCAGCGCGGCCGAGCAGGCGACGATCGCCGCCAGGCTTGTCGAAGGTCGCAGCAGCCGGCGCAGCGTTAGCTTGCTACGCGGAGGCGTACTCGTCGGCGATCGCGAGCACCTCGTCCAGGACTCCGATGCCTTCGTCGAGCTCCTCGCGGGTAATCGTCAGGGGCGGCGTGATCGCGAGCACGTTCCAGTGGGCGAACGGGTAGAGGCCGCGCTCGAGGCACGCCTTCGTGATCCGCGTCATCGGCTCTGCAGCCTCGCCGCCCGCGTTGAAGGGCACGAGCGGCTCGCGGGTCTCGCGGTCGCGGACGAGCTCGAGGCCCCAGAACAGCCCGAGGCCCCGGACGTCGCCGATCGACGGGTGGCGCTCTGCGAGCTTCGGCAGCTCGTCGGCGAGATACGCGCCCATGGCGGCGGCGTTCTCGACCACACCCTCCTCGCGGAACGCCTCGATCGACGCGACGCCGACTGCGCAGGCGAGAGGGTGGCCCGAGTAGGTGAGCCCGCCGGCGAAGAACCGGTCCTTGATCGACTCGTAGACGTGGTCGCGCACGGTCAGCGCGCCGAGCGGGACGTAGCCGGAGTTGATCCCCTTCGCCGTCGTGATCAGGTCGGGGACGACGTCCCAGTGGTCGCAGGCGAACCACCGCCCGGTGCGGCCCCAGCCGGCCATCACCTCGTCGAGGATCAGCATGATCCCGTAGCGGTCGCAGACCTCGCGGATCGACTGCAGATAGCCGTCGGGCGGGACGATGATCCCGTTCGTCCCGGTAACCGTCTCGAGGATGACCGCGGCGACCGTCTGCGGGCCCTCGTACATGAGGATTTCCTCGAGGTGCGGGCCGCCGGAGCAGACGGGGCACGGGTCGGGGTGACCCGCGGGGCAGCGGTAGGTGTACGGGTCGAACATGCGCACGACGCCGGGAATGCCGGGCTCGGCGAACCAGCGGCGCGGATCGCCCGTGAGCGTGATCGCGCCGCCCGTCGCGCCGTGGTACGAGCGATAGCGGGCGATCACCTTCTCGCGGCCGGTCACCCAGCGTGCGAGCTTGACGGCGTTCTCGTTCGCCTCGGCACCGCCGTTCGTGAAGAACGTGCGGTTCAGGTCGCCGGGCATCGACTCGGCGATCAGGCGCCCGAGCTCCGAGCGCTTGTCGTTCGCCATCCCCGGCCCGATCGTGCAGAGCCGGTCGGCCTGCTCCTTGATCGCCGCGACGAGCTTCGGGTGCTGGTGCCCGATCGAGACGTTGACGAGTTGCGAGGCGAAGTCGAGATAGCGCTTCCCCGAGTAATCCCAGAAGTAGCGGCCCTCCGCACCCGCGACCGGGAGCGGGTTCAGCGCCGACTGGACCGACCACGAATGGATCAGGTACTGGCGGTCCTCGGCGACGACGCGCTCGCCCTCGGCCTGTCTCGACTCGGTGACGGCCATGGGCGAATCCTACGCGCTACGCTCCCTCTGTCACATTCGAGGAGGGCACGATGACCGAAACGATCGCGGCACCGCCGAAGGCCAAGCCGATTCACCACTGGATCGGTGGAAAGAGCGTTCCCGGTACGTCCGGGCGGAGCGGCCCGGTCTGGAACCCGGCGACCGGCGAGCAGACGGGTGCGGTCGACTTCGCGACCCGCGAGGAAGTCGACGCCGCCGTCAAGGCCGCGCAGGAGGCGTTCGCGAGCTGGCGCGCAGTCTCGCTGGCCCGGCGGGCAGAGCTCTTCTTCCGCATCCGCGAGCTCGTCAACGAGCACCGCGCCGACATCGCGCGCTTCCTCACCCTCGAGCACGGCAAGGTCACCTCCGACGCGCTCGGCGAGGTCGCGCGCGGCCTCGAGGTGATCGAGTTCGCGTGCGGGCTCCCGACCCTCCTCAAGGGCGAATACTCCGAGCAGGCCTCGACCGGGATCGACGTCTACTCGATCCGGCAGCCGCTCGGCGTCGTCGCCGGGATCACGCCCTTCAACTTCCCCGCGATGGTGCCCATGTGGATGTGGGCGCCGGCGATCGCCTGCGGAAATACGTTTGTGCTCAAGCCCTCCGAGAAGGATCCCTCGGCGTCGGTCTACACCGCCGAGCTGCTCAAGGAGGCCGGCCTCCCCGACGGCGTCTTCAACGTCGTCCACGGCGACAAGGTCGCGGTCGACTCGATCCTCGAGCACCCCGGCGTCTCGGCCGTCAGCTTCGTCGGCTCGACGCCGATCGCCCGCTACGTCTACGAGACCGGGACGAAGAACGGCAAGCGGATGCAGGCGCTCGGGGGGGCGAAGAACCACATGATCGTCCTCCCCGACGCCGACATCGAGATGGCCGCGGACGCCGCTGTTTCGGCCGCCTACGGCTCGGCCGGCGAGCGCTGCATGGCCGTGTCGGTCGTGGTTGCGGTCGGCGACGTGGCCGATCCGCTGATCGGCGCCATCCAGCAGCGCCTGCCGAAGGTCAAGGTGGGCAACGGGCTCGAGCCCGAGAACGAGATGGGCCCGCTGATCACCCGCGAGCACCGTGACAAGGTCGCCTCGTATCTCGACACAGCTGCCGAGCAGGGCGCGACCGTGGTCGCGGACGGCCGCGAGCTCGAGATCGAGGGTGACGGCTTCTTCCTCGGCGTCTCGCTGATCGACGAGGTGACGCCCGAGATGGACGCGTACCGGGACGAGATCTTCGGGCCGGTGCTGTCCGTCGTTCGCGCGGGCACCTACGACGAGGCGGTCAAGCTCGTGAACGAGAACCCGTACGGGAACGGGACGGCGATCTTCACCCGCGACGGCGGGGTCGCCCGCCAGTTCCAGTTCGACGCGCAGGCGGGGATGGTCGGCGTCAACGTGCCGATCCCGGTGCCCGTCGCGTACTACTCGTTCGGCGGGTGGAAGGCGAGCCTGTTCGGCGACCGGCACATCTACGGGCCGGAGGGGATCGACTTCTACACGCGCGGCAAGGTGGTTACGTCCCGGTGGCCCGACCCCGCGACCTCGAGGGTCGATCTCGGGTTCCCGCAGACGCGCTAGGCCGCGCTGACCGGCTCCGAACCAGGGTCCGAACGGTCGCCGAGCGCTTCGATGTAGCGCTCCAGCACCTCCTGCCGTCGCCGGCTCTCGGCGACCTCCGCCTGGAGCCGCGCGATCTCCTCCTCGGCATCGTCCTCGGTCTCGTCCGGGTCGGACTCGGATGACTCCTCCGCGGGCCCGAGCCAGTCGTCCTCCGGGAGCGGCTCGTCCTCCGAGAGCGGCTCGCCGTCGAGTTGCAGGACGGTGCGGAGCGCCGCCGCATCCTCCGGCGTCATGCTCGCGAACGCTTCCTCGTCGATCCGGGGACCTTCCGTCTCGGCGACGATCTCCTCGATCTGCTCCGAAAGGCCAGTTGCCCGGTTGCGTTCGAATTCGAGCGCCTCGAGCGCCTGCCGGCGGCGCTGCGCGCGTGCGATAGCGTCCCGGTCCACACGGCAACGATAGTCAAGCCTGAGCGCCCGCAGCGCGTAGCCGTCGAGCGCGCAGGGGCGTTGGCGCTGCGAATTGCATACTGTATGTTGCCGCCGTGACCAGGGTCCTCCACGACGGCGAGGCGCTCGTCCGCAACGCCAGCGTCGCCGCCACGGAGCTCATCCGCGAGGCGATCCTCGACGGGAGGCTCGAGCCGGGAACGCGGCTCAAGGAAGAGGAGCTCGCGCGGCAGCTCGGGATCAGCCGGACGCCCGTCCGCGAAGCGCTGTTGATGCTGCAGGCCGAGAGCCTGGTCGTTGCAACCCCGAACCGGGGCGCGATGGTGAGGGTTCACGAGGCAGAGGACCTGGACGACCTCTACCAGCTGCGCGCGCTGCTGGAGGGCCATGCGACGCGGCGTGCAGCGACGCGAATCTCCGAGCCGGAGATCGAGGTGTTGCGCGAGAGCTGCGAGCGGTTCGACGCGCTGAGCCCCGAGGAAGACCTCCGCGAGCTCGTGCGCGAGAACCTGCTCTTCCACAACACGATTCTCGACGTTGCCGGCAGCGCGCGGCTCGCGACCATGGTGCGCAAGGTGATCGAGCTCCCGCTCGTCTACAAGTCGTACATCTGGTACTCGCCGGATCAGAAGCGGATCTCCGTGCACTACCACCGGCAGATCGTCAACGCGCTCGCGATGAGGGACGCCGAACGCGCCGAGCTGGTCATGAAGGAGCACGTGTTCGAGGCGCGCGACCTGCTCGTCTCCCACGTACGTGCGCACCCACTGGCGCTCGAGGGCCACTGATGGCCGACCCCACAGTCGCCGCTCAGCCGGCCGTGCGCGAGACCGGCGGCCCGGGGCCGCTCGCCGGCGTCCGGGTGATCGAGCTGGGGATGCTCCTCGCAGGGCCGTTCACCGGCCGGCTCCTCGGTGACATGGGAGCGGAGATCATCAAGATCGAGGCGCCGGGCCAGCCCGACCCACTCCGAGAGTGGGGAAAGGCGCGCTACGAGGGTCGCTCGCTCTGGTGGCCCGTCCAGTCGAGAAACAAGAAGTGCTGCACGCTCAACCTGCGCACGGAGAAGGGCCAGGAGCTACTGCTGGAGCTCGTCAAACAGAGCGACGTCCTGACGGAGAACTTCCGGCCCGGCACGCTCGAGAAGTGGAACCTCGGGCCGGAGCAGCTCTGGGAGGCGAACCCGAGGCTCGTGATCGCGCGCATCTCCGGCTACGGGCAGACCGGCCCGTACGCCGCACGAGCGGGATTTGCGTCCGTGGCCGAGGCGATGGGCGGCATCCGCTACATCAACGGCTTCCCCGGCGAGCCTCCGCCACGCATCCACATCTCGCTCGGCGACTCGCTGGCCGGGATGTTCGCGGCCCAGGGGATCCTTGCGGCGCTCTACCGGAGGGACGTCGGCGGTGGGCCCGGGCAGGTGGTCGACGTCTCGCTGATGGAGGCTTGCTTCGCGCTGCTCGAGAGCACGGTGCAGGAGTACGACCGCCTCGGGATCGTCCGCGGTCCCGGCGGCACGGGCCTCAAGGGCGTTGCGCCGTCGAACATCTTCAAATCGAGCGACGACGCGTGGATCGTGATCGCGGCGAACGCAGACGCCGTCTTCCGGCGGCTGTGCGCCGCGATGGGGCAGCCCGAGCTCGCAGACGACCCGAAGTACGCGACTCACCTCGCCAGAGGCGACAACCAGGAGGAGCTCGAGGGCGTCGTCGCGGCCTGGGCGGGCCGGCACACCGCCGAGGAGATCGATCGGATCCTCAACGACGCCGGAGTGATCTGCGGCCCGATCTACACGATCGCCGACATCTTCGAGGACGAGCAGTTTCGCGCGCGCGACATGCTCATCGAGCATGTCGACCCGGAGTTCGGCTCGTACGTCGGTCCGGGCATCGTCCCGAAGTTCTCCGAGACGCCGTGTGACGTGCGCTGGTCGGCGACCTGGGAGGAGGGGAGCCACAACCGCGATGTGTACGGCGGCCTGCTCGGCCTCTCCGACGATGAGCTCGTGCGCCTGAAGGACGAGGGGATCCTGTGAGCGTCGTCATCTGTGACGTTGGCCCTCGCGACGGCTTGCAGAACGAGGACAAGCACCTCGAGCCGGGGACGCGAGCCGAGCTG
>DATCPA010000033.1:0-4694 GCA_036564335.1 Gaiellaceae bacterium
GGGTCGGGCCGGCCCGACGGGGCGAGCAGTCCGCAAATCCCGCACACGAGCCGTGAGCCTAGCCTGGCTTGCGAGCGACGATGGCGATCAGGTCACCGACTCCGTTGTGCCCGCCGAGCCTGCGGTCGAGGCTGTTCAGGAGCCGCACGGCGGGCTTCACGTCGAGGGGGCGCAGCAGCGTGAAGCGGAACGTCTCCGTGCGCTCGACCTCGAGACCGGCCTCCCGCGCGAGGCAGGCCACCTCCTCACGGCCGAAGTCGCGGTGCGGGAAGGTGACCTTCGCGTGGCGGCCGCGCAGGCGGAGCGCGCTGACGGCGGCAGTGCGAGGCAGGTTAAGCACCTTCGTGACGACGTTGCGGCGATGGTCCGTGGTGACGATCGCGCGGCCTCCGGGAGCGAGCACCCGCCCCAGCTCGACGAGGCCGCGGGCCGGGTCGAGCAGGTGCTCGATCACCTGAGTGCAGAGCACGACGTCGAAGCTCCCGTCGGGGTAGGGCAAGGCCTCGAGGTTGGCGCGCACGGCCTCGACCTCGAGCCCGGCCTCGAGAGCCGCGGCGCGTGCGACCTCGAGGATCCGTTCCGAGATATCCGTCGCCGCGATGCGCTCGGGCCGTGCCGGCATTCGGGCGAGAGCGGCCAGATAGCGGCCGTCCCCGCAGCCGGCATCGAGATAGCGGTTGCAGGGAAGCTGCTCGGCGACCAGCTCGCAGACCCGCTCGAACTTGCGGTCGAGAGCCGGGTCGGGCAGCGCTACCGGTGCCGGATACTCGAGCTCGGCGCGCCGCTCGTAGACGTCGCGAAGCCTGTCCGACGGTGCTGGGGTATGTGATTGCATCCTGAGCGTGGAACGGTACGCGGTCGTTTCCTGCCATGTCGAACGCCCGCTGGACGACGAATGCTGGGCGGCGTTCTCACGGCTGCAGGCCCGCCGGCCCGGGGGCTTCGCGATCGCGGCGCTGATGCGGCCTCCTGACAAGGAGGCCGGAGAAAGCGAGGCGCTCTGGCTCGCCCGGGCTCGCATCGCCGCGGCGCATGCGCCGCTCGGCCACCACACGCACTGGGGCGGTCCCGGGCAGGCGCGTCCTGTGGCCGGCGATCCGGCCGAGCGCGTGCGGAGTGAGGCCGCCTGGCTGCGCGAGCGCGGGCTCGCGCCGAAGCTCTTCTGCGGCGGCGGCTGGTACATGGACGAGGGCGTCGGCGCAGCCCTGGCGGAGCTGGGCTACGCCGACTGCACCGCCACCGCCTTTCGCCCCTCGTACCTCCAGGCCGGGTCGCCGCGGCTCTCGCTGTCGGAGCCCGCCTGGCTCCGTGTGGGCGAGAGGCGCCTGCTCGAGCTGCCGACCACCCACTCGCTGGGCATGGCGCTCCGAGCGGCGTTCGGCGCCCTGCCCGGCCACGTCCACGTCTACTTCCATGACACCGACCTGCTCGACGGGCGGCGGCGGCTCGCCCTCGGAGCCGCGCTGGCCGCGCTCGGGCGCCGTCGCACTCAGCTCGACCTCTCGCAGCTCACGGCCGAGGCCGAGGTCGACTTCGCCGTGGCTGCTGCGGACAATCGGCACGAGTAACATGAGTCCTCCCGTGGCAACGAAGGAAGCTCCGTCCTCGGCGCCACTGCCAGGCGATATCCGTCGCAGTCGCCCGTACCTGCTGTCTTCCAGCCCGCTTCGCGACTTCGCATTCCGGCTGGGCAGCGTGATCTCGCTCGTCGTGCTCGATCTCGTCGCGGTCGGCTTCGGCCTCTACGGCGCGCTGGCGCTGCGCGAGCTCTACCACGGGCACTCGCCGATCCTCTGGGGCTTGCTCTGGGACGCCGAGGGCAAGTGGTTCCCGTTCGTCGCGCTCGTGACCGTGCTCGTCTTCTGGCAGGCGAAGCTCTACTCGGAGCGAGAGCAGCGCGCCGGGTTCGGGCGCATCGTCTCCTCGCTGGTGATCGTCGCGCTGCTGGTGCTCGCCTTCGGGCTCGGCACCGGGCACGACTTCGGCACCTTCGGGGTGATCCCGACCGCGCTCGTGCTGACCGCGGTCCTCGACGGTGTGCTCCGCGGCAGCTACGAGACGATCAGCCGCGAGGTGCTCCACCTGCTCGGCGTGCGACGCCGGGCGATCGTCGTCGGGGAGGGCGAGCATCTCGACCATCTGATCCGGACGCTGGGCGCGGTGCGTGGCGGGATCGAGTACGAGTTCCTCGGGGTCGTCAGCGGCGAGCCCGACAACGGGCTCGAGCTGCCGCTGCTCGGGCGTGTCGACGGGTTGCGCGGGATCCTGGCCGAGCATCCGACGGATGAGCTGATCGTCACCGACTCGGACTACAGCGAGCGTGAGCTGCTCCAGATCGTCGACGATGCCCACCGCAGCGGGGTCAAGGTCCGGGTCGCGCCCAAGACGACCGAGCTGTTGATCCAGCGCGGCGAGTACGTGCCGGGGCAGGGGCTGCCGCTGTTCGAGCTGCGGCCGCCGGTCTTCGCCGGCACGGATTGGGCCGTCAAGCGGGCGTTCGATGTGTTCGTCAGCGGGCTTGTCGTCGTCGTCGGCCTGCCCGTCTGGCTGGCGATCGCCGCTGCGATCAAGCTCGGGTCGGGCGGGCCCGTCTTTTACCGCGACCCCCGCGTGGGCCTCGGCGAGCGCTCCTTCGAGATGTTCAAGTTCCGGACGATGTACGTCGACGCGGCCGAGCGGCAGGCCGAGCTCGAGCGGAGCAACGAGGCGGACGGCGCGCTCTTCAAGATTCGCGACGATCCGCGCGTGACGCGCGCCGGCGTTCTGCTGCGGCGGCTCTCGATCGACGAGCTGCCGAACATGCTGAACGTGCTCCGCGGCGAGATGAGCCTGGTCGGCCCGCGGCCGCTGCCGCTCCGCGACTACGCCCTGCTGGACGACTGGCACCGGAAGCGCTCGCACGTCCTGCCGGGGATTACCGGGCTCTGGCAGATCTCGGGCCGCTCCGACCTCTCGTTCGACGATCTCGTCCGCCTTGACTTCTACTACCTCGAGAACTGGTCGATCTGGCTCGACATCTCCATCCTGGCGAAGACCCTCCCGGCCGTGGTCGCGAGCCGCGGCGCGTACTGACGATCGTCACTCGCGACCGCCCGCCTCGCCGCCTACGACGTGGCTCTCCTTCCCGCCTGACGGCCATACTGGCAGGGCGATGAAAGGCCCGAAGATCCTCGCGGTCGCCTCCGCAGTCGACCTCGACTTTCGCTACGGCTGCACGCCGGCGTGGTGGCAGCTCTGGAAGGCTCTCCATCAGGCCGGCTGCGACCTGATCGTGACGCCGTACCGCGGCCGTCCGGTCGAGTCGCCCTGGTGGCGGACCGCGCCGAACCCCTGCTATCGCGAAGGTGAGACGTTCGCGACGCTCCGCGACTTCGTCGCGCGGGTCAAAGGTGACCGGTACCTGCGGCGCGCAGAACGAGATCCCGGAGATACCGATCGCTGGGTCAGGGAGGTGATCTGGCGCTGGGTGACCCCGCGTTGGCGCCGCCACCTCGTCGACCTGCTGGAGCGCGAGCGCGACGTCGACGCGGTCGTGGTCTTCACCGTGCCGATGAGTCACCTGCGCGGGATCCCGGCACTGCTGCGCGAGCGCTTCGGCGTCCCGGTCGTCTTCTACGACGGCGACGTGCCGATGAGCCTGCCGGAGTTCGGCGGCCACGACGCAGGCTTCAACTACTACTACGGAGCCGATCCCTCCGAGTACGACCTCGTGCTCTCGAACTCCGAGGGTGGGCTCGAGCGGCTCCGCGAGCTGGGGGCGAGCCGTGCGGAGGCGGTCTTCTGGGGCGCCGACCCCGAGCTCTTCCAGCCGCTGCCGGTGGACAAGGAGACAGACGTCTTCTTCTACGGGTCCGGCGACAAGTTCAGGCAAGAGTGGATGGAAGCGATGGTCGGCGAGCCGAGCCGGCGGCTCCCCGGGGTCGACTTCTCGCTCGGCGGCGAGGACTTCCGCGGAGACATCGGCAGCGCACGAGTCGTGGGCGACGTGCCCTTCAATGTCTTCGCCCGGGCGATCTCGGCAGCGCGGATCAACCTCAACGTCACGCGCCGCGCGCACGCCTTGGTGTATGCGTCCTCGACCTCGCGGCCGTTCGAGCTGGCGATGGCCGGAGCGGCGATCGTCTCGAATCCGCACGAGGGGATCGAGCGCTGGTTCGAGCCCGGGCGGGAGCTGCTGGTCGTCGAGAACGCCGACGAAGCCGTGGCGGCGTACCGGGAGCTGCTCGACGACCTGGGCCGCGCCGAGGAGCTGGGTCGCGCAGCCCGCGAGCGTGCCCTGGACGAGCACACCTTCCTCCACCGGGCGAGACGGGTGCTCGACCTGCTCGGTGTCGGCGTCCCGGAGGCCGTCCGTGGCTGAGCTCGTGGAGACGGCCCCGCGTACCGTCGACCCCCGGCTCGCCGGGCTGCGCCGGATCGCGATCGTGCCCGCCTTCAACGAGGAGGAGAGCATCGCGCGCGTGATCGACGAGATCCGGGCCTTCGACCCCGACCTCGAGATCGTCGTCGTCGACGACGGCTCGCGTGACCGTACGGCCGCCGTGGCCGAGCAGCGCGGCGCTCACGTCGTCTGCCTGCCGTTCAATCTCGGCATCGGCGGCGCGGTCCAGACCGGCTTCCGGTACGCGTTCGACAACGGATTCCGCCTCGCGGTGCGGCTCGACGGCGACGGGCAGCACGACGCGTCCCAGCTC
>DATCPA010000036.1:0-19646 GCA_036564335.1 Gaiellaceae bacterium
GGTACGGCTAGTCGAGAGGGGAGGCCCCGGTCTGTTTTCGGCGCCTCCCCGCCCGCTACTGCAAACCGGCCTCGAGTTTGGCAAGCTCTGCTCCCCCCGTGGCCGAAACGCTCGACTCCGCCCTCACCGCTCGGCTCCGCGAGACCCTGGCCAGCGGGACCGTGACCGAGACCGACCTGCGTGAGCTCAGCGCGCAGGGCGACGGCTTGGCGCGCACGCTGCGCGGCCAGATCCGGGCGAGCGAGCGCAGGCTGCGCGCCCTGAACGCCGACTCTGGCAGCCCGATCGCCGACATCGCGGAAGAGCTTCGCCGGATCGAGACGTTTCGCCCGCAGCTCACGGAGCTGCGCAGGCTTCTTGCCGATCTGGAAGCTCGGGGACGTGAGCTTCGCACCGCCTGGCTGCTGGGCCAGACGGAAGCGTCGCGGCCGCAGGCGGGCTAATCCTCCTAGCCGGCTCGCAGGACGACCTCCAGGGCCGTCCCGGCGCCGGGGCTCGACGTCAACCGGAAGCGTCCCCCGATCGCGGCTGCCCTGGTCTTCATGTTCACCAGCCCCTGGCCGTGCCCCTCGGCCTCCTCTGTCAAGCCGTGGCCGTCGTCGGCGATCCGGATCACGCGCCGCCCGTCGCGCAGACCGATCAGCACGGATGCGGTCTGGGCGCCCGCATGGCGGCGAACATTGGCGAGCCCCTCCTGGACGATTCGGAACACCTCGATCTGCTCGTCCGGTCCGAGTTCGACGCCCGGCTCGATCTCCAGGTCGACGTCGAGCTTGCCGTCGGCGGTGAGGAACTCGACATAGCGGCTGAGGGCCGCGTCCAGCGACGCCGTCCCTCCGGCGGAGGAAAGGGCGAGCACGGCGAAACGCGCCTCCTGCTGCGCTGCCGTGGCGGCCTCCTGGAGCCGCGGCAACACCTTGTCGAGCTCGGCGCCGCTGGCGAGCATGGAGGTCGCGGTCGAGATCGCAAAGAGGTACTGGGCGAGCCCGTCGTGGATTTCGCGTGCAACCCGCGCGCGCTCCTCGGCCACGGCCCGCCCGAACTCCGCGGCGCGGATCGCGTGCCAGACCCCGACGAGCAGCACGCCGTAGGAGACCAGGCGGAGGAAGTCGCCTTGCGAGACGTAGTCGCTCGGTCGCGGCGGCGTGAACACGGCGTGGAGCTCCGCGAAGAGCCAGATCGTCGCTCCGAAAGCGAGCCACCGGTCGAGATCCTCGCCGTGTGCCCGGTAGCGGAGGCCGAAGCCGACGAGCACCGCGAGGCTGAGCAGCGCCTGGAGGGCGAGCGCAGCCGTGAGCAGCTCCGGCTGCCGGTTCTCGGGGTGGAGCAGGGGCAGCGACGTGCCGAGCCCACGGCAGGCCGCCCAGAGGCCGGCGAGCAGCAGCGCGAGGGCGACGGTCAGGGCCAGGGCCTGCGCCGGGGTTGCGACCCGTCCGCTCGCCCACGGAGCCGCGGCGAGGAGGAGGGCCGCGATCAGCCGGCCCGCGATCCCGGCCCAGGTCTCCGCCCGGCCGACCGGCGAGTCGCCGAGCGCGGGCGCCACGGTGAAGGCGAGGGTCGTCGCCGCCGTGACGAAGAACGCCGCGAGCAGGTAGAGGTCGAAGCGCCGGCGCTCGACCGAGAAGCGGACGTACGCGAGCGAGGCGACGATCAGCGAAACGAGCAGAACGGCCGTGTCGAGGGACAGCCGCAGGCTTGGGAGCGCGTAGGGATCGCGGAGCCCGGGGAGTGCCAGGAACAGCGCGAGCGCGCCGGCGAGCACCGCCATGAGCAGGAGCTCGTCGCGGACCCAGGCGAGGTACGTGGCGCGCGCGATGCGCATAGCCCTCTTGTCGGCATGCGGCCGCCTGCCGATAAGGCTTGTATGAGCCGGCGCACCCTCGTCGTCGACGACCACCCGCTGACCAGGGCGGCCCTCGTCGGCCTGCTCGAGCAGCACGGCTTCCCGGTCGTGGCGGAGGCCGGCGACGGCGACGAGGCGATCGGGCGCGCGCGGGAGCTCCAGCCCGACCTCGTCCTGCTCGACCTTTCGATGCCCGGCCTCGGGGGGCTCGACGCCCTGCCACGGCTGAGGGCGGCAGCGCCGGGCTGCGAGGTGATCGTCCTGACCGCCTCCGGCACCGAGGAGAACCTGCTGGCCGCGATCCGGGGCGGCGCGGCCGGCTACCTGCTGAAGACCGAGCCGCCCGAGCGGATCGCCGAGTTCCTCAATGGGGTCGTACACGGTGAGGCCGCGCTCTCGGGCGAGGTCGCGAGGAGGCTGCTCGATCGGGTGCGAGCCGGCGGCGGGCTGGACTCGGGTGTCCCGGAGTCGATCGCCCGAGAGCTGAGCGCGCGCGAGGTGGAGGTGCTGCTCCTGCTCGACGAGAGGCTCGGGACGGACCAGATCGCCAAGCGGCTGTTCATCTCGGAGCACACCGTTCGCTCCCACGTGAAGAGCCTGCTCCGCAAGCTGCGCGTCTCGTCGCGCCGCGAGGCGCTCGACGCCCTCGCGGCCGCGCGCCGCTGAATCACCCATCGTGGGGGATGCCGCGGGTGATGCGCATAGACGGTGAAAGGCCGATGCTGCACGTGCAACGTTTGGCTCCTGCCGGAGTGGTGGCTCTCGGCAATCAGGCAGCTCCGCCGGCCCCGCAAGGGGCCGGCGGTCGTTTCAGGACGGTTAGGGGGCTAGGAAAACCCGTCGAGCGCCGCGTGCACGAGCCCCGGCAGCGTCTCGAGGTTGTAGCCGCCCTCGAGCACGGCGGCGCGCTGCGGCGCGAGCCCGCGGCAGCGCCTCGCGAGGTCGCGGAAGCCGAGCCCGGTCACCTCCATCGAGGCGAGCGGGTCGTCGGCATGCGCGTCGAAGCCGGCTGACACGAGCAGCAGGTCGGGCTCGAACCCTCGCACGGCCGGCTCCACGATCTCCTCGAAGGCGCGCACGTACTCCTCGTTACCGGAGCCCGCCGGAAGTGGCACGTTGACCGTCGTCTCGTTGCCCTCGCCGGGTCCGCCCGTCCCGGGGTAGAACGGCCACTCGTGGATCGACACGTAGAGCACGGTCGGGTCGTCCCAGAAGATGTCCTGCGTCCCGTTCCCGTGGTGAACGTCCCAGTCGAGGATCGCCACCCGCTCGAGTCCGAGCTCCGACTGGGCCGCGCGCGCCGCGATCGCAACGTTGTTGAAGAGGCAGAAGCCCATCGCCCGGTCGGCCGGCGCGTGGTGGCCCGGCGGCCGGACGAGCGCGAAGCCCTGGCCCGCGGCCGCCTGAATCGCACCGCCGGCCGCGAGCAACGCAGCCTCGTAGCTCGTCTCGGAAGCCGGCGTGTCGCCGTCGAGCCAGGTCGGGCCCGTCAGCCCCCTGATGCGCTCGACGTGGGCCGGCGTATGGCAGCGCTCGATCTGCTCGACCGTCGCCGGAGTCGCGTCCGTCCACGAGCCGACTGCCTCCAGCAGCACCTCGAGGCGTTGCGGTGACTCGGGATGGTGCCCGGTCGGGTGGAGCGTCGCGAGCGCCGCGTGGCTGATGACCTCCATCAGTCGCCCGCGAGTGCCTCGAGCCTGCCGGCGAGATTGCCGAGGCCCCAGGACTCACAGAGAGAGGACGCCTCCGCCCAGTTGGGCGTTTGATCTGCTAGGGAGGGGAGAGGGGCAGAGGCGTCCATCGTGGCTATTCGCCGGTAGAGCAGCAACTCCTCCCGCTGCGCGTCGAACCTTCCGGCCTCGAGCACAGCCTCGAGCGTGCCGTGCTCGGCGAGGATCGAAGCAGCGGTTTTTGGGCCGATGCCGCGTGCGCCCGGGAGCTTGTCCGAGGGGTCGCCGCGAAGCGCGATGAAGTCCGGCACCTGGCCCGGCTCGACTCCGTAGCGCTCGCGCACCTCCGCCGGCCCGATCCGCGCGAGCTCGGAGACGCCCTTGACCGGTTGGAGCACGGTCGTCCGTTCGCTGACGAGCTGGTAGGCGTCGCGGTCCGAGGTGGCGACGAGCGTCAGGCCTCCGCGCACCTCCTCGGCGGCGACGGCTGCGGCCAGGAAGTCGTCAGCCTCGTACCCCGGCGTCTTTGCCGCGGCGAAGCCCATCGCCTCGACGAGTTGCGGGAGCAGGTCGAGCTGCTCGACGAGCGCATCGTCGAACACACGGCCGCTCTGGTAGGCCGGGAACGCCTCGTTCCGGTACGTCGGGACCGTGAGCGTGTCCCAGCCGACGAGCACCGCGCGCGGCGACTCGGCCTGCCAGAGGCGGAGGAGGAAGTTGGTGAAGCCGACCAGCGCTCCCGACGGCCGTCCCCTGGCCGAGGTCATCGACTTCGGCAGGCCGTGGTAGGCGCGGTGGGCGAGCGAGTCGCCGTCGATCGCGAGCAGCGGGCGTTTCACAGGGTCTCGTGGAGCTCGTAGATCCGCTCCATCAGCCGGGTGGTCGCCTCCTGCTGCGCCTCGCGCGGCGGGAGGTGCTCGAGGTCGTCGAGTGGAATGGGCTCGCCGTAGGCCACTTTCAGCTTGGCGAACCGCGCCAGCCGGTCGGTGCCCTTGACCGCCGCCGGAACCAGCGGGACGCGGGCGGCGAGCGCGATCCGCGCCGAGCCGGTCCGGGGCTTGTGCTCGAACTTCTTCCGCAGGCCCTTTGCGCGGCGTGTGCCCTCGGGAAACATCGCGACGATCCCGCCCTCCTTGCAGATGCGCACCGCGGTCTCGATCGCCTCCACGTCGGCCTCGCCCCGGCGGACCGGGAAGGCTCCCGCTCCGCGCAGGAGCGGCCCCACAACCGGGTTGAAGAGCTCGACTTTGCCCATGAAGTAGAGCTGCCGGCGAGGCCACAGGGGGAGCCCCAACGGCCACGGGTCGAAGTTCGAGTTGTGGTTCGCCGCGAGCACGAATCCGCCCTCCCGCGGGAGGTGCTCGATGCCGCGCGTTTCCAGCCGGAAGAGGCCGTGCAGCACCGGCCACGAGAGACCGGCTACGAAGTTGTAGAAGGGAGTCGGCACTGCCTCGCGCAGTATCGGCGATGCGACGAGAGCGTCACAGTAGGGGGTCGCTGCCGAGGCGACGTGCGGCGGCGGCGCTAACGTGTCCCTCCAACATGCCGAAGAAACTCGTCATCGTGGAGTCGCCGGCGAAGGCCAAGACCATCGCCGGCTACCTCGGGCCCGACTTCATGGTCGAGTCCAGCATCGGTCACATCCGTGATCTGCCGGAGCGCGCCTCGGAGATTCCGAAGGACAAGCGCGACCGGTACGGGGTCATGGGCGTCGCGATCGACGAGGGCTTCGAGCCGTACTACGTCGTCGATCCGGACAAGAAGCGTGTCGTCGCCCACCTGAAGAAGAAGCTGAAGGACGCCGACGAGCTGCTGCTCGCGACGGACGAAGACCGGGAGGGCGAGGCGATTGCCTGGCACCTGCTCCAGGAGCTGAAGCCGAAGGTGCCTGTGAACCGGATGGTCTTTCACGAGATCACCAAGGAGGCGATCCAGTCCGCGCTCGACCACCCTCGGCCGGTCGACGAGCGGCTCGTCGACTCGCAGGAGACCAGGCGGATCCTCGACCGCCTCTACGGCTACGAGGTCTCGCCGGTGCTCTGGAAGAAGGTGATGCCGCGGCTGTCCGCCGGCCGCGTCCAGTCCGTCGCCACTCGCCTGGTCGTCGAGCGCGAGCGGGAGCGGATGGCGTTCGTCTCCGCCTCGTACTGGGACCTCGAGGGTCTGTTCGACCCCGGCCGGTTCGCCGCGCGCCTCGTCGGCCTCGTCGGCAAGCGGATCGCGCAGGGGCGCGACTTCGGGCCGGACGGGCAGCTGAAGGCGAATGCACGCCAGCTCACGGAGCAGGAGGCGCGGAAGCTGGCCGATGAGCTCTCCGGAGCGTCGTTCGCCGTCCGCTCGGTGGACGAGAAGCCGTACACGCGCCGGCCGGCCGCTCCGTTCATGACCTCGACGCTCCAGCAGGAGGCGAGCCGGAAGCTGCGCTTTACCGCACAGACGACGATGCGCGTCGCCCAGCGGCTGTACGAGCGCGGCTACATCACTTACATGCGTACCGACTCGACGACGCTTTCCGACACCGCGCTGAACGCCGCGCGGTCGCAGGCCAGGGAGCTCTACGGTTCCGAGTACGTCCCCGACGCTCCGCGCAAGTACGACCGCAAGGTCAAGAACGCGCAGGAGGCCCACGAGGCGATCAGGCCCGCCGGCGAGCGGTTCCGGCTCCCCGACGAGGTGCGCGGCGAGCTCGACCGTGACGAGCAGGCGCTCTACGAGCTCGTCTGGAAGCGCACCGTCGCGTCGCAGATGGCCGACGCGCGCGGGCAGACCGTCACGCTCAGGCTCGGCGCGACCTCGGCGTCCGGTGAGGATGTCGAGTTCGGGGTCAGCGGGACGGTGATCACCTTCCGGGGCTTCCTGGCGGCGTACGAGGAGGGTCGCGACGAGGCCGCGGGCGACGACGACGAGGAGCGCCCCCTGCCGCAGCTGAAGCCCGGCGACCCCGTCGAGGCGCTCTCGCTCGAGCCGCAGGGCCACGAGACGACGCCGCCCGCGCGCTACACCGAGGCGACCCTCGTGAAGGCGCTCGAAGACCGGGGGATCGGACGGCCGTCCACCTACGCGTCGATCCTCTCGACGATTCTCGACCGCGGCTATGTGGTCAAGAAAGGCACTGCGCTCGTGCCGACGTTCCTCGCGTTCGCCGTCACGCAGCTGCTCGAGGAGCACTACTCGCGACTCGTCGACTACAACTTCACTGCTCGAATGGAGGACGACCTCGACCGGATCGCGGCCGGCGACGAGGAGCGCGTCGCCTGGCTGACCAAGTTCTACCGGGGCGAGAACGGCGCGCCGGGACTGCATTCCATGGTCACGGAGCAGCTGGACCAGATCGACGCGCGCGCCGTCAACTCGATCGAGATCCCGAGGAGCGACATCGTCGTCCGCGTGGGCCGGTACGGCCCGTACCTCGAGCGAGGCGACGCGCGCGCGTCCCTGCCGCCGGACGTCGTCCCCGACGAGCTGACCCCGGAGCGGGCGGAGGAGCTGTTGGCGAAGCCGGGCGAGGGCCGCGAGCTGGGAGAGGATCCCGAGACAGGCCGTCCGGTCCTGATCCGCAGCGGCCGGTACGGGCCGTACGTGACCGAGGAGCTCCCGGAAGACGATCCCGCCAAGCCGCGCACGGCTTCGCTGCTCTCGTCGATGAGCCCCGAGACGATCACGCTCGAGGATGCGCTACGGCTGCTCTCGCTGCCGCGCGTCGTCGGCACCGCCCCCGACGGCGAGGAAGTGCTCGCTCGAAACGGGCGCTACGGCCCGTATATCGAGAAGGGCAAGGAGACGCGGTCGCTGGAGAGCGAGGAGCAGATCTTCGAGCTCGGGCTCGACGAGGCGCTCGAGCTGCTCGCGGCGCCGAAGCAGCGCCGGGGGCGGGGTACCCCACGTGCGCCGCTGCGCGAGTTGGGCGACGACCCCTCGTCCGGGCGTTCAGTTGTCGTCAAGGAAGGCCGATTTGGTCCATATGTGACCGACGGCGAAACCAACGCCAGTCTCCGATCCGGGGATGCTGTCGAGTCGCTGACCCTGGAGCGTGGGGTCGAGTTGCTCGCCGAGCGCCGCGCCAGGGGCCCGGCAACAGGAAGGACAGCGAAGAAGCGTGAGCCGGCCAAGAAGCGCCGCCCCGCGAAACGGAGGCCACCAGAGCGTCGGTAGTAGTCACCCAAGAGCGTTCACGAACCTGCAAACCTTTCTCTGCGAACCACGTCTGTGAAATCCAGGAGACCCCCCTCGACGGAATACGAATTCAGCGCCTCTCGTTCGACTCTTCACAGACCGCTAACGAGGACGCCTTACGCTGGAAAGGCAAGGAGAATCCCGTTAGGGTGAGAAAGTTTGGGGAATCGAAGCCGTAGCGCGCGAAAGGACGACGAGAGTCATTTGACCCAAAATCAGTTGACCGAGTTGCTTGAAAGCGATCAGGCCCGCCTGCTGATCGAGGGCGCCGAGGAGCGCGGGTTCATCGAGCCCGCCGAGCTCGAGGCGTTTGCGCTGGAGCACGACCTCGCTGAGGAGGAGGTCGAGCAGCTGGCGCGCGAGCTCGAGACGATCGGGCTCGAGGTCGGCAAGCCGGCCGAGGAGGCCGAGGCCGCTGCGACGGAAGCCGCCGCAGCCAAGGCGTACGAGGCGGAGCCGGTCAGCGGCGCCGCCGACAGCCTGCAGCTCTTCCTGGCCGACGTCGGGCGCCACAAGCTGCTGACCGCCGCAGAGGAGGTCTACCTCGCGAAGGCGATCGAGCGTGGCGACCCGACCGCGAAGCGGCGGATGATCGAGTCGAACCTGCGCCTGGTCGTGTCGATCGCGAAGGGCTACCGCGGGCTGGGCGTGCCGTTCCTGGATCTGATCCAGGAGGGGACGCTCGGGCTCAACCGCGCGGTCGAGAAGTTCGACTGGCGGCGCGGTTACAAGTTCTCGACCTACGCCACCTGGTGGATCCGGCAGTCCGTGCAGCGCGCCGTGGCCAACCACGCGCGCACGATCCGCGTGCCGGTCCACGTCGTCGAGCGGCAGCAGAAGCTCGGCCGGGCCGCCCGCCGGCTCGAAGTCGAGCTCGGCCGCGAGGCGACGAAGGCCGAGCTGGCGGAGGCGACAGGCCTGCCGATCCAGCACGTCGACGAGGCGCTCAGCGCCGCTCATGCGTCGGTCTCGCTGAACCAGACGGTCGGCGCGGACGACGAGGGTGAGCTTGGCGACCTGTTCGCCGACCGCGAGGCGGCCGACCCGTTCGACGAGGCCGAGGAGTCGCTTCGCCGCCAGGGCGTTCGCAAGGCACTGGACGCGCTACCCGAGCGTGAGCGGCGGATCCTGGAGCTGCGGTTTGGCTTCGAGGGCGAGCCGTGGACGCTCGAGGCGATCGGGCACGAGCTCGACCTGACGCGCGAGCGCGTCCGGCAGCTCGAGGGCCAGGCGCTGGCGCGGCTGGCCGCGCTGCGCGACCTGCAGTCCGTGGCCGCTTAGCCAGAGTAAGCGGATCTAGGTGGGGTTCGCCCTCGACCGGTACCGCGGCGCGAGCTGGTCCTGCTTCGAGCGGGGGAACGTGATCCGCGCCGGGTTGCCGTCCGAGATGTAGCGGAGCTTGGGGTCCCGCTCCAGCATGTCGAGCCACATCCCGGCCGTGAAGTCGTGCGTCCCGTCCCAGTTCGGGTTCGTGCGGATCCGCGGGATCGCGGTCGGATCCCACTTCGTCGAGAACGGTGAGGGCGTCGGCTCGGCGCCGGCGAGGAAGACACCGGCGAACCGGTAGGACTGGCCACCCCAGGTGCCCTTGACTGCGAGGGAGCTCGGGTGAGGCAGCGCCCCGAGCGGCAGCGCCATCGTCTGCGGACGGTAACCGGGCAGCAGGTCGGAGAGCATGCGGTTGCCGAGTACGAGTTGACGTTGCACGCCCGCGGGGTCGAGCGTGTTGAGCGGGATGTGGTCCTTGGTGTGGTTGCCGAGCTCGAAGCCGTGCTCGACCAGCCAGCGAAGCGTCGTCGCGGGCGGGCGGCCGTTCCCTTCGAACGCGTTCCGAGGCACGAAGAACGTCGCCCTCGCGGGGAAGTCGGGATGCAGCGCCGCAAAGGCCTCGAGCACGCCGACGCCCGTGCTCGGGTCGAGCCTGCCGTCGGCCCTGAATCCGACCTGATTGTTGTCCGCGTCGTCGAAGGTGAGCACGACGGGCGACTTGCCCTTCGGCACGTCGAGCTTCCCCGTGACCAGATCGCTTGCGCTCACGGGGTAGAAGCCGTCTCGCCAGAGCCGCACCAATTCCTTCCGTAGCTGGGCGGCAGTCAGGTCGAACTCGCTGCCGTGCGGCCGGATCTGGTGGTGCATCAGTACCGGCACGAGCCCGAGCTCGTCCGGCTTCATGCCTTTCGCGACCTTCGTAGTGCTCTGCCGTTTCGAGAAGGAGGCCGTGCGGGCGTCGGTCGGGAGCGCGCGGGCGGTGTAGGTCACCGCCGGGTCCCAGAGCAAGTACTCGTCGATGCCCGCGTCCCGGGCCCCCGCGATCTCCGCGCCGACCTGGGCAGGCCCGTAGTCGACGCCGAGCGAGAAGTCCTGGAGCCACGGCACGACACGCGCGCCCGTCCCGCGGACGTCCTTCTGGAAGTCCTCCAGCGATCGCCGCACGATGTCGTACGGCTGGGAGTTCGGGTCGGCGACGCCGTACTCGCCGGGCCCCCAGTGGGACGGGTAGACCATCGCGGAGATGTAGTCGAGGTGCTCGGCCATCGCCGGGATGTCCTGGGCGACCTCGGTCGGGCGGGTGGCCGCCACGCCGAAGACGGAGGCGCCGAGGAACACGTCGTACGGCTCGAGCGCGTGCCGCGATTCGGCGAGGAAGGAGGCGATCGACTGCTCGGGTGTGACCTTCAGTCCGGGGAAGGCCATGGTGGAGAGCGGCCCGTCCGGACGACGAACGTAGTCGTAGAGGATCTCGTCCACGCCGGCCTTCGCCGCCGCGACCGCGATGTCGATCTGGTAGCGGCGGACGACCGGGTTGGCGAAATTCGTGAAGCCCCCGTACCCGCCGTACTGCTGCCCGTCCCGGGTCTGGATCACCTCGTCGCGCTTGCCCGCCTTCCAGGCCTTCGCGGCCATGATCGGATCGCGGAAGCAGACCAGCCGTCCGATCACGCGGATGCCCTTGTCATGCAGGAGCTTGACCGCGGCGGGCAGGTCCATGATCTCGTCGACCGCGCCGATTCTCCGGGCAAGCGGGACGTTCGCGCTCCAGCCGACCGTGCCCGACTCGTCCTTCAGGTCGAGCTCGACCGCGTTGATCCGTCCCTGGTGAATCAGGTCGAGCACTCCCTGCCGGAGCGTCGCATCGGACCAGGCGGTGGCGGTGACGTGCACCGCCCGCACGGGGTGCGGCGGCGTACGCGGCTGGATCGAGATCCAGAGGCGGCGGGTGGTGACGTTGCGGAGCGGGTCGGAGGCGACGAGCGTGACCGCCCCCTTCGGTCGTGAGCGCCACGAGATCCGGAATCGCCCCTTCTCGACGAGCACGGGGCGTCCGTTCGTGATCAGGCTCGCTCCCGGCTCGACGGTGCCGGCGATGCGGATCGGGTCGCCGGAGCGGATCAGAACCCCGGGCGGGTCGAGCTTGATCTGCGGCCCGGTCGTGTCGACCGTGAACCGCCAGCTCTTCGTCGTCCGGCTGCCGGGAAAGCTGCCGGTCGCGCTTGCGCGCAGTTGGTGCGCGCCGTCTCCGAGCGACGTGCCCTTGAAAACGACGCGGCCTTGCGAGCTGTAGGCGCGGTTGGTGACATCGACACCGTCGAGGTTCCAGTGCACGCGGTTGAGAACGTCCTGGCTGGCGCCGACGGAGAACTCGAGCGACGGCAGGAGCGCGGGGCCAATCCCCTGTCCGGAGGACGGCCCCTCCGCGTCGAGGCTCGGCGCCGTGAGCCGCGCACCGAGCGCCAGCGTGGCGAAGACGAGAGCGCCCAGGACGGCGAGCCCGATCGCCAGGCGGAACAGGCCGCGCCAGCTCCTCGGCTTCGGCTCTTCGTCCGTTTCCTCGCCGTCATCCGGAGGCTCGGGCGGGGAAGGCGATTGAGACGAGCCGGGAGGCCGGGGAGCGGCGCGGAGGCGCTCGATCTCCTCGACCAGGAGCAGGATTGCGCGCCCGGCCGCCTGTAGCTCGCGGTTTGCGTCGTCCCGCGCGAGCCCCTCCGCCCAGCGGCGCAGCTCGGCGATCTGGCCTGTGTCCACGCGGAAGAGTCTAGGCCGGGAAGCCGTCAGTAGAGGTCCGGGGTGCGCCCTCGAGCGGGGTCGGATTGCTCACCGCGTAGAGTCTCGCGCATGCCGGCGGTGCAGCTCTTCGCGACTTGTCTCGGCGACCTCGCGTTCCCGCAGGCGGTCGCCGACGCCGAGACGCTGCTGCGGGGGGCCGGGTTCGAGGTCGAATTCCCGGGCCGGCAGGTCTGCTGCGGGCAGCCGGCGTTCAACTCAGGTCACCGGGCGGCAGCGCGGCGCGTCGCCCGCTCGTTCGCGAAGGCATTTTCGCGGTCGGCCCCGATCGTCGTCCCCTCGGGCTCCTGCGCGACCATGGCCTCGCACTATCTCCCCGAACTGGTCGGAGTCGAGCCGTACGAGGTGTGGGAGCTGTCAGCCTTTCTCGTCCACGCCGGGTACAGGCCCTTGCCGCGGAACGAGGGGCGCCGGGTGGCCTACCACGACTCGTGCCACATGCTTCGCGAGCTCCACATCGCCGACCAACCGCGCCGGCTGCTCGGCGCCTCGGGGGCTGAGCTGGTGCCGTTTGCGCGTCCCGATCTCTGCTGCGGGTTCGGCGGCACGTTCTCGGTCCGCCAGCCGGAGGTCTCGCTTGCGATGGCCGACGACAAGCTCGCCGGTGCCGCCGCTGCGGATGTACTCGTCACGGCCGATCCGGGCTGCCTGATGCACCTGCGCGGCCGCGCGGAGCACACGGGTGCGCCGCTGCGGCTCGTCCATCTGGCGACCGCGCTGGCCAGGGGCGTCAATGGCTGAGCTTGCCCAGTCCGAGCCACGCTTCCGCGAGATCGCACGCGGCAAGCTCGGCGATGCGTACACGCAGGACGCGCTCGACCTGGCGACGAACCGGCTTAGAACGAACCGCGTGGCCGCCTGGGCGGAGCTGCCCGATCTCGAGGTGTTGCGCGAGCGGGCCCATCACATTCGCATGGAGGTGATCGATGACCTCGAGGGCCACGTCGCGCGCTTCACCGCTGCGCTGGAGGCGCGCGGCGGCCAGGTCCACTTCGCCCGCACCGCTGCCGAAGCGAGCGGCTACGTCGTAGAAGTGTGCCGGAGGCGCGGCGCGAAGCTCGCTGCCAAGTCGAAGTCGATGGCGACGGAGGAGATCGGGCTGAACGAGGCGCTCGAGGCTGTGGGTGTCAGGCCTGTCGAGACGGATCTCGGCGAGTACATCCTCCAGCTCGCCGGAGAGCACCCGGTGCACATCATCGCCCCGGCGATCGAGAAAACAGCCGAGCAGGTCGCCGAGCTCCTGTCACGGGCCGGAGGCGAGGAGGTGCCGCCGGAGCTGGAAGCGCTGACGCAGGCCGCGCGGAAGCAGCTGCGGGAGTCGTTCCTGCAGGCGGACGTCGGGATCACGGGCGCGAACTTCGGCGTCTCCGAGACCGGCTCCGTCTGTCTGGTCACGAACGAGGGCAACGGACGGCTGGTCAGCTCGATCCCGAAGGTGCACGTTGCGATCATGGGCATGGAGCGGCTGGTGCCGACGACGGCCGATCTCGCCGTGCTGCTGAAGCTGCTCGCCCGCAGCGCCACCGGTCAGAAGCTCAGCGCCTACACGACGGTGCTGACGGGCCCGCGGCGCGCCGGGGAGGAGGACGGGCCGGAGGAGCTCCACGTCGTGATCCTCGACAACGGGCGCTCCAACCTCCTGCGCGGTCGCTATCGCGAGATGCTCGCGTGCATCCGTTGCGGCGCCTGCCTGAACGTCTGTCCGGTGTACCGCAAGGCCGGCGGCGGCGCCTACGGGCCGGTCTACTCGGGCCCGATGGGCGCCGTGCTGGTGCCCCTCCTGGTCGGGCTGGAGCAGGCTCCGTCTCTACCGCACGCGTCGTCTCTCTGTGGCGCGTGCACGGACGCCTGCCCGGTGAAGATCCCGCTGCACGAGCTGCTGCTCGACCTGCGGCGCGATCTCGTCTCGGACGGTGTCGCGTCGCGGCTCGAGCGGCTCGCGTTCACGCTCTGGTCGCTCGCGTGGGCGTCGTCGCTCGGCTACCGGCTGACGACGAGGCTCGCGCGACTCGGGCAGCCGCTCGCGGGGGTCGTGGGGCCCGGACGTGCGTGGGCCCGCGGTCGGACCCTGCCACGGTTCGGCCGTCGGTACCGGGACCTGCGATGAGCATCGCCGACGAGTTCGCCGCGAACGCAGCAGCGGTCGGCTGCCATGTCCACCGCGGCGTGGCTCCCGCGATCGAAGGGGCGGGCGTCTCGACCGCGCTCTACGGCCTCGCCGACACGGGCAGCGTCGTTCTCGCGGCGTCGGCCGACGAGCCTCGCGCGCGCTCGCTTCTACCCGCCGTCCACGTGACGCTGCTCCGGGAGGACCGGATCCTGCCCGGGCTCGACGAGCTCTTCGCGGCGCTCGGCAAGGACCTGCCGAGCGCGCTCGCGATCGTGACCGGCCCGAGCCGCAGCGCCGACATCGAGCAGAAGCTCGTCGTCGGCGTCCACGGGCCGGGCGAGGTCCACGTCGTCCTGCTGCCCCCGGCGGGCTAGTCCCTTCCAGCCGCGTCCCCGCGATCGTTGCGCTGAGGTGCTCGTCGTTCCCGATCACCCACGACGAGAACCGGTTTTCGAAGAGGTGCCCGCGGCGCTCATACGGGCGGTTGAAACCCTGCGCGTAGAGCCCGTTGAGGCGGTGCACGGCGTGCGACATCTGCTCACGCTTCGCCTCGACAACAAGGTGGTAGTGCGTACGGTTGTTTAGTGGCAGTAGAGGCAGTAGAGCGATGGTGCCTCGTCGCAGAATGGTGGAAGGGCGTCACGGAGGTCGGCTACTCAATAGGGCTCCTCACTTCCCTGCTTGACACCGAAGCGGGCAAGCGTTCTACTGGACGGAGAGACGAGAGACGGTCTCGTTGGCAGCGCCCACGGGCGCCTTGGTGAAAGGACGCAGCGTGTCGCATATGGGGAAATCCCGCCTCGTCATTGTGTGGACGGTGGGGCCTGATGACGTGGCCGAAGGAGATCGCATCTTCGCGAGCCACGCCGAGTGGATGAAAGGGCACCCCCGCGAGGGCGAGGCGGCGCTGCTGGGCTACACTGTCTCCAAGGGCCCGGAATTGTCGAACCCGTTGGACCCGAGCTCGGAGCCGACCGGCAAGACGATCTTCGTGCTCGATGAGTACTACGAGTCACCGGCCGGTATCGCCAGGCACTGGCAGGACGGGATGGACAACTGGTCGGACCTGCCCGCCGTGATGGCGTGGAGCGCCAAGGGCACGGTGACGACGCTGCACAACGGCACAGCCGTCCAAGCACTCTGGTAAGGCTGGCTGACCGATACCGCGTGCCCCCCGCCGGGCCGGTGTCGCTCTTTGCGGGGAAGGCGACGACGAGGAGGACCGGCCTTCGTTCGTGCTCGGCCGGCCTTTTGTCTCGTGCCCGGTCCCGCGCGGGTCGGCGCCACTCGGCGCTCACGAACGAACGTGAGGAACGGACTGTGCGCCGGCTCATACTTGACCGTGCTGCTGCCTGCGGGCGGCTCTACGTGATCAAGCCACAGTCCCATGGTGACCTCTCCGCAACCTGTCGCGGCCGCCGGCAATCAGTGCCTTCCCTGATGGCGTTGCCTGGTCGCTCGGCTATCAGGTTTCCATGGAGGTTCGAGACCAACGGCGGGCCACTTGAGTTACGCCGTCGTTTGGCGCGAGGACGGTGGGCAGCTTCGGGTAGGGAAGCTCGAGCTGGGTCCGGCAGGCGTCAGCGTGCAAGGCTCGAGTCCCGATGGCACGATTGCCCGGCGGACGGTCTCGTACACGGACGTCGCTGATGTTCGCATCGCTCGCGGTGCCGCGGAGCAGATCAACGGGCGCCCGGCTGTCGTCGTTCGGCAGCCCGGCGGGCGAGAGCTTTCGATCGGCGCCCTGGAGGGCCCGGGGGTTGTGGTCGAGCTTGGCTACGCGCTCGCTGAGCTGGTCTCGGAGCGGGGCGAGGGACGTGCCTGTGCGGCCGTCGTCCTGCCGATCAGGCCGCGGGCTGCCGAGCGCATCCGGAGACTGATCGCCGAGGGACCGCCCTTCGACCCAGCCGCCTTCGGCCTGGATCGGCACCGCGTCTACCTCACCGAGCGGGAAGCGATCTTCTTCTTCGAAGGGCCCGACGTCGCACGCACCGCAGGGCAGCTCGCTGCAATCCCATCTGTCTGGCAAGCAGCGGCGGCGTGGGCCGGTTGCTTGTCCGGTCAGCCACGCGTCGCCGTCGAGGAGTACGCGTGGATCGGGCGGCAGATTTCAAGACGAGCCACTACCCGCGGAGGCTCTTGATCAATCCTGATCAAGAGCGCCTCACGAGCCCGACGGTTGAATCGGCTGCAATGCCTGGTCTCGGCTTTCGCCTCCTGGTGATCTCGGCTGCAGTCGCGGGCTGGGCGCTGGTCGCGGTCGGGGGTGTCGTGCGCGTGACGGCGTCGGGTCTCGGCTGCCCGCGTTGGCCGCTCTGCACCTCGAAGGCGATCCCGCTCGAGCAGAAGGCGTCTGTGATCGAGTACAGCCACCGCGCCGTCGTCGCGCTCGTCAGCGTGCTCGCCGCAGCGGTCGCGCTCTGGGCCTGGCGCAGCTACCGCGCACGCCGAGACATCGTCTGGCCGGCGCTGCTCGCCGTCGTGCTCGTCCCGTTTCAAGCGCTGCTCGGGGCCGTCGCCGTCTGGCTGGAGCTGCCCGGCTGGGTCGTCGCCTTCCACTTCGTCCTCGGGCTGCTCTTCCTGGCGACACTCGTCCTCGCCGCCTCCGCGGCCTGGCAGCGCGGCGAGCCGTCGGCGACGCTGGGCTTCGCCCGGCTCGCCGCCGCGAGCGTCCTCTTCGGCCTTGCCCTGGTGTCGGTCGGCGCGGCGGTCGTCGCCACGGAGGCGGGCGACGCGTGCGGCACACAGTGGCCTGCCTGCAACGGCGGCTTCGCAGCGGGCGGCGGCCATGCCGGCCTCCAGGTCGCCCACCGCATGCTCGCCTACACCGTGGCCGCTCTAGCCCTCGCCCTGATCGTCCTCGCGCTGCGCGGCCAGGGTCCGCGCCTCGCAGGCTCGCTTCCCTTCCTCGCAGTCCTTGTGCAGATCGGCTTCGGGATCGCGATCGTTGTCGTCGGAGGCGAAGGCCGCACCCACGAGATCCTCGCCGGCCTGCACGTCGGTGGTGCCGGGGCCGTCTGGGCCTCCCTCGTCGCGCTCGCAGCGCTGACCCGGCCGGCACGTCGAGCGGCTCGCGCACCGGCGCTCACGGTCCCCATCCCGGTGCCCGCTGATCGATGACGCGGCCGCGGCTCGATCTCGAGCGCCGCCCGATCCTCGTCTTCTGGGAGGTGACGCGATCTTGCCTGCTCGCCTGTCGCCACTGCCGCGCCTCGGCGATCGCGGAGCCGCTTCCGGGTCAGCTGTCGACCGAGGAGGGCGAGCGCTTCCTCGAGACGCTGACCGGCTTCGGCCGACCCTACCCTGTGCTTGTGCTCACGGGCGGCGACGTGCTCATGCGCCCCGACCTGCTCCCGCTCGCTCGAAGGGCGCACGAGCTCGGCCTGCCCGTCGCGGTCTCGCCAAGCGTGACCCCGCGGCTCGAGCCCGGGACGCTCCAGGCTCTCCGGAATATCGGGGTCAAGGTCGCCTCGCTCAGCCTCGACGGGGCAAGCCCGGAGACGCACGAGGGGCTCAGAGGGGTCGAGGGCCACTTCGAGGCGACGCTCGCCGCGCTCCGTTCGCTGCGCGCTCACGGCTTCACCGTGCAGGTGAACACCGTCGTCCGGCCAGAGAACGTCGAGGAGCTGCCCGAGATCGCCGCGATCGTCGACGAGGTGAGCGCGTCGATCTGGGAGGTCTTCTTCCTCGTCCGCACGGGCCGAGGCTCGGGCCTTGCAGAGCTTTCGCCGGAGCAGAACGAGGACGTCTGCCACTTCCTCGTCGACGCCGCCCAGTACGGGTTCGTGGTCCGGACGGTCGAGGCGCCCTTCTTCCGGCGCGTCGTCGAGTGGCGCCGCGACGAGCGCGCGTGTGAGACCGGCCCCTTGTACGAACGGCTGACCGGACGGCTTCGTTCCCTCCTGGGCGAGCCTCGCTCCGAGTCACGCGCCCAGACAAAGGGCACGCGAGACGGCAAAGGCATCGTCTTCGTCGCCCACGACGGCGACGTCTATCCCGCGGGCTTCCTTCCGATCGCGGTCGGAAACGTCCGCGAGCAGAGCCTGGTCAGCCTCTATCGAGCAAGCCCGCTGCTGCGCGAGATCCGTCAAGCGCGCTTCAACGGCCGATGCGGCAAGTGCGAGTACGCCGATCTCTGCGGCGGATCCCGAGCGAGAGCCTATGCCGCATCTGGCGACCCGCTCGGCGAAGACCCGGCCTGCGCGTACCGCCCGCCAGACCGCAGGTTGCCGCCGCCGTTCGTGGTCTGAAGCTCGGTCTTCTTGACCGAGTCTCGCGCCCCACGCGCCTGCGCTAATCGCGCTGCAGGATGCCGAGGACTTCCGCGGCGACCTGCTCGGGTGTGGCGGCGACGGGGAGGACAGTGCATCCCTCCAGCAGGCCGCGGAGCTCGACCGTCTGGCCAACGGTTGCGAGAACCGCGATCGGCGCGCTCGGGTAGCGGGTTCGCAGTCCGTCCAGGACCTGACGAGCTTCTTCACGGTCGAGGTCGAGCGCGGTGACGACGAGGTCGGCGCCCTCGACGACGACGCAGGGCTCGAGCCCATGCAGCGGGCACCGCGTCGGCGGATCTGCCGTCGGGTCGGGGCCCCGGCAGATCCCAACGGTGCAGCCCGCACGCCTGATCGCGGCTGCAAGCTCCAAACCGGAGTCCGGATCCGGGTGCTCGATCAGCACACGCGGCCGTCCGGGATACGCCCATGGCTGGAGCTCGATCGTCCGGGCGCGCTTTCGCATTGTCCCGGGACCTTGACATCCGATCGGCGATACCACATCCGGCCAACGCCGAATGCTCAGTGCGTAGGAACTACGGACGCGAGCGAGGGTCAGCGCACCCAGAGCAGTGCTCGATCAGCTGTACCCGACGGCCGAAGCTCGAGTCGGGCGGCTGGTCTATGTCGGCTACCAGCCCAGCGAACGCTTGGCTCTTCTGAGCCGGACCGGGTTTGACGGAGACCGTTGGAGCCCGGCGCGGGTAGCGGTTGGGTTCAGGAGGGGATACTAGGCGGGCCGAGGATCTCGATCCCGTACTCGGCAGCGACGGCGGTCAGCTGCTCGGGGTCGGGTGGTTGGACGGATGCCGGTGGGAGGGTGAGGGTCTGTGCCGGCTCGGACATCGCGCGCACGAAGTCCGCGAAGGGGGCGGGCTCGGTGACCATCAGGAAGCGGGCCTCGGTCGAAGTGACGCCCGACACACGCTCTCCGAGTGTCAGCCCTGACTCCCCTGACACTCTGACGCTAGGATCGCTCCAGCCAGCTCGTCGTGGGGGTTCAAGCGCCTCTTGACCCCGACAGAAGAGAGCGACACTTGGGGGTGATCGCAGGCAGGCTGGGCCTAGTCTGGCACCTGACTCCGAGTTCTTCCAGTTGGAGGTTGGTGCGTTTCGGCGGTGCGTTAAAGCTGACCCGCTCGCGCGTCGTCTTCAGCGGGGAAGACGACACCGCAATCCACGCCGATCTGACGATGCTCGCCCGGCTCTCACAGCACTTGCGAGGGCGCCTTGCAGGGCGTGTTCGGCCGTACGGTGTCCGTACTACCCGTATTACCGTAAGTTGATCCGGTCGACTCCGCTTGAGAGCTGGGAAATCGGCCTCGAGGAAGGCGCGGCGAAGCTCGCGGCGGCGAGCACCGCGACCCCGCCGTCGGCAAGCGCACCGCGTGCCGGAGGAGGACTATTGAGGTGGCCCGTTCGCGAGCGTGGCGGTCGCGCTTCTTCGGCTCCCGGCCCGGTCGATCCAGACGACCGCCACCTTGTCTCCCGGGCGCTTTCGCAGCAGCAGATTGACG
>DATCPA010000044.1:0-24105 GCA_036564335.1 Gaiellaceae bacterium
GGCTTCGGCCGCCCCCGCTCAGAACGAGTAGCGCTCTTCCTTCCGGAAGTCGGCGTTGTTGTTGTAGCCGTACCGCTCCCAGAAGCCTGGCTCGTCGTGGTCCAGCAGCTCGAGCCCGCGTAGCCACTTGGCGCTCTTCCAGAAGTAGCGTGTCGGGACGACGAGGCGCACGGGCCAGCCGTGCTCGGCCGTCAGCGGCTCGCCGTCGGCCTGGTAGGCGACGAGTGCCTCCTCGTCCTCGATCGCCGCCAGCGGGATGTTGGAGGTGTACCCCTGTTCGGCGTGCGCGACCACGAAGCGCGCGCTCGGCTTCGGCACGACGAGCTTTGCCAGCTCGCTCCAGTGCACGCCCTTGAATCTCGTGTCGAACCGGCTCCAGCGTGTGACGCAGTGGATGTCCACCGTGACCTCGCGACTCGGCAGATCGAGCAGTTGCTCCCACGTGAGCGTGAGCGGGCGCTCGACTTCGCCCGAGATCTCCAGAGTCCACGTGGCCAGGTCGAGCGAGGGGACGGTTCCCGCGTGCAGAACCGGCCACTTCTCCGTGAGGTACTGGCCGGGCGGCAGGCGGGCCGGATCGTAGCCGGCCTCGACCACCTTCTCCTCGGCTTTCGATCTGAACAGGGGCACGCTGCCTAGACTAACGAGGGTGGTCAGCGTTTCAGTCCGATCCGCTCTTCGCCCGCGCGCGTACGTGCGGGTTTCCGGTCCGGACGCCGAGGGCTACCTCCAGCGCATGCTCTCGAATGACGTGACGGGCGAGATCTGCGCTGCGCTGCTGCTGACGCCCAAGAGCCGGCTGATCGCGCCGCTGCGGGTGTGGCGCCGCGGGCCGGATGACTTCCTGCTCCTGACCGAGCCGGAGCTCGGCGAGGTCGTGCGCTCGACCCTCCTGCGCGCGCGGTTCTCCTCGAAGTGCGAGATCGAACTGGAGGAGCACACGTCCACGCTCGTGTTCGGCGGGACCGAAGGCCTGCCGGGTGAACTGCCCGGATCGGTCGAGGTGATCGACGCCGAGGTGGAGCCGACGCTCGAGGCCGAGGAGCTGGAGCGCGCGCGGATCGAAGCCGGGGTGCCCGCCTGGGGCAAGGAGCTCGACGATGCGATCCTCCCGGCCGAGGCGGGCCTCGAGCGGACCCACATCTCGTTCACGAAAGGGTGTTACCCGGGCCAGGAGCCGATCGCGCGCCTCCACCACCGCGGCAAGGTGAACCGGCGGCTGCGGGTGCTCGAGGTCGAGTCCGCAAATCCCGGCGATCCGATCGTGTTCAGCGGGAAGGCCGTCGGGCGGGTGACGAGCGCGGTACAGGGGATCGCTCTCGGCTACGTGCGGGTCGAGGTCCCGGACGATGCGGAGCTCAGCATCGACGGCGAACCCGCACGGCTACACTGACCGCTCCTACGCGCCCGTAGCTCAGGGGATAGAGCGCTGCCCTGCGGAGGCAGAGGCCGCAAGTTCGAATCTTGCCGGGCGCAATCGCTCCCTCGGCGGCTGCGCCGCCGTCGGTCGCTTCACGGGGGAAACGGCCGGTTTCTGCCCACGCGGCTTTGCCGCGTGAGGCAGGGCACCGGCCGCGGGCATTCGGCCGCGGCCGGCTTTCCCCCGTGGGCCCCCTTCCCAGAGTTTAGGAACCCGCGATCGCTCGTGCGGTTGTGGGCCGCGCCCGCCAGGTCGGTCGCGGCGGCGAATGACCCGCGCATCGCAGTGGCGATCGCATCCTCGTGCGGGACGATGCCGCCTAGACTCACGGCTTGCAGTTCCTCACCGAAGCCGAGGTCGCCCGCCTCCTGACGCCCGCGGACGCGGTTGCCGCCGTCGAGGACTCGTTCCGGCGGCTGGCCGCCGGAACGATCGAGAACGTGCCGCGCTACCGCGTCCGGCGCGACGGCGGCGTGCTGGCGGTGATGTCTGCCGTCGACCGCGAGCGGGGGCTCGCCTGCGTGAAGACCTACGACGTGACCCCGGACCGGCTCTCGTTCGTCGTCGTGCTGTTCCGGGCGCCGGAGGCGCCGGCTGTGATCGAGGCCGACATGCTCGGCCGCCTGCGCACAGGCGCGGCCAGTGCCGTGGCGGCGAAGTACCTGGCGCGCCCCGATGCGCGAACGCTCGGCGTGATCGGCTGCGGTACGCAGGCCCGGACGCAGGTCGCCTGCATCCGGGAGGCCGTTCCCGGGATCGAGCGGGTCGTCGCCTACTGCCGCAACGAGGAGCGGCTTGCGGCCTTCTGCCGCGAGGTCGACGCAGAGCCCGGCGAAAGCCACCGCGACCCGGCTGCGCAGGACATCGTCGTCACAATCACGACCTCCCGCGACCCCGTGCTGCGCGGCGAGTGGCTGCAGCCGGGGGCTCTCGTCTGCGCGGCCGGTGCGAACATGGCGCGGTCGCGGGAGCTCGACAACGCGGTGCTCGAGCGGGCGGCCTTCGTCTGCTGCGACTCGCTCGACGACGCCAGGCTGGAGTCCGGCGACCTGATCGAGCCGGTGCAGCAGGGCGTGCTCGACTGGCTGGAGGTGCACGAGCTCCAGGAGGTGGTCGCCGGCGAGCTCCCGGGCCGCCAGTCCGACGAGGACATCGTCGTCTTCAAGTCCAACGGGCTCGCCGCCTGGGATCTTGCGGTAGCGGCGCGGGTGGTCGAGCTACAGGGACAGGCTTAAGCCTGTCCCTGTTCGATCGCGCTCTTCGCTGCCTCCGCCATGTCGTCGCCGATCGCCTTGATCACGTCGGGGCGGTCGAGAAGTCGTGCGATCTCGGGCGTCGAGAGCCGGTTGAGCACGTACGGGTCGTCGAGGATGTCGTCCAACGTGCGGCCGCGGTCGTGTTCGCGGATCAGATAGACGGCGACGCGCTCCTCTTGAGTCGAGTGGGCGCCCAGGAACGAGAAGAGCCCGCGTAGAAACGTGCCGATCCCTCCCACGGAGGCGATTGTATCCTGGTCCCGGTGCCCCGGAAGCAGCAGGCAGGCCGCTTCGCAGAGCGCGTCGTCGACGGTTTCGACGACGCCGGAACGCCCGAGCGCATCGTGATCTGGATCGAGCGCAAGGAGGGCGGCGTCTGGGCGGTCGGCCGGGCGGTCAACCCGCAGCATCGGGAAAGCGACGAACCCCGGCCAGGGGACTACGCGTTCGAGGGTTACGAGCTTCAGGACGCGCTCGACGCCGCCAACGACGCTCTCGAGGACGACATCAGTGTCTCGGAACAGGATGGGCAGCAGTCCCGCCTGCAGCCGTTCAAGCGTGCCGAGGTGCTGAGGCCGCTCGAGCGGTGGTTCTTCGGGCGGCGATAGGCCGCGGCCGCTAGCCTGCCGCCGCGATGCTGATCCGTCTCGGCCACAGCCCCGACCCCGACGACGCATTCATGTTCTGGGCCCTGGCGGAGGATCGCGTCGAGACGCGCGGCTTCGAGTTCGAGCACGTGCTCCGCGACATCCAGACACTCAACGAATGGGCACTCGAGGGGCGCCTCGAGGTGACCGCGATCTCGCTGCACGCGTACCCGTTCGTGCAGGAGCGCTACGCGCTGCTCCCCCACGGAGCGAGCATGGGCTCGGGCTACGGGCCGATCGTCGTCTCCCGCGAGCCGATGACGAAGGACGAGCTGCGCGGAGTCGAGGTCGCCATACCGGGGAAGATGACGACCGCGTTCCTCGTGCTGCGAATGGCTCTCGGTGACTTCCGCTACCGCGTCGTCCCATTCGACCGGATCCCCGACGCGGTCAAGTCGGGGACGTGCGACGCAGGCCTGCTCATCCACGAGGGCCAGCTCACCTACGAGTCCGAGGGTCTGAAGAAGGTGATCGACCTAGGAGAATGGTGGTTGCTCGAGACCGGCCTTCCGCTGCCCCTCGGGGCCAACGTCGCCCGTCGCGACCTGGGCGAGGAGCGGTTGCGCGATCTCTCCGCGGTACTCGCCGAATCGATCGCGGCCGGGCTCGCAAACCGCAAGGAGGCGATGCAGTACGCCCTTCAGTTCGGCCGTGGCCTGGACAGCGAGCTCGGCGACCGCTTCGTCGGCATGTACGTGAACGAGCTGACCCTGGACTACGGCGAGGAGGGCCGCGAGGCCGTCCGCGAGCTGCTGCGCCGCGGCGAGGCGATCGGCGCCTTCGAGTCGCCCGTTCAGATCGACTTCGTCAGTTAGCCTGGGCGGGATGCCCAGGGCGGTGATCCTCTCGGCCGTCCGCACCCCGATCGGCCGCTACGGCGGCGCGCTCGCCGGGGTGCGGCCGGACGATCTCGCGGCGACGGCGATCGCCGCGGCCGTCGAGCGATCCGGCGTCCCCGCCGGGGAGATCGAGGACGTCTGGCTCGGTTGCGCCAACCAGGCGGGCGAGGACAACCGGAACGTCGCCCGGATGGCCGCGCTCCTCGCGGGGCTGCCCGAGTCGGTCGCGGGCGTGACGGTCAACCGTCTCTGCGCCTCGGGGCTGTCGGCGGTCGTCGGTGCGTGCCACGCTGTGGCTGCCGGCGACGGCGACCTCTTCGTCGCGGGCGGGGTCGAGTCGATGAGTCGCGCCCCGCTGGTGATGGCGAAGCCTGAGCGCGCGTTCCCGCGCGGCAATCAAACGATCTGGGACACGACGCTCGGTTGGCGGTTTCCCAATCCGCGCATGCAGGAGATGTTTCCGCTCGAGTCGATGGGGGAGACGGGCGAGAACGTGGCCGAGCGCTGGCAGGTCTCTCGTGAGGACCAGGATGCGTTCGCGCTCCAGTCGCAGCGGCGGTGGGCAACTGCCGATGCGGAGGGGCGCTTCGCGGACGAGCTGGTGCCGGTCGGCGAGCTGACGCGCGACGAGCATCCGCGCCCCGACACCGACGCCGACAAGCTGGCCGCGCTCGAGCCGGCTTTCCGCCAGGACGGAACGGTCACCGCGGGCAACTCGAGCGGGCTCAACGACGGTGCGGCTGCGCTTGTGGTCGCGAGCGAGGAGAAGGCGAGAGATCTCGGCGCAGAGCCGCTCGGAGCGTTCGTGGCGAGCGCTGTCGCGGGGGTTGACCCGCGTGTCATGGGAATCGGGCCCGTTCCCGCGGTGCGCAAGCTGCTGGCCCGCGCCGGGCTCGACGCGGGCGAGATTGCGCTGGTCGAGCTGAACGAGGCGTTCGCGTCGCAGAGCCTTGCCGTCATCCGGGAGCTCGGGCTCGATCCGGAGCGGGTGAACGTGAACGGCGGCGCGATTGCGCTCGGGCACCCCCTGGGGATGAGCGGGGCACGCCTCGTCGTCTCGCTCCTCCACGAGCTCGGCCGCCGCGGCGGGCGCTACGGGGTCGCGACCATGTGCATCGGGGTCGGCCAGGGCCAGGCGGCGCTCTTCGAGCGTGGATAGCCGTAGGCTTGACGGAGGCGCTCGAGGAGCGCAGGTGCCGGCTTTGCCGGCGCCGGAGCGGGGATGAGCGCCGCCGAGGCATACATCCTGCTCGGGCTGCGCCTGGGCCGGCACGTCGACGGACTGGTCGACGCGTACTACGGGCCGGAGGAGCTCTCGCGTGAGGTCGACGCGGAGCCGCTCACCGATCCCGCTGCGCTGGTGGAGCATGGGGACGCGCTCCTCGGGCAACTCGAGGACGGCTGGCTCCGGGACCAGGTGCTCGGCCTCCGCACCTCCGCCGGCGTTCTCGCGGGTGAGGAGATCCCGTACTCGGACGAGGTCGAGCGCTGCTACGGGGTCCGCCCTGACCGGGTCGGCACCGACGTCTACGAGGGGGTGCACGAACGCCTGGAGGAGCTGCTCCCAGGGTCGGGCGATCTCGCCGCCCGCTACGAAGCGTGGCGCCAGGCGAACGCCGTCCCGTTCGACAAGGTCGTGCCGCTCGTCCGCGACCTGCTCGGCGAGTTGCGCGCGCGTACGGTCGAGCTGGTCGAGCTTCCCGAGGGAGAAGAGCTCGTCGTCGAGGAGGTCAGGGATGAGCCGTGGTGGGCGTTCAACTACTACCTCGGCGACCTGTGCAGCCGCGTCGTCGTCAATCTCGACATCCCGACGACTCGCGACGACGTCGTCGAGCTCGCCGCCCACGAGGTCTACCCGGGGCACCACACCGAGCACTCCGTCAAGGAGCAGCGCCTGATCCGGGAGGGAGGACTGATCGAGGAGTCGATTCAGCTGGTGCCGACCCCCGCCGCGCTCATCAGCGAGGGCATCGCCGAGACCGGGCCCAGCGTTGTCCTCGACGGCGACGTTCCGAGCCGCTTGGCCGAGATTTTGCGGAGGCACGGCCTCGACTACGACTTCGAGCAGGCACGGGCGGTG
Organism: Gaiellaceae bacterium; assembly: GCA_036564335.1. Classification (GTDB taxonomy): domain Bacteria; phylum Actinomycetota; class Thermoleophilia; order Gaiellales; family Gaiellaceae; genus DATBLE01. The sequence continues at coordinate 6,243 of DATCPA010000044.1, forward strand.
CGTGAGGCGCGCAGGCCCCTGCGCCGGCTGGGACTCGACGCGGCGTTGATGATCCACGAGGACGGGGCGACGGTGGAGGAAGCAGAGGCGCATGTTCGGCGCTGGGGGCTCCTCGCTCCTGAACAGGCAGCCCAGAGCGTCAGGTTCGTGACCGATCCGACGTGGCGCGCGTACGTGATCAACTACTCGGCCGGCCGGCAGCTCTGTCACGCCTGGGCGGGCGACGACCCGGCGCGGTTTGTACGCCTGCTCACCGAGCACGTTCGCGTCGGTGACCTATTGACGGCGGTATCGTCCCGGCAGTGAGCGTCACCGCACAGCGCGAGGCCGGGCTCTTCATCGGCGGCGAGACGGTCGAGGGCTCGGAATCGCGCGAGCTGGTCGAGCCGGCGACCGGAGAGCCGCTCGCGACCGTCCAGCTCGCGGGCGAAACCGACATCGACCGCGCGGTAGCCGCCGCCCGCGCCGCGCAGGACGGCGACTGGGGCAGGACCCCGGCCACCGAGCGCTCGCGGCTGCTGCACGCGCTGGCCGACGCGCTCGTCGCGAACCGCGCCGAGCTGGCCGAGCTGGAGTCGCGAAACGTCGGCAAGGCGATCTCGAACGTGAAGGCGGAGCTGTTCGGCGCGGCGGAGAACTTCCGCTACTACGCCTCCGGAATCGCCACGATCGCCGGCCGCTCGAACCCGATCGGCGGCTCGCTGCTCTTCTACTCACAGAAGGAGCCGGTCGGCGTCTGCGCCCAGATCGTCCCCTGGAACTACCCGCTGCTGATGGCCACGTGGAAGCTCGCGCCGGCTCTCGCCGCCGGGTGCGCGGTCGTGCTGAAGCCGGACCCGCAGACGCCGCTGACCGCCGTGCGCATCGCCGAGCTGGCGGCCGAGGTTGGGTTCCCGGCGGGCGCGATCAACATCGTCCCGGCCGACGGGCCGACGATCGGCTCGTACCTCGTCCGGCACCCGGGGATCGACAAGGTCGCGTTCACCGGCTCGACGAAGACGGGCGGCGAGATCATGCGGCTCGCCTCCGACCCGATCAAGCGGGTCACGCTCGAGCTCGGCGGCAAGAGCCCGAACCTCGTCTTCGCAGACGCCGACCTGGCGAGCGCGATCCCGAGCTCGGTCTGGTCGATCTACTCCGCGGCCGGTCAGAGCTGTGAGGCGCGCTCGCGAGTGCTCGTCGAGAAGGCGCTCTATGACGATTTCGTCTCCGAGTTCACCGGCAAGGCCGGCGCGATCAAGGTCGGCGATCCACTCGACCCCGAGACACAGATGGGCTCGCTGATCTCGCGGGCACACCGCGAGCGCGTGCACGGCTTCGTCGAGCAGGGGCGCGAGGAGGGAGCAGAGGTCGTACTGGGGGGCGAGCCGACCGAGGGGAAGGGTGCGTTCTATCCGCCGACCGTGATCGCAAAGGTGGACAACGCGATGACCGTCGCCCAGGAGGAGATCTTCGGCCCGGTCGTGACCGTGATCCCGTTCGAGGACGAGGCGGACGCGATCCGGATCGCGAACGACGTCCGCTACGGGCTGATGGCGACCGTCTGGACGGGGGATCCGGCGCGCGGGCACCGGATCGCGTCGCGGATCAAGTCCGGCACCGTCGGGATCAACATGCCCTACACCGCGTTCCCCGGAATCCCGTTCGGCGGCTACAAGCAGTCGGGCTTCGGCCGGGAGCTTGCACTCGAGACGCTCGACCTCTACCTCGAGACGAAGAGCGTGATCGTCAACACCGGCTCGAAGCCGATCAACCCCTTCGGGCTCTAGGGCAACTCGGGCGCCGGGCCGAGGCTCGGCTTGTCGAAGCGCGCGTACGCCTCTTTCGGATCCGGCGTCTCCTGTTCGGCGCTTGCCCCGTAACGCTGCGCGAGCTCGGAGACCGGATACACGATCGTCTTCCCATCACCCCGCGCTCCCGTAGCCAGCACGAGCGCCGGGCCCGTGCCCGCTCCGACGATCACGTGCTCGGTGCCGGCCGGGCAGTGGAAGAAGTCCCACTTCCGGAGCGGGCGTTCTTCCCCGTCGACGAGCAGCAGGCATTCGCCGGCGAGGACGAGGAAATCCTCCTGTGCCGTCTCCGAGTGGTACAGGCACGCGGGCTGGCCGGGCGCGACCACTCCGATGTTGATCCCGAACTCTGGGAAGCGGACGTCGCCCTCGAACGTGCACGCCGATCCGAACTCGTCGCTGTGGAACCACCGCGCCTCGCGCGCGTTCAGGACGTACCAGCCCTCGCCCTCGGGTACGAGCCCTTCGTCAGTCCGAACCTGCTTCGCTTCCATCGGAGATCGAGGATAGTTGCGCCGTGGACGCGACGCGCGCGCTTCGACGGCTCGAGGAGCTCTACGCGATCGGCTCGGGGCCGAGCGCAAACCGGTTGACGGGCTCGCCCGAGGAGGACGAGGCGCACGACCTCGCACGCGGTTGGCTGGAGGAGGCGGGACTCGAGATCGAGGTCGATCCCGCCGGGAACCTGTTCGGCCGATCCCCGGTGACAGTCGGCGGGAGGACTGTCCCTGAAGTCTGGACGGGCTCGCATCTGGACTCTGTCCCGCAGGGCGGAAAGTTCGACGGACCGCTGGGAGTCGTCGCCGCGATCGAGGCGGTCGAGCGCACCGGCCGCGGCACGGTCGCGGTCTTCCGCGGCGAGGAGGTCGGCTGCATCGGGAGCCATGCACGGGTCGAGCGCGGCGGCCTCCCCGATGTCTTCCTCGAGGTGCACATCGAGCAGGGCCCACGGCTTGCCGCGGCAGACGCGCCGCTCGGGATCGTCACGGGCATCGTCGGCTACGCGCGCGGCGAGGTCGTCATCGAGGGGGTTGCCGGCCACGCAGGGACGACACCCATGGAGAACCGCTCCGACGCGCTCGTCGAGGCGGCTCGCCGGATCCTGAGCCTCGAGGAGGAAGCGCGCTGCTGGCCAGGTGCCGTCGCCACGGTCGGTCGCATCGAGGCGGAACCCGGCGGGGTCAACGTCATCCCCGGACGCGTCCGCTTCAGCGTCGACGTTCGCGCGCCGGACCAGGAGCGGTTGGACGCGCTGATCGCCTTCGCCGGCATCGACGATTCGCAGGCCACACCGCCCGTCGACATGAGCCCACGAGTCGTCGATGCGCTCCGGAGGGAGATCGAGGGACGCGGGCTGCCGGTGGTCGAGCTCGCCTCGGGCGCAGGCCACGACGCCGGCGTGCTCGCTGGGGCGGCGGTTTCGAGCGGAATGCTGTTCGTCCGAAGCCTCAACGGCGGGATCAGCCACTCGCCGGATGAGCTCTCGTCCGAGGAGGACGTGGCGCTCGCGATCGACGTTCTGACGGGGGTGCTCGCCCGGCTTGCCGGCTAGAAGGGGCCGAAGAACCAGCCGACGGTGCGCGCGCCCGCTGTCCCCTCCTTGATCATCCCGGGTCCCGGCTCGACCGTGACGCCGGCACCCGCAGGCGCCTCGCCCCGCAGCCGGTCGGCGAGCACCCGTGCCTCGTCCTCGTTGTTCGCGCCGACGACCAGGTACGTCCAGCGCCGAACGGGCTCCATACCCTCGGCCGCGAGTCGGTCTGCGAGCTCGGTGGTTTGCCGGTGGGACTCGAGCTCGACGCGAACCTCCCACTCTGCGAGGCCCAGCTCTTGCGACTCCTCGGCCTCGGCTTGCTGCAGGCGTTGGTGCTCGGCCTCGCGCTCGGCGCCGGTTCGCGGCATCGGAACAGTTGCCTCCTCCCACCGTTCTTCGAGCGGATGCCAGCGATGGACCTCGAGGTCGGCTTCGAGAGCATGTGCCCGGCTCAGCTCCTGCACGATGCGAACGGCCTCGTTTGCGGCTCCTTCGCTGTCGGCGTAGACGAAGACGTGCGAGTTGCCCGTGCTGACGGCGACCCGTCCACCGAGTCGGGCGAGCACCTCGTCGCCCACCCGGTGGCGTTGCATCCGGTCGACGAGCTCCTCCGTGTGGCCGGGCTGGTGGAGAGTTGCGGTCACGCGCCAGTCGTCGGCCATGGTCGGAGAGGGTACCGATCCTAGGCCGGTTCGAAGCGGATGTCCTGGGCGCCTGCCCAGAGCACCTTCTCGCCGATCGCGGCGAGGTGCTCGACGCCCTCGACGACCGTCGCGAAGTGGTTGCCAGCGAGCTGGCCGGCCTTGCTCGCGAAGCAGGTGTCGCCGTACGGGAACAGGATCTCCACCTCGCTGAGACCGCCCGTGTAGAGCAGCAGCTCACCGGGAGCCGGGTAGCTCGTCGGATCCTCGGGGCCGAGGTCGCCGACGTCGAAGTCGCCCATCGGAATCCATCCCGACTGGCCGCTCCAGCGGGCCTGGATCAGCTTGCTGTCGTACGGGAGCATCGTCCGGAAGAACGCGACGGTGCGCGGCGAAAGCTTCTCCTCCAGGCGGGCGGCGAGCTCGAAGCCGGCGACGGTGATCTTGATCACGGCTTCATTTTCGCACCGCCGGCGATCCATTGCCCGAGCTCCGTGCGCTCGGCGGCCGTCATGTTCGTCTGGTTCCCGAGCGGCATGACGGTCGAGGAGACGGCGAGCTGCTGGATCTGGGCCGCGCGGGCGCGGATCTCCGCCGGCGTGTCGAATGCGACACCGGACGGCGGTCCGGTGAAGCCGGCGACCGTCGGGTGCAGCGAGTGACACGGCTGGCAGCGGGTGGAGACGATCTGCTGGGCTCGGGCGAACGGCACCGTGGCTGCTCCCGCCTTCACGGGCGCCGCGTCCGGCGGGCGGAGCCAGACGGCGATCGCCGCGATCGCGAGCGCGCAGCCGACGGGTATCCACCAGAGCGTCTCGCCCGCGTGGCGCTTGTTGAAGTAGTGGCGGATCGCGGCGCCGACCGCCATCAGCGCGACCAGCACGGCCCAGGCGTGGTCGTGGCTGTACGTGAACGTGAAGTGGCCGGCGAGCATCGTGAACAGCACCGGCAGCGTCAGGTAGTTGTTGTGCACCGAGCGCTGCTTGCCCACGATCCCCGCCTTCGGGTCGGGCTCGCGGCCCTCCTTCTTCGCCTTCACCAGCTCCCAGTGGCCGGGGATGATCACGAGCAGGACGTTCGCCGCCATGATCGTCCCGAGCATCGAGCCGACCTGGAGGTAGGCCGCGCGCGCCTGGTAGAGCTGCTCGACCCCGTATGCCGTCGCCGTGACGAGGCCGAGGATGGTGGCGGCGAGGACGAGCGGGCGGCCCGCGAGCAGCCGGCAGAGCAGGTCGTAGACGAGCCACGCGACGACCAGGAGCGCGATCGAGATCAGGATCGCCTGCCACGGGTCCAGGTCGGCGACAGACGGGTCGATCAGCCGCAGCCGTGCATCCGCGTAGTAGAGGACGCAGAAGAGCGCGAACCCCGAGAGCCACGTCCAATAGGCCTCCCACTTGTACCAGTGCAGCGGCTTCGGCAGGTGAGGCGGCGCCACGAGGTACTTGCGGATCACGTAGAAGCCCCCGCCGTGGATCTCCCACGACTCGCCGCGGACGCCCTCCTGCCGGTCCTGTTCGCGCTCCGGCTCCCTGAGGTGGTTGTCGAGCGCGACGAAGTAGAACGATGTTCCGATCCAGACGATCGCCGCGGTAACGTGAAACCAGCGGAAGATCAGGTCGAGCCACTCAGTGGTGTAACTGGCTAGGAGCGGCGCCATCTATCCTCCGCGATCGCGACCAGCTCCTCAACGGCCGTGTCCAGCTCCTCCGCCCGCGTGCGGTTGATCCGGTCGCGCAGCACGTCGAGGATCTCCGCCTTCGGGCGACGGTTGACGAAGACGACGAAGCGGAAGCCGAAGCGATCTTCGTACTCCCGGTTCAGCCGGGCGAGCTCCGCCAGCACCTCCGGATCGGCGTCGCCGCCCTGCTCGGCGGCCGACCGCGTGGACAGCCCCGCGCGGGCGCCGATCGCCGGGTGCGCGTCGAGCGCCTCCAGCTTCTCTTCCTCCGAGAGGGAGTCGATGATCTCGCGCGTGTGACCGAGCGGGTCGTCGTCCAGGGCTAGGCGCCGCACGAGCGCGGTGCGGCCCTCGAAGAGCTCGGCCAGCTCGTCCTCGCTCAGCTGCCGCGGTAGATCGCGCACGCGTAGGGGGAGAGCAGGAGCGGGACGTGGTAGTCGCGGCCGCCCTCGATCTCGACCTCGACCTCGATGCGCCGGAAGAACGGCGAGGGCGGGTGGAAGGCCAGCCGGTAGGCGCCCGGTTCAACGTCCGCAAGCTCGCGCACGCGGCCGTCGTCGTCCGTCTCGCGCTCGGCGAGTAGCTCGTCGCCGCGGAAGAGCTGGACGCGGACGCCGCGCGCGGGCTCGCCCCGGCCGGTGTCGAGGACGTGCGTCGAGATCACGCGCTCAATCTTCGCGCCTGGACACGATGCTGCCCAGCGATCTCGTCCTCATCGGCGCGGACGAGGTGCCCGTCGCGGACGATCTCGTCGCCGCCGACGTACAGACGGTCGACCCGGTGAGGCGCCGAGAGGATGAGCCCGGCGACGAGATCGTCCGCTCCGCCGAGCTCCAGCCTGTCTGTCCTCCAGACCGCGAGGTCGGCGCGCTTGCCGGGTGCGAGCTGCCCGATATCGTCGCGGCCGAGCACTGCCGCGCCGCCGCGCGTGCCGATCCGCAACGCCTCTCGCACGGTCATCGCCGCCGGCCCGCCTCGCCCGCGCGCGACGAGCAGGGCCTGCTTGACGTCGAAGAGGAGGTCCGAGCGCTCGTTCGACGCCGAGCCGTCGACGCCGAGCCCCACCGGTACGCCCGCGTCCAGCAGATCGCGGACCGGCGCCACCCCCGCTCCGAGCCGCAGGTTCGACGTCGGGCAATGGGCGACCCCGACGCCCGCCGCGCCGAACGCCCCCACGTCCGCCGCCGACAGGTGGACGCAATGCGCGCACCAGACGTCGCCCGCGACCCAGCCGAGCTGCTCGAGGTACTCGACCGGCCGGCAGTCGTACAGCTCCTGGCAGTAGTCGTTCTCCTCGACGGTCTCCGCGAGGTGTGTGTGCAGGCGAAGCCCGAGGCGCCGGGCCAGCTCCGCCGATTCGACCATCAGCTCCTTCGTGACCGAGAACGGGGAGCACGGCGCGACAGCGATCTGAACCCACTCGTCCTGCAGCCCGGCCAGCCGCTCCGTCTCGGCGAGCACGTGGTCGATGTCCTCGACCAGCTCGTCCGGCGGCAGGCCCCCGTCGGAGGCGCCGAGGTCCATCGAGCCGCGTGAGGCGACGATTCGCACTCCCAGCTCGCGGGCCGCCTGCACCTCGGCCTCGATCAGCCCCTCGCGGCCGCGGGGGAAGACGTAGTGATGGTCGAAGACGGTGGTGCAGCCCGAGAGCGCGAGCTCGGCCAGCCCCGTCCGAGCCGCCGCGTACTCGGACTCGGCGTCGATCCGCGCCCACACCGGGTACAGCTCGCGCAGCCATTCGAAGAGCGTCGCCTCCTGAGCCCGGGCCCGCGTCAGCGTCTGATACAGGTGGTGATGGGTGTTGACGAGCCCCGGCGTGACGACCGCACCTGCCAGGTCGATGCGCTCGTCGGCCGCGGGCGGCTCTCCGGTCCCGACCGCCTCGACGAGACCGTCCCGCACGAGCAGCCACCCGTCGGTCAGCTCCGTGCCGGCGTCGTCAACCGTACAGATCCACCCGTTGTGAAAGAGCCGGAGCAACCTGCGCGCGAGCCTATCCCCTCCACGCCGACTGCCCTATAGTCGTGACCTCGACTCGGGTCGAGGGGCGGGGACAGGTGCGATCCAGGAGGAGAGAAGGATGAGGAGACCAAAGCTTGTGCTCGGGGTGCTCGTGCTGGCGGTCGCCGCGCTGGCGCTCACGCTCGTAGCGACGGTCGGGGCGAAGCCCGGCAAGAAGCAGAAGGTGTTCAAGGTGGCCTGGATCTACCCGGGCCCCTACAACGACGGCGGCTGGTCGACGGCGCACAACGCGGGGCGGTTGTACGTCCAGAAGGCGCTCGGCGCCCAGGTGCAGACAACCTACAAGGACAAGGCGTTCTCGAACGCGCAGGTGCCGCAGATGGTTGCCGGGCTCGTCCGCGACGGCTACCAGATGATCTTCGGGACCTCGTTCGGGGAGTTCGAGCTCGGCGTCAACGGCCAACTCCACACGAAGTACCCGAATGTTCTGTTCGAGCAGGCGACGGGCACGCTGATCGCCAAGAACCAGTCCGAGTACTTCGGCGCGGCCGAGGACACCGTCTACCTGTCGGGGATGGCCGCCGGTGCGGCCACGAAGAAGGGCGTGATCGGTTACATCGTGCCGTTCGGCATCCCTGAGGTCGTCCGGCACATCAACGCGTTCACGCTCGGCGCGCAGGCGACCCACCCGGGCGCCAAGGTGAAGATCGTCTGGACGAACGAGTGGTACTCCCCGCCGAAGGAGACCGCGGCGGCCAAGGCGCTCGTCGCCGCCGGTGCCGACGTGCTCGGCATGAACGTCGACAGCCCCGCGTCCGGCGTCTACGCCGAGTCGAAGGGCATCCCGTGGGTCGGCTACGACTCCGACGCGAAGAAGTTCGCGCCGAAGCAGTGGCTGACTGCCTCGGTCTATGACTGGGGCCCGTACTACCTCCGTCGGGTCAAGGCGGCTATTGCCGGCACGTGGAAGCCCGGCTTCTACTACGGGTCGATCAACGACGGCTTCACGAAGCTGGCTCCGTACGGGCCCAGCGTGACGGCCAAGACGAAGGCGGCGATCGCAGCCAAGCTGGCGGCGCTCAAGTCCGGGAAGTTCGCCGTCTTCCAGGGCCCGCTCTACGACCAGAGCGGCAAGCTGATGGTCCCGGCAGGCAAGCGCTTGAAGGTGCTTCCCGACCTCTACTCCATACAGTGGCTCGTCAAGGGCGTCCTGGGATCCGTCTCCCACGTTCCGCCGCCCGCGTAAGGCGAGTGGGGCAGCGGGCCCCCAGTTCCGTTCCAGCAGAGAGAGGCGCCGGCGGCCCCGGCGCCTCTCCTGCCGTCGCCATGCGCGGAATCACGAAGCGCTTCCCCGGAGTGCTCGCGAATGACCGCGTCGACTTCGAGGCCTCCGTCGGTGAGGTGCACGCGCTGCTCGGTGAGAACGGCGCCGGCAAGAGCACGCTCTCGAACATCCTGATCGGCCTGTACCGGCCGGACGAGGGGGAGATCCGGCTCCACGGCGAGCACGTGGACTTCCACTCGCCGAGCGACGCGATCGACGCCGGGATCGGGATGGTGCACCAGCACTTCCGGCTCGTCCCGCCGTTCACAGTCGCCGAGAACATCATCCTCGGCGAGCATCGCGAGGAAGCGCGGCGGTTCGTCATCCAGCCGCGTGCAATCGAGCGCCATGTCACCGGGCTCGGAGAGCGCTACGGGCTGTCAGTCGACCCGCGGGCGCGCGTTTGGCAACTCTCGGTCGGCGAGCAGCAGCGCGTGGAGATCCTGAAGGCGCTCTACCGCGAGGCCCGGATTCTGATCCTCGACGAGCCGACCGCCGTGCTCACGCCGCAGGAGTCGGAGGCCCTCTTCGTCACCCTGCGGACGATGGCGGCCGAGGGGCGGACGGTGATCTTCATCTCGCACAAGCTGCACGAGGTGAAGGCGGTCGCCGACCGCGTCACCGTACTGCGCGGGGGGCGGACGATCGCAACGCTGAAGACGGCCGATGCGAGCTCTCGCGAGCTGGCCGCGTTGATGGTTGGTCGCCAGGTCGATCTCGCCCGTAGGATCGAGCGGGCGGCGCCGCCCGGTGTCGACCCGGCGCTCGAGCTCGACGGCCTGAGCGTGCGCGGCGACCGAGGGGAACAGGCGGTGAAGGAGGCTTCGCTGTCCGTGCGGAGCGGCGAGATCGTCGGCGTTGCCGGCGTCGCCGGGAACGGGCAGCGCGAGCTCGCCGAGGCGATTACCGGCATGCGGCCTCCGAGCCGCGGGACGCTGCGCATCGCCGGCCGGAAACTGCGAGCCGGCGACCCCCGATCGGCGATCGCCGCCGGGGTCGCGCACGTCCCGGAGGACCGGCTCGGAACCGGAGTCGCCCCCAGCCTGAGCATCACCGAGAACTCGGTCCTGAAGTCGTACCGCGGGCGGGCGATGTCGCGCGGGCCACTGCTGCGCTGGCGGGCGATTCGCGATGTCGCGGCCGACCTCATCGAGCGCTACGGCGTTCATACCTCTGGCCCGCACCAGCGAGTCCGTGACCTGTCGGGCGGCAACCTGCAGAAACTGGTGCTCGGACGCGAGTTGTCGTCGCTTGCGTCACCTTCGGTGTCGCAATCTCCGCCACGTCGAGGCAGGAGAAGACTTTGGCCTGCCTCGACTCTTTCCAGCGGGCCGAAGGTGCTGATTGCGGCATCGCCGACCCGCGGGCTCGACGTCGGGGCGATCGAGACGGTGCACGCCTACCTGCGTCAGGCTGCCGCCGAGGGCGTCGGCGTGCTACTGATCAGCGAGGACCTGGACGAGATCCTTGCGCTCGCCGACAGGCTCGTAGTCATCTACGAGGGCGAGCTGACGGGCGCCTTCGATCCCGCCACCGCGACGGTCGAGGAGATCGGGCTCGCGATGGCCGGAGGCGACAGCGCATGATCAAGATCGAGCGCCGGCTCGGCCAGCCGCGTTGGCTCAACGTGGCGGTCCCGATCGGATCGATTGCCTTCTCGTTCCTCGTGATGGCCGCTGTGCTCGGCATCACCGGGCACGATCCGATCCACACCTACCGGCGGCTCTTCGATGCCGCGTTCATCAGCAGCCCCGCCTGGACGGCCACGCTGATGACCGGGACCCCGCTCCTGTTCACCGGACTGGCCGCGGCGGTGGCGTTCCGCATGCAGCTCTTCAACATCGGCGCGGAGGGCCAGCTCTACCTCGGGGCGGTCTGCGCGACGGGAATCGCGATCTGGCTCGGACCCCACCACCCGACGGCGCTGACGATCCTGGCGATGTGCGTCTGCGGGGCCGCGGGCGCGTCGCTGTGGGCCCTCATCCCCGGTGCGCTGAAGGCGTTCGCGCGGACGAACGAGATCATCACGACGCTGATGCTGAACTACGTAGCGGGGTTGCTCCTGACCTACCTGATCTTCGACAGCGCCTCGCCGTGGCGCGACGTGTCGACGATTCAGACGCGCTCATTCCCTCAGTCGGTCGCGCTTCAGCCGAGCCAGTTCTGGCCCACCCTGGGCCCGCTCGACGTGGTCGTTCCGTTTGGCTTTCTGCTCGCGATCGGCGTGGGGATCGCCCTCTACGTCCTCTTCCGCGCGACGCGGTTCGGCTTCGAGATGAACGTGATCGGCGACTCGCAGCGCGCGGCGCGCTACTCGGGGATGCGCACCCGCCGGAAGATCCTGGCGGTGATGGCGATCTCAGGCGGGATCGCTGGGCTCGGCGGCGCGAGTCAGGTCGGCGACTTCTCGCACGTGCTCGACGCAAGCCCGCAGGGGCTCCAGGGGGCGGCGTTCGGCTACACGGGAATCGTCGTCGCGGCGCTCGCCCGCTACAACCCGATCTCGGTGTGTCTCGTTGCCGTGCTCATCGGCGGCCTCCAGAACGCCGGGCTCTACCTCCAGGGCCCCGACTTCCCGACCGGCCTGGTCGGCGTGCTGCAGGGGATCATTCTCTTCTGCACGCTCGGCGGCGAGCTGCTCATCCGCTATCGCGTCCGCTTCGGGCGGCGTGCGCGGGCACCGGTCGAGGCCGCCCCGGCCGCGGAGCCGGTGCCATGAACGTGAACCACACCCTGGTGATCTCCGTCCTCACGCAGGCGGTCGCCTACGGCACGCCGATCCTGTTCGCCGCGCTTGGGGAGCTGCTGGCTGAGCGATCCGGTGTGCTCAACCTGGGCGTCGAGGGGATGATGCTGGTGGGCGCGGTGATGGGGTTCTGGGCGATGCAGCGGGCACCGGGGCCGACGGCGCTCGTGTTGCTCCTGGCGGTCCTGACCGCCGCATTCGCGGGGCTCGTCATCTCGGCCATCCATGCCTTCCTGGTCATCTCGCTGCGGGCGAGCCAGATCGTCTCGGGGCTCGCGTTGACGATCTTTGCGGGCGGCCTAGGCCTGTCGTCGTACCTCGGCAACGACCTCGGCCTTGCCGACCTGCCGCCCAAGCACCAGTTCAGCGAGATCGACGTCTTCGGGTTGAAGGACGTTCCGGTGATCGGCCCCGTCTTCCTCCACCAGTCTGCACTCGTCTACGCCTCCTGGGCGATGGTCGCGGTGGTCGCGTTCTACCTGCTGCGCACCCGCTTCGGTCTCAACGTGCGGGCGGTCGGAGAATCGCCGGGGGCGGCGGACGCGATGGGGATCAGCGTCGTGCGCTACCGCTACGCGCACGTGCTTGCGGGCGGTGCGCTCGCGGGCGTCGGCGGCGCCTGCTTCAGCCTCTCGATCACGCCGGGCTGGACCGACGGCGACTCGCTCGTCGGCGGCGCGGGCTGGATTGCGATCGCGCTCGTGATCTTCTCGTTCTGGCGCCCCGAGCTGTGCATCATCGGCGCCTACCTGTTCGGCGGCCTCGCCGGTGGGCTGCCCTCGGCTCTCCAGGCGCACGGGTACAAGATCAAGCCCGAGTTTTTGAACGCGCTGCCGTACGTGATGACGGTCGTCGTGCTCGTGCTCGTCTCGACGGCGCTCGCCCGGCGCCGCCTGGGCGCGCCGGCCGCCCTCGGCGTAGCGTATGTGCGCGAGGAACGCTGATGGAGGTCGTCACACCGCATAGCCTGGACGAGGCGCTCCGGGCCAAGGCCGAGCGCCCGGACGCGGTGCCGATCCAGGGCGGCACCGACGTGATGGTCGAGCTGAACTTCGACCGGCGCCGGCCGGAGGTGCTGCTGAACCTGAACGAGGTTGCCGAGCTGCGCGGCTGGTCGCGCGAGAACGGAACGCTTCGGCTCGGCTCCGGGCTGACCTACACGGAGGCGATGGAGGGCGAGCTCGCCGAGCTGCTCCCGGCGCTCGCCGAGGCGTCACGCACGGTCGGCTCGCCGCAGATCCGCAACCGCGGCACGATCGGCGGAAACCTCGGCACCGCCTCGCCGGCGGGCGATGCGCTCCCGCCGCTGCTGGTCGAGCAAGCCGATGTCGAGCTGACGAGCACGCGCGGCGTTCGCCTCGTCGCCCTCCACGAGTTCCTCGTCGGGCCGAAGCGCAACGCCGCCGAGCCTGACGAGCTGATCACGGCGGTCCGGCTTCGTGCCTCCGGCGGCCGGCAGACGTTCATGAAGGTCGGGCCCCGGAACGCGATGGTGATCGCGGTCACGTCGCTGGCGGTGGTGGCCGACCGCGGCCGGGGCGAGTTGCGGGCGTCGTTCGGCTCGAGTGGCCCGGTCGCCGGTCTGGTCACCTGTCCGATTGACGAGGCCGAATCCCTGCCGGAGCTCGTGGTCGCCGCCGCGAGCCCGATCGACGACGTGCGCGGCACGGCGGCGTACCGGAGCCATGCGCTGCGCGTGCTGACAGAGCGCGCGCTGAAGAGGACGATGGCGTGAAGATCGAGCTCGTCGTCAACGGCGACCATCGCGAGGCCGACGTCTGGCCCGGCGAGAGCCTCCTGTTCGCTCTGCGTGAGCGCCTCGGGCTGCCCGGCTCCAAGAACGCGTGCGAGCAGGGCGAGTGCGGCTCCTGCTCCGTGCTGCTCGACGGCACGCTGGTCTGCGCCTGCCTGGTGCTGGCGGTGCAGGCGGACGGCCACGAGGTCGTCACCGTCGAGGGGCTCGCCGGGAACGGCGAGCTCCACCGCGTTCAGGAGGCGTTCGTTGCTGCAGGCGCTGTCCAGTGCGGTTTTTGCACGCCGGGGCTCGTCGTCGCCACCGCCGACCTGCTCGCCCGGCGGCCCGAGCCGAGCGGGGACGAGATCCGCGAGGCGCTCTCGGGCAACCTCTGCCGCTGCACCGGCTACCAGAAGATCTTCGACGCCGTGCGGATCGCAGCGGGCGGATGAGCACCACCACCGCCAGGCAGCTCGAGGTCGGACGCGTCGGCGAGAGCGTTCCGCGCGCCGACGGCGCTCCGAAGACGACCGGGCAGTTCGCCTATGCCAGCGACCTCTGGGCGGCGGGGATGCTCTGGGGCCGGACCCTGCGCAGCCCGCACGCACACGCGCGCATCGTCGCGATCGACATCGCCGAGGCGCTGACGATGTCGGGCGTCCACGCGGTTCTCACCCACGACGACGTCCCCGGCGCGAAACTCTACGGCCTCGAGTTTTCCGACCAGCCGGTGCTTGCGATCGACCGCGTCCGCTACTTCGGCGAACCGGTCGCGCTTGTCGCGGCCGAGCATCCGGAGGACGCGCGCCGGGCCGCCGAGAAGATCCGGGTCGAGTACGAGCCGCTCGAGCTCGTCACCGATCCCGAGCGGGCGACCGAGCAAGACCCGCTCCACCCCGACCGCCCGACGATGGGGCACGGCTACCGGGACGATCCCCGTCCGAACATCGTCCGGCACCTGGTCATCCGCCACGGCGACCCCGACGCGGCGGCCGACGTGACGGTGTCGGGCGTCTACGAGGTCGGCATCCAGGACCAGGCCTTCCTCGGGCCCGAGTCAGGGCTGGCCGTCCCCGACGGCGAGGGCGGCGTGGACATCTACGTCGCGACGCAGTGGCTGCACGTCGACCGCGATCAGGTCGCGCCCTGCCTCGGCCTGAAACCCGAGCAGGTGCGGATCCACCTGGGCGGCGTCGGCGGAGCCTTCGGCGGCCGCGAGGACCTGTCGATGCAGATCCACGGCGCGATGCTCGCCCTGCACACGGCGCGGCCGGTCAAGCTCGTCTACGACCGGGAGGAGTCGTTCGTCGGGCACGTCCACCGGCACCCGGCCAGGATCCGGGCCGAGCACCGGGCGACCCGCGAGGGGCGCCTCGTCTGCGTCCGCATGCAGATCCTCCTCGACGGCGGTGCCTACGCGTCCTCTTCGACGGCGGTGACCTCGAACGCCGCCTCCTTCGCGTGCGGGCCGTACGAGGTTCCGAACGCTCTGATCGAGTCCACCTGCGTGTACACGAACAATCCGCCGTGCGGGGCGATGCGCGGGTTCGGCGCCGTCCAGACCTGTTTCGCAGCCGAGGCGCAGATGGACAAGCTCGCCGCGGAGCTGGCGATCGATCCCGTCGAGCTGCGCCTCCTGAATGCGCTCGCCCCCGGCGACACGCTGCTGACCGGGCAGGTCGTGCGCGGTTCGCTGCCCGTCGCGGACGTGATCCGCCGCGCGGCTGCCCTCACGCCGCCCGAGCCCGAGGAGCTCCCGCGCGACCCGATCCGGCTGCCGGGCGGTGCCGGCAACACCACCCGCGGCGAGGGCGTGCAGCGCGGGGTCGGCTTCGCGGTCGGCTTCAAGAACATCTGTTACTCCGAGGGCTTCGACGACTCGTGCGCAGCGCGCGTGATCCTCAGCGGCGACTCGGCGGAGATCCACTGCGCTGCTGCGGAGGTCGGCCAGGGCGTCTCCGGCGTGATCCTCCAGGTCGCCCGCACCGAGCTCGCCCTCGACGACGTCACCGTCGCCACCGCCGGCACGGCGATGGTCGAGTCGTCCGGCTCGGCCTCCGCGTCGCGGCTGACCTACATGGCGGCCGGCGCCGTCCAGCTCGCGTGCCGCGCGGCGCTCGAGGAGCAGGCCCGCACCGGCGGCGACGTTGATGTCGGGCGCGTCTACCACCATCCGCGCACCTGGCCGCTCGACCCGGAGACGGGTCAGACGACCGGCGACCGGTCGCACGTGGCGCTGGGGGTCTCGGCGATGCGCGTCGTCGCCGAGGTGGATGTCGAGCTCGGGCTCACCCGCGTCGTCTGGATCGGGACGGCCCAGGACGTCGGCAAGGCGATCAACCCGCAGGCTGTCCACGGCCAGATCGAGGGCGGCACCGCGCAGGGCCTCGGGCTGGCGCTGATGGAGGAGATTCAGACCCGCGACGGCCTGATCACGAACGCGAGCTTCACCGACTATCTGATCCCGACCGCCCTCGACATGCCGCCGGTGGTGGCCGAGCTGATCGAGGACCCCGAGCCGGACGCGCCCTACGGCGTGAAGGGCGTCGGCGAGCCGCCGACAGTGGTCTCGACGGCGGCGATCGTCTCTGCCCTGCGAGACGCAACGGGCCGGGCGCTGACCCGGGTGCCCGTGCGCCCCGACGACATCGTCGGCCTCACTTCCTGAGCGAGAGCACGGCGCCGGCCGCGAGCAGCACGATTCCGAGCACCCGCGGCCAGTGCAGGGGGATGCGCTCGAAACCGAACCAGCCGAAGCGGTCGATCGCAGCGGCGACGAGGAGCTGGCCGGTGATCACGAGTCCGATCGCCGCGGCGACGCCGATCCGCGGGGTGGCGATCGTGACCGAGAGGATGATGAACGCGCTGAGGACGCCGCCGAGCCAGAGCCACGCCGGCTGGTGTGCTGACGCGGAGATCCCCGCCAGGCTGCGCCGCGCGATCAGCAGGACGGCGACGCCGGTCGCGCCCGCGACGAGGGTGGAGAAGCCGAGCGCCTCGACGGTCCCGACCCGGTCTCCGAGCTTGCCCAGGATCGCGGCCTGCGCCGAGGCGGCGAACCCGGCCGAGATCGAGACGAAGACGGCGAGCGCGGTTCCACCGGACACTCGCCAACCCTAAGCAATTAGGCTCCTGCCGTTCCCGAGCCGAGGAGGCGTAATGGTCCGTGCATTCGTCCTGTACGAGGGAGAGGTTGATCCCGACCGCTACCAGAGCCACATCGACGAGTTCGTTCGTCCCATCCCTACGACGTTCCGCCACGGCAAGGTCTTCGGCACCGCCTTCGGGGAGCAGCGCTTCCAGCACTACGCCGAATTCGAGTTTCCGGACCTGGACTCGTTCAAGCAGGTCGCCGGGTCCGCCGAGTTCGGCGCTGCCGGCAAGGACGCCGCGGGCATGGGCATTCCCTTCACCGTCCACTTCGCCGAGATCGAGTGACCGAAGAGCGCCCCGCGCCGCGCTCGCCCGACGAGCTCGGCTTCGAGTCGATCCTGTACGAGAAGACGCCCCCGCGGGCAACGATCACGCTCAACCGCCCGGAGGTCCTGAACGCCTTCGACTTCCGGATGCTCCGCGAGCTGGCGCGCGCGTGCGAGGACGCCTCCTGGGACGACGAGGTCCGCGTGGTCGTTCTCACCGGCGCGGGGCGCGCCTTCTGCGTCGGCGCCAACCTGCGCTCGTGGGCCGAGGAGGGCTTCATCGGGAACGAGCGCGAGTACTGGAAGTGGTTCGGCGCGATGGACGCGGGCGTGACGGCGCTCCGGCGGACCGGCAAGCCGACCCTCGCGCGGATCAACGGCATCTGCGTCGGCGGCGGCAACGAGCTGCAGCTGGCCTGCGACCTCGCGGTGATGGTCGAGGACGCGTTCATCCGCCACGTCGGCCTGCAGCACGGGTCGGTGCCGGCGGCCGGGGCAACGCAGTGGCTGCCGCTGCTGGTGGGAGATCGCCGCGCCCGCGAGATCATCCTGCTCGGCGAGGAGATTCCGGCGCCGAAGGCCGCCGAGTGGGGCCTGGTCAACCGCGCGGTGCCCGCGGCCAAGCTGGATGCGGCGGTCGATGAGCTCGTCGAGCGGCTCGCGGCGCAGCTGCCGCTGATGACGCGCTACGCGAAGCAGCAGCTCGACTTCTGGCGCGACCTCGCCTGGCACGGCACGATCGGCCACGCTCGCGACTGGCTCGCGCTCTCGATGCTGAGCGAGGAAGCCGGCGAGGGCGTGCGCTCGTTCCTCGAGCGCAAGCAGCAGGGCTAGTCGGTCAATTCGTCGGGCACGAGCTCGACGTCGAGCTCGCGGCCCTGACGCAGCAGCCGTGCGGTGACGCTGCGGCCGATCAGCTCACCGGCCATCAGCCGCTGGAGATCGTCCACGCCGGCGACGGGCAGGCCGTCGACCTCGACGATCAGGTCCTCCGGCCTCATGCCGGCCCGGTCGGCGGGGCTGCCGTCGAC
>DATCPA010000047.1:0-3406 GCA_036564335.1 Gaiellaceae bacterium
AGGCGCGACTACCCGCTCGACAAGCGAGCGGTCGACTCGCACGATCCGCGTCTCTTCACCGCTGGGGACGAGCAGCAACTGGCGCCGGCCGTAGGGCGCCGTCGCGGTGGCATACACCCGCGCGGACGAGATGACGTGCACGGTGCGGTAGCGGCTGATTCCCCAGGTGAGGAGGGCCGCGAGGTCGACGTTGCGCCCGTCCCGGGTCTGCCCGCCGAGCAGAGTCGCGTAGATGGTCACGCCGTTCGACCGGGCGGCGGCGACTTCCGACCAGCCGGCCCTCGCGGTGTGCCCGGTCTTCACGCCGAACACGCCCGGATAGGTGTCGAGCAGATCGTTCCACGTCGTGAGCGTCCGGCCCCCGGCGATGGTCGCCGAGTCGTGCCCGACGACCTCGCGGATGACGGGGTTCTTCATCGCGATTCGCGCGAGACGCGTCACGTCCCGCGCGCTCGAGTAGTGGCCGGGCGCGTCGAACCCGTCCGGGTTGACGAAATGCGTGTCCTTCAGCCCCAGCTTCTGCGCCTCAGCGTTCATCATCGCCACAAACGCGTACTGGCTGCCCCCGACGTACTCGGCGAGCACGACCGCCGCGTCGTTGGCGCTCTGGATCAGAGCCGCGTCGACGAGATCGCGGACGGTGAGCCGTTCGCCCTTCCGGAGGAAGATCGAGGACTCGCCGACCTCGGCCGCGCGCCTGCTGACCGTGACCAGGTCGTCGAGCCGCGCGTGCTCGAGGGTGACGAGCACCGTCATCAGCTTCGTGATGCTCGCGATCGGCAGGCGCTCACGGTCGTGGCTGCGCGCAAGCACCTCTCCGGTGACGCCGTTCTGGACGAGGTAGGCCCGGCCGGTGACCTGCGGTGGGCCCGCGGTTGCCGCCTGGGCGGAGAGCAGGAGGGCCGTCGTCAGGACCGCCGACCAAAGCTTCACGGCCGCGAAGGCTACTTGACGCGGATCTGCTCGCCCGGCCGGAGCGTCGTCGGCTCGGTCCCGGGGTTCAGCCCCAGCAGCACATCGACGGTGGTCGCGAACCGGGAGGCGATCGCGTCGAGCGTGTCACCGCTCGCGATCACGTAGTACTGCTTCGGCCGTGAGGGCGGCGATACGACGAGGACAGGCGCCGTCGCAGCCCTCGTCGTGACGAGCCCGGGGGTGGTCGCTGCAGCCGGCTTGTCCGAGCGGAGCGTCGAGCGGACCAGCAGCACGGCCCCCGTCACCACGAGCAGGAACACCGCCGGCGCCATGAAGCGCGCTGCTTTCCCGGCAGAGCCGACGGGCAACGCCCGCCGGCGCCCCTGCGCCCCAGACGTTGGCAGTTGTCTGTGCATCACCACCCCGAGACGGTCCACACCTCGTGGCTCAGCCGGGCGGCCTCCGCCGCTGCGGCCGATCGCCAGTCCTCGTCGCCCTCGCGCCAGGCGTACATGACCGACCGCGACGAGTTGACGAGAGCACTCGCCGGCCCGCTCGTGAACGCGCGGGCGATGTCGGCCGGCGTCGCTCCCTGCGCACCCACGCCGGGCAGGAGCAGGATCGCCTGCGGCAGCAGCTTCCGCGCCTCGCCGATCGCACGCGGGTGGGTCGCGCCGACGACGGCCCCGACGCTGGAGAGCCCGCACTCGCCGACGAGCTCCTCGCCCAGCTCCTGCACGAGCAGCGCGACCTGGTGCCACAGCGGCCGGCCGTCCGAGAGCGCAAGATCCTGCACATCCGCGCTGCCCGCGTTCGAGGTCTTGACGAGACAGAACAGCCCGCCGCCTCCACGCCGGCAGGCGGCGACGAACGGCTCGAGCGAGTCCCGCCCGAGATACGTGTTTACGGTCAGCGCGTCCGCGACCGGCTCCCGGCCGTGACTGTGCTCGAGGTACGCATCGGCGTACGCGCGGGCCGTCGAGCCGATGTCCCCGCGCTTACCGTCGACGATCACGAGCAGGCCGGCCGCGCGCGCGTAGGCGGCGACCCGCTCGAACGCCGCCATCCCGTCGCTGCCGAGCACCTCGAAGAAAGCGAGTTGCGGCTTGACCGCCACGACATACGGCGCGACCGCGTCGATGATCCCGCAGCAGAACCGCCCGGTCGCCTCGGCCGCAGCGGGCCGCCCGACGTGGGCGTCCCCGCGCAGCTCGAGCGGCAGGAGGTCGAGCCGCGGATCGAGGCCCACGACGAGCTGGCTGTGCTTCTGCTCGACGGCCTCGGCGACCCGGTCGGCGAAGACGGTGGTCGCGACCGCGGCTCCGGCTTCCATCGCCTACAGAGTACGCCGGGGGCCGCGCCAAACCTCTCTGGCGCGGCCCTCGGCTTCAGACTCGGAGGGGAACCTCGCCAGCTAGCCGCCGCGAACGGTTTGCTTCAGCGAACTCCCTGCTGTGAACTTCGGCACCGTTGCGGCCGGGATGTGCACCTTCTGGCTCGGGTTGCGCGGGTTTACACCCATGCGCTCCTTACGGTTGGACGTCGTGAACTTCCCGAATCCGGTGAAAGCAACGGAATCGCGCTGTCTGAGCGCTTCCGTGATCGTCTCGAGAACGGCGTCGACCGCCTGTCCTGCCTCGCGACGGTTCAGCCCGCTCCTCTGGGCGACTGCATCGACAAACTCCTGCTTGGTCACTTAGCTCCTCCTCCTGTGGACTGGACGAAACACGGGGCGGAAGCTACCACTCACACGGTTTCCGCTCAACCATGCCGCTTTGCGAAACTCTAGCGCCCCTGCACAACCTGTGCCGCAGAAAACAGGGAAAACAGGCGCACGCCGACGAGCGCGAGGGCGTCCACACCGCCCTCCTCCCGGTCGATGACGCAGATGGCCGTGCGACATTCCAGACCAGCTTGGCGTACGGCTCGGACGGCATCGGCGGCCGCGCCGCCCGAGGTGACGACGTCCTCGATCAGGACGATCCGCTCCCCCGCGGCGTACGCGCCCTCGATCCTGTTGGCCGTGCCGTACGCCTTCGCCTCCGCCCGCACGATCAGGAACGGCAACCTGGACGCGAGCGAGGCGGCCGCCGCCAGTGCCACGGCACCGAGTTCGGGGCCCGCGAGCCGCGCCGCATCCGGCTCGACCTCGGCAGCCTTGGCCGCCAGGCGCGCGCCCAGGGCCTCCAGAAGATCGGGGACGGTCTCGAACCGGTACTTGTCGAGGTAGTACTGCGAGCGCTTGCCGGAGCGAAGGACGAAGTCGCCCTCCAGGTACGCATGCTCGCGCAACGCGGTCAGAAGCGCGGCGTCCTCCATGTCTTCCACGTGTTAGCTGCGCGCGGTGTCGAGGATGCGCCGCGCGAGCGGCAGCACCGTCGCGGCCTCGGGCGAGCCTTCCGCGAGCGAGACCATCGAGCCGTCCTCGTAGTAGACGTCGACGCGCTCGCGGCGGCGGGCGGCACGGCGGCGGTAGAAGATCGTGCCGGCG
>DATCPA010000051.1:0-24114 GCA_036564335.1 Gaiellaceae bacterium
AGCCAACCCCCGCATCGTCAGACTGACAGCAGCGACCGTCGCCGCAGCGCCCCGACGCCCACCCGAGCAGCCACCTCACCCCGTCAATCAACTGGGCAATGCGCCCTGGACCCTTGACAAGAAAGCCTCCATATCAGCTGACGGCGCCGAGGTACGGCGACGACACGTTGCCGTCGACCCTCGGGTTCGAGAGCGCGGCGCCAATAAGCCTGTACGTGACGGCGACCGAGGCGCTCGAGGCCCACGGGTTCAGCTGGGAGCAGCTCGAGAAGCTCGCGCGGAAAGCGTTGGCGGACGCGATGAAGCGCACCCGGATCCGGCTCGACGAGGACCGCCTGCATGAGGCGCACGACTACCTCGTCGAAAAGGGCGCCCTGCTCGCGCTTCGCTACGACCCGGCGAAATCGAACGGCCTCTCGTTCGTCACCTACGCCTACCGGATCATGAGGCTGCGGTTCATCGACTACCTGCGCCTGCGCCACGGGGACGCCCGCCGTGTAACGCCGGTGTTCGAGGTCACGGTCGCAGAGATGCCGGCCCAGTACACTGTCGACGAGGCCGAGTTCGACTGGGCCGTGGAGTCTCTCGCCGGCGGGCTCGGGCCTCGCGCCCGGTGGGCGTTCGACCACCTAGCGCGGCCGAGTGCCGGGGGCCAGTTCGAGGTCGACCAGGCAGCGAAGGCGGCAAGCTTGGAGGCCGGGGAGGCAGAGACGATGCTCGCCGAGTTGGGCCGGGAACTCGTCGGAGTCGGAGCGGTAGAAGCGGGGCGTAACCGACCTCGTCCTCCTTACCTGGGACACTCTCCGCCCGTAGGTGGTTGACGTCTCATCGCGGGCCGTCTCCGATGTGGGATCGGGGCGGCCCGCAGCGATGCCGTCCTGCAGCGTCCATACCCTCGGAGTGCTCGTCGCGGGCTCCCACGCATAACCGCCCTCGGCGATGCGAAACGTCAACCCACAGAAGGAGGGAGTCATGGCTCTTGCGACCTTCATCGGAGTCGGAACGGCTACTTTCGTTCTTGCCTGCGCGACCATCGCCCTGGTCGCGGCGACCGGCTTTCTCGGCCTGTTCACACGTCGTCTGGTTCAGGAGGCTCGGGCTGCTCGCGCCGAGGCTAGGAAGACCCGCGAGGAGATGGAGCATGCCCGACTGCTGGGTGTGCGGCCGCGCCTCGCCTTCGACGTCATGGTGCTCGGCGGGAAGGTTGGGCTCTTGCTGATCCGCAACATCGGGGGCGGGCCCGCGCTTGACGTCGATCTGACGCTCGAGTTTGAGGGTGCCGTCGCGGAGACGCGCAGCTGGGGAGAGCCCAGCATCGTCCCCGGCGAGAGCCACGAGATCAAACTGCCATCGCCATTCCTCCAGGACATCGCCGCGGCGAAAGACCAACCGCTCACGGTTCGCGTGACTGGAAGACTCAGCGACCTTGAGACGAGGGAGATCGCTGTCGACGAGCGACTCGATTTCAGTGCTTGGTGGTCGGGCGCCGCAGGCGCCGACGAACGGGTCGGCGGGCGGTGGAAGCTTCCCGGCGTCGACCCGTCCACGTACGGAGTCAGGCAGCCTGCCCGAGCGGCGTGACCGTTTCCCGCCTCAGTTGAGCACGGGGGGATGCACGGTCTGCGCACAACGCGAAGTGGGTCAACGCTCGGTCGGTTTGCGAGCCGCCGCACAGACACAGCCGAAGAGTCCCGTGGTCGCATCAAGTGCCACGGCGACGTCCGAAATGCGGGTCCCGCGCGAAAGATCAGTGGAAACGGCACCGTCTCTGATCAGCGTGAGACTGATGCCGAGGTTGTCGGTCGGCCCCTCTGGCGCGCCCGGGCCAACGATCGACGCGGGACGCCCGAGTTTGATGCTGTTGCGCAGGTTCCGCCAACCGTCGAACCACAGGAAGTAGCCATCGGCAAAGTCTCCGAGAAGCGTTCGGACCGGATCACCGTTGTTCGCGGCTGCTCGCCTCATGCTCGCGTGCTGGCGGTCCGGAGGCTGTCGCCCTTCCACGACTTCGTACGCAACGCGGTAGAGCGCATCCTGTAGAGCGCGGATTATGAAATAGGTGCTCTTGAAGGCGAGGACAAAGCGAGTTCGCGTGCCTTCCCCTTCACCGCTCATGCGCGTGAGCGACTCGAAGAATCGCTTCATCTCCGCGGCATCGTCGCCGGCGAGTTCTTCGCCCATCGCTTCAATTTCGCCGCCGTGGCGCTCGAAGAGGTCGACCAACTTCCGCCCGAGTGGCTCGACCAGAGCGATTTCTCGCCCGGTGTCCCCAAGCTGGTCGAATGTGGCTGCCGAGAGGAGATGCCGGGCGCACCCGACGACGTCAGCACCAAGCGCACCAATCGCGTGGCGCTCCTCGTCGCGGAAGCCCAGCTGGACGAGCGCGGCGTCGAGTTCCAGACGAGCGTTTTCGAGGCGAGTCGCTGCGTCTCGAAGATCCTCTAGCGCTCCCACCTCAGGAGCATATTGGGCGGCACTCGGTGGGCTCAGAGGTCGCCTAGGACAAGGTTGTAGTCGAGTTCGTGCTCGTCGACGAGAACGTGGAGAATCACTCCGGACGGCGTGTGAGGTCGCGAGAGACGACTCGCGACACCCGCCGCCGCGACCGACATGGCGGGCGCGGCCCACACCCGCTCGACGCCGCGCAAGTCTCAAACTCTGGGAAGGGGGCACGCGGGGGAAACCGGCCGTTTCCCCCGCGAAGCGACCGAGGCGGCGGCTCAAGCCGCCGCGAGGGAGCGTTAGGCGCATACGGGATTCGAACCCGTGCCGCCGCCGTGAGAGGGCGGTGTCCTAGGCCACTAGACGAATGCGCCGCGGCGACCAGTGTAGCGACGGAGTGCTACGGGGACGCGGGGTCGGGCCTCGGCCCGCTGTCCGGATATCGGGCCGTTACGAGGAAGAGATAGGCGTAGGACTGGCCGGAGTAGCGCAGCGTGTAGGCGCCCAGGTTGCGCAGGCCGTCCGGCATCCGACCCAGGAAGAGCGCGACGAACCAGCCGAGGAGGCCAGCGGTCCAGAGAGCTCCTGAGAGCCCGCTGGCGACGATCAGAGCCGGGACGGCGAGCACCAAACGGAAGAGGGTGACGAGCCGCTTCTGAGGCTCGTTCGGACCGAGCTCGAGGTCGACCGGGTAGCTGCCCGGCGCCCCGACGAAGCCGGGGAACGGGTTGCCGACGAGGAAGAAGAAGGCCCACACGTGGGTCGAGTAGCGCAGGAACGCGGAGATGAAGCGATGAAACGGCTCAGGTACGCGGCCCGTCACGAGCGCGCAGAGCCAGGTGAGCACCAAGGTGGGCAGGAGGATCACGGCCCAGAGCAGCAGCCAGACCACGTGCGGAATCGCGAGCGGCAGCCGGAAGAGGACGAGCAGGCGCGAGCGCCGCAGGTCGTCGGTCACCGTCATCCGGACGGGGTGGGGCTCGTCCTCCTCGCGCGGCGAGACGTAGGCGTTCGGCCCGCTGTACGGGTAGCGGTCGGTGACGAGGAAGAGGTAGGCCGAGAGCTGAGCGCCGTAGCCGATGCAGTAGGCGACGAGGTCGCGCAGGCCGCGCGGTGCCCGACCCTGAATCAGGCCGACCCACCAGAGCAGGAACGCGGCAACGAAGGCCACGCCGCCCGCGAAGTAGTTGCCGCTGCGCGGCCCGCCGAAGAGGAGCTCGCTGCTGATCGCCATCGCCGGGATCGCGAGGAAGAGCCGGAAGAACGTCTTCCAGCGGCTCTGCGGTGCCGACGGGTCGATCTCGAGGTCGACCGGGTAGGGCGCGGTGGACATCGGATAGAAGCCCGGGAACGGATTCGCGGCGAGCAGCACGTACGCCTCGATGTGCGTGGAGTAGCGGATGAAGCCGGCGGTGAAGTCGCGGAGCCCCTCGGCCGGCCGGCCGCGGAAGAGGAGCACCCACCACTGGATGAAGACAACGACCGCGAAGGCCGTGAACAGCAGGAACGCCCAGAGGTAGTGCGGGATCGCGAGCAGAAAGCGGAAGAAGACGGTCAGCCGCGAGCGGCGCAGATCATCGGTGACGACGAGCCTGATGGGGTGCGTGGGGCCGTCCATCACGGGCCGCGAGCATATGCCTTCTCCTCCTCGGGCACCACGACGCGGCGCCAGTGGATCGTGCCCAGCATCAGGAAGAGGGCGCCGAATCCGAGGAGGACGTTGAGAATCGTCATCGCGACGTACATCCCGACGCTGAAGCTGAGCAGCAGCGAGCCGGCGATGCCGGTCCCGGCGCGGTCGAAGACGTAGACGAGGAGGCCTTGCTGCGTGCCCACCCCGCCGGGCGTGAACGGGAAGAGGGTGGAGAGGCTCTGGACGACGAGCACGAGCAGGGCGTTGTGCATGGTGGCCGGCACGCGGAAGGCTTCGAGGAAGAAGTACACCGAGGCCAGCCGGAGGCCCCAGGAGGCCGCCTGCCACGGGACGACCTGGCGCGCGTAGCGCCAGAGGTTGCCGAGGATTGCGAACCCCTGCCGTACGCGTTGCTTGAACTCGCGCACCCGCTTGATCGCGATCACGACAAAGAGGATCAGGACGGCGAGCCAGACGGCGCCGATGATCGCCGCCTCCCGTTTGTGCCGAAGCGGCCAGCTCCAGTCCACCTGCGGCAGGTGCGGGAGCACGTCCAGGCCCGGCAGCACGCCGATCGTCAGCGCCCAGACGAGGATTCCGCCGGCCACGATCGTGTCGAACAGCGTCTCGACGATCAACGTCGCGCCGAGCGTCGGGTAACTCGCCTCGTCGACCCTGCTCCGGATCAGGAAGAGCCTGAGGAGGTCGCCGCCGCGGGCCGGCACGATCGCGTTGACGCCGACGCCCGCGAGATACGCGCCCAGCACGGAGCGCCGCGGGACCTTCACCCCGGGGTAGGCGGCCCTGATGATGCTTCGCCAGGCCGGCGCCCGGGAGAGCAGGCGGGCCACGTGCAAGGCGAGGGCGATCCCGAGCGGCAGCCAGTGGACGTCCGCCAGATGGTGGAAGAACGTCCCCGCCGCGTCGATGATCTTGCCCACGCTGGTGGAGCGTAGCCCCGGGCCTCAGGGACCGGCACCACCGGTGCCGGTCCCTGCATCGCGCCTGAGCCCACGGAACGGCCGGACGACGTGAGTCCCGTCCTCGCGCCGCACGAGCACGTTGCGCGGGCCCTTGCCGCTCCAGCGGGCGAGCACCGTCACCGGGCGGCCGCCTTCGAGGTAGGTGCGTCCGATCATCGAGGTGCGAGGCTGCGGGGCAGGGATTCGAACCCCAACTTCCCGGTCCAGAGCCGGACGTCCTACCATTAGACGACCCCGCAACGGGTCGGGCGCATTGTAGCCACCGGGTTTGGACACTTGAGCTCGAGAGACAGCTCTGTTAAAGTGGTCACTTAGGTGACCACCTAAGACATGGCTGAAATCGGCATCAAGGATCTGAAGAGCGGCGCCTCGCGAGTCATCGACGAGGTCTCGGCCGGAGCGAGCTACGTCGTGACGAAGCGGGGCAAGCCGGCCGCGGTGATCGTGCCGATGGAGGACGCTGAGGATCTCGTACTGGCGAACGCGGAGGAGTACGTGACGATGCGCCGCCGCGCGCGCGAGGCATATCGCAAGGGTCGCACCCGCACCCTGGCGGAGCTCGACTGAGCAAGCCGTACGTCGTCCACTTCGGACCGGCGGCGGAGCGGGCCTACGAGAAGTTGCCAGCGAGGACCCGCGGTCGTGTACGCACGAGCCTCGAACGGCTCGCCGCAGACCTTGCCGGGCCGGAGCGGATTCACGGCAAGCGGGTGAAGACGATCCGAGGTGCGGCCGACTCGTTCCACCGGCTCCGGGTCGGCGACTACCGAGTGATGTTCGACCTGATCGAGTCCGACCAAGTTGTCCTCGTGCTCGGCATCGTCCACCGGCGCGATCTCGAGCGCTGGCTTCGCTCTCGCTAGGTCTCGAGCCTGTAGATCTGCACGAGCGACTTCTCGGCCTCGGTGTCGATGTGCGCGATCACCTCGACATACGGCTCCAGGCCCGATCCGCGCAGCTTCGCCTTCAGCAGCCCGTCGACCTGGTAGAGGCCCGACGAGTTGTTCATCAGGATCTCGATCCGGATCGGCTTATCCTCGCCGTCCGAGATCGTGACGTCGTCGATCGCCGCCGCCGACAGCGAGTGCATGCTCACCCGGCCGCGTTCGAACGGAATCCGAGAGCGGCCCTGCGCCATGTCCAGCGCGTCAGCCACCCGGACGATCCCCGCCTCGACCGTGAACGGCTCGCCCCCGGCTCGGTGCGAGATGATCGCCTGGAGCACCTCGGAGGCGATCACGGTCAGCTCCGGCTCCTCGTAGATCCCGTCGAGCAGCTTCCGGATCTCCGGCTCGACGAGGAAGAGGCTGAACTCCTCGTGGCCTTCCCGGTGGACGGACATGCCGACGTCGTGCAGGAGCGCTCCAAGCGTGACGACGATCTCGGCGTCGTCGTTGCTCATCCCGAAGTCGCGCACGACCGACGGCTCGATGTGGTGTTTCGTCAGCTGGCGGAGGAGCTTCAGCGCGATGTTCGTGACGATCTGGATGTGCACCCAGGAGTGGTCGTTGATCTCCATCCGCACGGTCGCGTTCACGTTGGCGACGTGCCACCACGCCTTCAGCTGTCGGTCGGCGTTGACCCGCTCGAGCAGGGTGCGGAGCTTCTTGTTGGCGCGCTCCGGCGCCCGGATCCGCATCTGCTCGACCGCCTGGGCCGGCGTGAGCCGGGTCTCCTTCTCGGCCTGCTCCGAGACCGGCCGGTCTATCCGTTCCTCAGTTTTCTTGTCGAGCGCCATCGCCTCAGTGTAGGTCAGGCCACATCGGTGGCCCAGTCGCCGTACAGGCTGGTGTACAGCCCGCGCAACCTGAGCAGCTCGTCGTGCGAGCCCTGCTCGATCACCTGCCCGTGCTCGAGCACGACGATCACGTCTGCGTCGCGGATCGTCGAGAGCCGGTGCGCGATGATGAAGGCCGTGCGGCCGGCGAGCAGCTTCCGGAGCGCGACCTCGATCCGCCGCTCGGTGCCGATGTCGACCGAGGACGTCGCCTCGTCGAGGACGAGGATGCGCGGGTCGGCGAGGAGCGCCCGCGCGAACGCGACCAGCTGCCGCTGGCCGAGCGAGAGTCGCAGCCCGCGCTCGCCGAGCTCTGTCTCGTAGCCGTCCTCGAGCCGGGTAACGAAATCGTGGGCGCCCACAGCCTGCGCGGCGGCGACGATCTGGTCGTCGGTTGCGTCGGGCCGGCCGAACGCGATGTTCTCCCGGACGGTCCCGGCGAAGAGGAAGCCCTCCTGCAGGACGACGCCGAGCTGGTGGCGGAGCGACGCCTGCGTCACGTCGCGGAGATCCAGGCCGTCGATCGTGATCCGCCCGTGCGTCGGATCGTAGAAGCGGGCGAGCAGCTTGGCGATCGTCGACTTGCCCGCCCCCGTGTGGCCGACGAGCGCAACCGTCGTTCCGGGCGGCACGTCGAGGTCGATCCCGTGTAGCACTTCGTCACCCCGCCCGTACGTGAACCGCACGCCCTCGAAGCGGACATGTCCGCGCACGTGCGGCAGGGCAACGGCGCCGGGGGCGTCGAGCACCTCGGGCTCCTCGTCGAGGACGTCGGTGATCTTGTCCAACGCGGCCGTCGCCGAGAGGAACGTGCCGTAGAGCTGCGAGAGCTGCTGGACGGGATCGAAGAAGTTCTGGACATAGAGCATGAAGGCGAAGAGCGTCCCGATCGAGACCGCGCCCTGGAAGTAGAGGTGGCCGCCGTAGCCGAGGACGACCGCGAGCGCGATGGTCGAGAGCAGGTCGACGAACGGGAAGTAGAGCCCGTTCAGGAGCACGGTCTGCTGGTTCGACTGGCGATACCGGTCGCTGATCTCCCGGAAGTTGCGGATGTTCGCCTGCTCGCGCGTGAACGCCTGGACGACGCGCATGCCGGCGATGTCCTCGGCGAGCGTCGCGGTGACGAGCCCGAGGCGCTCGCGGACGGCCCGGTACGCGCGCGTCGAGTACTTCCGGAAGAGCGCCGTCGCGACGCTCATCACAGGGATCACCGCGAGGGTGGCGAGCGCCAGCCGCCAGTCGAGGACGAAGAGCAGGATCGCCGTGCCGACGAGGGTGAGCGTGTTCTGGACGAGGCTGGAGATGCCGTCCGTGACGAGCTGGTCGAGCGCCTCGACGTCGTTCGTCAGCCGGCTGATGATCACGCCCGCGCGCGTCCGCTCGAAGTAGCCGAGCGAGAGCCGCTGGAGGTGGCGGAAAAGCCTCGAGCGGAGATCGGCCAGCATCCGCTCGCCGACCCAGCCGGTCAGGTACGTCTGCGCGTACGTCATGCCCCAGTTCGCCAGGCCGGCGGCAACGAAGATCCCCACCACCAGGTAGAGGCGCCCCTGGCGGTCGGATTGGATCGCATCGTCGAGCGCGTACTTGGCAAGGAACGGCGGTGCGAGGGCGGTGGCGGTTGCGGCCAGCAGCGAGAGGACCGAGAACGCCGCCCGCAGCTTGTACGGCGCGATCAGCGCGCCGAGCGTGGCGAAGCGGTGTCGCGTCCGGCGCCACGACCAGTCACGCGCGCGGTCACCCCGCTCCTCCGGCAGATGGCTGCCCGGCTGGTGGATGCGCATCAGGCGACCTCGGAGACTTCGGCGCGCGCCTCGACGGCGTCCGCGAACTGCCGCTCGAGCAGGCCGTGCTCGTAGATCTCTGCGTACACGGGGCTGGTCGCGATCAGCTCGTCGTGCGTCCCGCGCGCGGCGATCCGGCCGTCGTCGAGGACGACGATCTCGTCCGCGAGCGCAATCGTCGAAAGACGGTGCGCAATGATGAACGTCGTCCGCCCGGCCATCGCCCCGCGCAGGCCGACGCGGATCAGAGCCTCGGTCGAGGCGTCGACCGACGCGGTGGCGTCGTCGAGGATGAGGATCCGGGGGGCCACCGCCAGCGCCCGCGCGATCGCAAGCCGCTGCCTCTGGCCGCCCGAGAGTGTGATCCCGCGCTCGCCGATCACGGTCTCGTAGCCCTGCGGCAGCCGCTCGATGAACTCGTGCGCCTGCGCGGCGCGCGCGACCGCCTCGACCGCCTCCTGCGGCAGGTCGCCGGCGCCGAACGCGATGTTCTCCCGCACCGTCGCCGAGAAGAGGAACGGATCCTGTGAGATGACGCCGATTGCGCGGCGGAGCGAGGCGAACGTCACGTCGCGGACGTCGTTGCCGTCGATCGTCACGCGTCCGGCCGTCGCGTCGTAGAAGCGCGGAACGAGCGCGGTCAGCGTCGTCTTCCCCGAGCCCGTATGGCCGATCAGGGCCACGGTGCGGCCGGCCGGCACGTCGAGGTCGACGTCGCTCAGCACGGGCCGGCCGATGAGGTATTCGAATGAGACGCGTTCGAAGCGGACGTGCCCTGGGCCCGGCGGCAGCTCGATCGCGCCCGGGAGGTCGCCGACCTCCTCGGGCTCGTCCATCACCTGGAAGATCCGCTCGCCTGACGCGGTCGCGCGCTGAGCCTGGCCGATCCACATGCCGAGGGAGCGCAGCGGGACCACGAGCATGCCGAGGTAGAGGTTGAAGGCGACGAAACCGCCGACCGAGAGACTGCCGTGCGCGACCATCCGCGCGCCGGCCAACAGCACCCCGGCCTGTGCGAGCAGCGGCAGAAACGAGATCAGCGGCACGTAGAGCGCGCGCTGCCTGTTCGCCGTCAGCGTCTGCTGGAAGACGGCCTCGGAGCGTGCGTCGAATTTCGCCTCCTCGGCCGGCTCCTGCGCGAACGCCTTGACCACGTTGACGCCGACAATGTTCTCCTGCGCGACGGTTGCCACATCAGCGAGCTTCTGCTGGACGTCGCGCAGCGTGGGGTGGGCAACGTGGCTGTAGCGATAGGCGAGCGCGATCAGGGGCGGCGTGACCGCTAGTCCGATCAGCGCCAGCCGCCACTCGACAAAGAAGAGCACTGCCGTCACCGAGAGCACGGTGAGGACGTTCTGGAAGAAGAAGATCAGGCCGTAGCCGAGGAAGAAGCGGACGCCCTGGAGATCGATGGTCGCGCGGGACATCAGCTGGCCCGTCTGGTGGCGGTCGTAGAAGCCGAACGAGAGCCGGACGAGCTTCGCGTAGAGCCCGTTTCGCATGTCCATCTCCACGCCCAGGGCTTGCCGGCCCGAGATCAGCCGGCGCCCGATCATCAGCAGGGACTTGACCACGCCGAGGCCGACGATTGTCCAGACGAAGATCCACAGCTCGTGCGAGTCGCGCGGGCGGATAGCGCGGTCCACCAGGCGGCCCGTCACCCAGATCAACGCGATCTGTGCCGCCTGCGAGCCGACCGCAAGGACGATCGAGACGACGAGGGAAACACGGTAGGGACGTAGGAATCCGAGTAGGCGGACGAACGTTGTGCGGTATGGCGCGCTCTCCGGGGTCACCATTCGAGTCTAGCCCCGGGTTGTGGACTACAGTCGGCGCGGATGGGCCTCCTCGTCGCACTCGTGCTCGCCGCAGCCTCGCCCGGGTCGGCCTGTCAGGTCGCGCGGATCTCGCGCGGCGCCGCACGGGGCTATGCGATCTTCGAGCGCAAGCGATTCGGCGCCGTTGGAAGCTCCGCTTCGACGTCAGTCCGCAGGGCAAGGTGACGGTGATCGCCTTCGGCGCGACGCCGGTCACCTACGTCGAGGGCTGTAGCTGAGCCCGGATCAGGGCGAGCGCGCGGTCCAGCTGCCGCCGGTTGGCCAGCTCGTTCAGCCAGCGGCTGACGCCTGACGGGTGGGGGAGGGGAATCACGACTGCACCGTCCCGCTCGAAGCTCGAGCCGATGCACTCCGAGAGGCTGCGCAGACCCAGCAGCCGCCCGGCGGCAAGACCGCCGACGGCGACGATCAGCTCGGGACGCAGCAGGCGCAGCTCCCATTCCAGCCAGAACGAGCAGAGCTCCTGCTCGCGCGACGTCGGCGTACGGTCGCCGGGACCGGGCTGCGCGCGGCCCGGATAGCAGCGCGTGACCGAGGCGCAGTAGAACGTCGCGTAGAAGGTCTCCTCGTCGAGCTCGAGCCAGCGGCGGAGGTTCTGGCCGGCGCGGCCACGCCACGGTCGGCGCTCCTGGCCCTCGAGCACGCCCGGCGCCTGTCCGAAGAGGTAGGCGCGCTGGCCGGCGTGCCCCTCCAGCACGGGCAGCGACTCGAGCGGGAACCCGGCCTCGGCGCACGCGCGGCAACCCCGGTTGTCGCGCTGGAGCGAGGTGAGCGAGCGGTAGGACGTGCGGCGACGCGTCACGCCGTGACGAGAACGAACCAGCGGCCCTGATGGAGGATCGTTCCACCGCCCAGCTCGGCGAGCAGCGCATCGCCGGTGAAGAACCGCTTGTACACCGTCCAGCGGGTGCCGTCGTTGAGCACGCGTTCCTGCCATTCGTGGCGCTCGGACCCACCGTGGAGCGCCGCGTCGAAGACGACCAGCTCGGAGGCGATGCGGCGCGCCTCGGCGAGGAAGCGCACGCGGTCCTCCTCCTCGAGGTGGCCGTAGAAATGGCTCGTGAACACTCGCTCGAATGAGCCGTCCTCGAAGGGCAGCTCGAGCCCGTCGCCCTGGACGTAGGTCGCGTTCGGCGCCTGCTCCCGCGCGACGTCGAGCACCGCGTCGCTCTGGTCGATGCCGATGACCTCACCGGGGAGGAATCGGGTGACGCAGCCGGTGCCGCAGGCCACGTCGAGCGTCCGTTTCGGGGGCAGCGAGGCGACGGTCATGAAGGCCAGATCGCGCTCCTCCGTCCATCCGGGCTGGAGCTTCGGCGCGTAGAGGCCCCTACCGAGCCACCAGTCGTCGTACTCGCGCGCCCGCGCGTGGTAGTACGCCTTCACCCGGGTCTAGGGTACGCAACGTGCTGCCGCTGGAGTCGGTGCCGAACTTCTCTGAGGGGCGTGACCGCGAGACGATCGACGCGATCGGCCGCGCGCTGTCGGAGCGGGCGCGGCTACTGGACGTGCACGCCGATGCGGACCACAACCGCTCGGTGTTCACGGTGGTCGGCGAGGACACCCGACTCGTGGAGGCGCTGGTGGCGGGCGTCGCGTGCGCGCGGGAACGCATCGACCTGCGACGTCACGAGGGCGCGCACCCGCGCATCGGCGCTGCGGATGTCGTCCCACTCGTACCGATCGCGCCCGGGGACATGAAGCGGGCGCAGGCCGCGGCGAACGAGGTGGGCAGGCGGGTGGGCGAGCTCGGGCTACCGGTGTTTCTCTACGGCGGTCGGGGGCGTGGCCCGGCGTTCTTCAGGCGCGGCGGCCCGGAGGAGCTGCAGCGGCGGCTCGACGCGGGGGAGCTCGCACCGGACTTCGGGCCGCCCAGGCTCGACCCGGCCGCGGGCGCGGTGCTCGTGGGAGCCCGGCACCCCCTGATCGCCTTCAACGTCAACCTGCGCAGCGACGATCCGGAGGTCGCACGGGAGATCGCGGCCGTCGTGCGCGAGAGCGGAGGCGGGTTTCCGGGCGTGCGCGCGCTCGGCCTGGAGCTGCCGAGCGCCGGCCTCGTCCAGGTGAGCATGAACGTCGAGGACTGGGAGGCGGCGGCGCTGCACGACATCGTCGAGCGGGTCTCGAACGAGGCCGCGACACGGGGCGTCGAGATCGCCGGCTCGGAGCTCGTCGGCCTGATGCCGGCCGGCGCCGCCGCGGCTGCCGCCGGGGCGATGCTCCGGATCGACGGCTTCGACGAATCCCGGGTCCTCGAGCTGCGGATCCTGGAAGGCTGATTGGCAATGGAACGCATCCGCGTCGACAAGTGGCTCTGGGCAGCGCGCTTCTTCAAAACGCGGTCCGCGGCCATCGAGGCGGTCCTGGCAGGACACGTGCAGGTCAACGGCTCGCGCGTGAAGCCGGCGCGGGAGGTAGCGGCCGGCGACCGCCTGGAGGTGAGAGTCGGGCAGCTTCGGCGGACAGTCGTCGTGACGGGCGTCGCCGAGCGCCGCGGGCCGGCGAGCGTCGCGGCGACGCTGTACGAGGAGACGGCAGAGTCGATGGCGGAGCGGGAGCGGCACGCTGCCGAGCGCCGGCTGAGCCGGCCGCTCGGCGCCGACCTCGGGGCGCGGCCGACGAAGCAGGCCCGCCGCCGGTTGGACGCGCTCCGTCGCGGGCGGCAGCGCCCGGGCCGCAGCTGACAACTGAGGGCTAGACTCGGCCGGTGACCCGGGCGACGGCGATCGGCCTCACCGGCGGGGATCTGACCGTCGAGGACGTCTG
The DNA here is from genome assembly GCA_036564335.1 of Gaiellaceae bacterium. Taxonomy (GTDB): domain Bacteria; phylum Actinomycetota; class Thermoleophilia; order Gaiellales; family Gaiellaceae; genus DATBLE01. The sequence goes on from DATCPA010000051.1 coordinate 13,221, forward strand.
GGCTGTCGCCGTCGAGGGCGGGCAGGCGGCGCTCGCGGAGGAGGCGCGTGGGCAGATGCTCGCAGCCCGCGCCGTCGTCGAGGGCGCGGTCCACGGCGCGACCGAGCACACCTACGGGGTCAACACGGGCTTCGGCCGCTTCGTCTCCAAGTCGATCCCCGAGGAGCTGACGCGCGAGCTCCAGCTGCGGCTGCTCCGTAGCCATGCCTGCGGCGTCGGTGATCCCTATCCCGACGAGATCGTGCGCGCGGCCATGCTCCTGCGGGCGAACGCGCTCGCCAAGGGCCGATCCGGCGCGCGGCCGGAGGTGGTGGAGCTTCTGCTCGAGTGCATGAACCGGGGCGTGCTCCCGCACGTGCCGAGCCGCGGTTCGGTCGGTGCGAGCGGCGATCTCGCGCCGCTGGCGCACCTGGGGCTGCCGCTCGTCGGCGAGGGCGAGGCCTCGTTCGAAGGTGAGCGGCTGGCCGGGCACGAGGCGCTCGCGCGCGCCGGGCTCGAACCCGTCACTCTCGAGGCCAAGGAAGGGCTCTCGCTCGTGAACGGGACCCAGTTCATGACCGCCTTCGGGGCGCTGGGGCTGATGCGCGCACGGCGGCTCACCAAGGCGGCCGACATCGCCTGCGCGGTCTCGCTGGAGGCGCTCCAGGGCTCCCGCGAGAGCTTCCTGCCCCAGGTGCACGCCCTGCGTCCGCTGCGCGGGCAGCAGAGCTCGGCCGCCAATGTGCTGACGCTGATCGAGGGCTCGGCGATCAACGAGTCCCACCGCTGGTGCGACAAGGTGCAGGATGCCTACTCGCTGCGGTGCGCGCCGCAGGTGCACGGTGCCTCCCGCGACCTGCTCGACTACGTCGACTACACGGTCTCGGTCGAGCTGAACGCGGCCACCGACAACCCCCTCGTCCTCGTCGAGGAAGAGCTGCTGGTCTCGAACGGGAACTTCCACGGGCAGCCGGTCGCCTTCGCGCTCGACGCGCTGGCGATGGCGGTGGCCGAGCTCGCGAGCATCTCCGAGCGCCGCGTCGAGCGGCTCGTCAACCCGAGCCTGTCGGACGGCCTGCCGGCCTTCCTGACCACCGACGGCGGGCTCAACTCCGGGTTCATGATCCCGCAGTACGTGGCGGCGTCGCTCGTCAGCGAGAACAAGGTGCTCTCCCACCCGGCGAGCGTCGACTCGATCCCCACGAGCGCCGGCCAGGAGGACCACGTCTCGATGGGCAACGCGGCCGGCCTGAAGGCCTGGCAGGTGCTGGCGAACGTCGAGTGGGCGCTCGCGATCGAGCTGCTCGCCGCCGTCCAGGCGGTGGAGTTCCTCGCGCCGCTCGAGCCGGGAGTTGGGGTCGCGGCGGCCCGCGGGTTCGTACGCTCGCTGTCGCCACGGCTCACCGAAGACCGGTCGCTCTCGGGCGAGATCGACCTGGTCGCTGGTGCGATCCGCGACGGCACGCTGGTGTCCGCGGTCGAAGACGCGTGCGGGGCGCTGTCGTGAAGAAGCTGCGTTGGGAGTCGCCCCGCCCGGTGCCGAGGCATCCCTATCGCGACACCGCCATCCTCTACGCCGTGGTCGCCTGCATCGTCATCGGTGTCGCCGCGTTGACGGGCGGCGACCTGCAGCGCGCAGTGATCGTCGCGGTTGCGCTGTTCTTCAGCGCGACGGGGTACAGCTGGTGGCGCTGGAACCAGCGGATTCAGCAAGGAGGGCAAGAATGAGCGCGACCGAAACGCTCGACGCGACCGTCGAATCGCTCTGCGGCAACCTCTCCTCCATCCGGGCACCGCGGGGTACGGAGCTGCTCGCCCGGTCGTGGATGACCGAGGCACCCCTGCGGATGCTGCTGAACAACCTCGACCGCGAGGTTGCCGAGCGGCCCGAGGAGCTGATCGTCTACGGCGGCTCGGGCCGGGCCGCCCGCAGCCACGAAGCGCTGAAGGCGATTGTCCGCTCGCTGCTCCGCCTCGGGGACGACGAAACGCTGCTCGTCCAGAGCGGCAAGCCTGTCGGCGTGTTCCGCACGCATCCGGGCGCACCGCGCGTCCTGATCGCGAACGCGATGCTCGTGCCGCGCTGGGCGACCTGGGACGAGTTCCGCCGGCTGGAGGCGCTCGGGTTGACGATGTACGGCCAGATGACCGCGGGGAGCTGGATCTACATCGGTACCCAGGGGATTCTCCAGGGCACCTACCAGACCTTCGCCGCCGCGGCGGAGAAGCATTTCGCGGCAGTCGACCTCGCCGGCCGGTCGATCCTCACCGCCGGGCTCGGCGGGATGGGCGGCGCACAGCCGCTCGCCGGGTCGATGCTGAACGCGGCCACGCTGTGCATCGAGGTCGACCCCGCCCGGATCGAGCGACGGCTGGAGACCCGTTATCTGGACGAGGCGACCGACTCGGTGGAGGATGCGCTCGCGCGGGTGCGCGCGGCCCAGCGCGAGGGGCGGGGGCTCTCGGTCGGGCTGCTCGGCAACGCTGCGGAGCTCGTCCCGGAGCTCGCGCGGCGCGGGGAAGCCTTCGACCTCGTCACGGATCAGACCGCCGCGCACGATCCGCTGAACGGCTATGTGCCGGCGGGACTGGACGTCGCGGCGGCGGACGAGCTGCGCAAGACCGATCCTGAGACATATCTGCAACGAGCTCGTGACTCGATCGCAACACATGTCCGCGGGCTCCTGGAGTACGTCCGCGCCGGCAGCTATGTTTTCGATTATGGCAACAACCTGCGAGGTGAGGCCTTAGAGGCGGGCGTCGAGGACGCGTTCACATACCCGGGCTTTGTCCCGGCCTATATCCGACCACTCTTCTGCCGCGGGATCGGGCCGTTCCGGTGGGCCGCTCTCTCCGGTGACCCGGGAGACATCGCCGCGATCGACTCGACGCTGCGCGAGCTGTTCCCGGAGGACGCCGCCCTGCAGCGGTGGCTCGAGCTGGCTCCCGCCCGGGTGGCATTCCAGGGGCTGCCCGCACGGATCTGCTGGCTGGGCTACGGCGACCGCGCGAGGGCGGGGCTGGCGATCAACGAGCTCGTCCGCAGCGGACAGGTGAAGGCGCCGGTCGTGATCGGGAGGGATCACCTCGACTCGGGCTCCGTTGCCTCGCCGTACCGCGAGACCGAGGCGATGGCCGATGGGTCCGACGCGATCGCCGACTGGCCGATCCTGAACGCGCTGCTGAACGTCGCCGCCGGCGCGACGTGGGTCAGCGTCCACCACGGCGGCGGGACCGGGATCGGGAACTCGATCCATGCCGGCATGGTTGTGGTCGCAGACGGTTCCGAAGACGCCGCCGAGCGGCTCGAGCGGGTGCTGACCACCGATCCCGGCACGGGTGTGATCCGGCATGCCGACGCTGGTTACGCCGAGGCCATCGAGGCAGCGGCCGAGCACGGCATCCCGCTACCGGGGCAGTGACCCGCCTGCTCGTTCGTGACCTGGCGCAGGTTGTCTCGCCGGCGGGCACAGGCGCGCCGCTTCGAGGCGCGGCGCTCGGCGCGCTCGACGTCGTCGAGGATGCGTACACCCTTTGCGAGGAAGGGAAGATCGCAGTGGTCGGGCGGATGCGCGACCTCGGCCCGCTCGACGGCGAGGTGGAGGAGCTCGACGGACGAGGCCTTTGCGCGATTCCGGGCCTCGTCGACTGCCACACTCACGCGTGCTTCGCAGGCGACCGCGTCGAGGAGTTCACCCTCCGCGCCGCAGGCGCGACCTACGAGGAGCTACACGCGGCAGGCGGCGGGATTCTTTCGACCGTCGAGGCGACGCGCGCGGCCACCGAGGAAGAGCTCGTCGACATCGTGCGCCGCCACCGCGGCTGGATGCTCCGCGCCGGCACGACGACCTTCGAGGCGAAGTCCGGGTACGGGCTCGACCGGGACACCGAGCTCGCGCAACTCCGGGCGATCTCCGCGGCCGGCGGGATCCCGACCTGGCTCGGTGCGCATGCCGTCCCGCCCGAGTTCCCGGACGCCGATGCGTACCTCGACTTCGCGCTCTCCGAGGTGCTTCCGGACGCGGCTCGTCTCGCGGAAGCTGCGGACGTGTTCCTCGAGCGAGGCGCGTTCGACGCGACCCAGGCACGCCGCTACCTGACCGCTTGCCGGGACGCGGGGCTCACGCTGCGCATCCACGGCGACCAGTTCACAGAGCAGGGCGCGATCCCGCTCGCGGTCGAGCTCGGCGCGCGGTCGGTCGATCACCTCGAGGCAACCGGCGAGGACGGCATCCGGGGACTCGCGGCGAGCGACGTCGTCGGCGTCCTGCTGCCGGCGAGCGCGCTCTTTCTCGGCCGGCCGATGCCGCCGGCGCGTGCCCTGGTCGACGCCGGCGCAGCGGTCGCTCTCGCGACCGATTTCAACCCCGGCAGCGCGTTTTGCGAGAGCCTGGCGGTCACCTGCTCGCTCGCGGCGACGCAGCTCAAGCTGTCACCGGCCGAGGCGCTCGTGGCCTGCACGGTCAACGCGGCTCACGTGCTCGGACGCGGAGACCGAAAAGGCCGGATCGCCGCGGGCTATGACGCGGACCTAGTCTTGCTCGACGCTCCCGACTGGCGCTACCTCGCCTACCACCTGGGGGGAAACCAGGTCGCGGCAGTCGTGGTCGGAGGCGTGAGGACGGAGCTAGGCTAGAACCACATGCCGACCAGGAAGCAACGGCGCAGGGAGCAGAAGAACCGGCGCCACGAGTGGGAGTACGTCTACGTCGACGACGAGGGTCACGAGGTCGAGGTCGAGGAGGACGACGCGCCCTCGAAGGCAGCCAAGCCCGCCGGGCAGGGCACAAGGCCGTCCGGCAGGCCGTCCGCCAAGCCCGCAGCGAGGGGAAGTCAAAGCGCGCGGGGAGCGCCTCGCAAGATCGATCCGCCGTCCTGGCAGAAGGTCGGCCGCCGGGCGGCCATCTTCGCGCCGATCATGCTGGTCGTCGTCTACCTGCTCAAGCCGAAGAACGCGACAGCCGCGAGCGTCATCGTCCAGCTCCTCGTGCTGCTCATCTTCTTCCTCCCGTTCAGCTACTTCATGGACGTGATGATGTACCGCAACTACCGCAAGCGGATCGGTGACCCGATCCCGCCCCGCGAGCGCAAGCCCAGGCGCTAGTCCTACTACTAGTCCTCGCGGTAGTGCCCCTCGCCGGGCCAGGGGGCGAGCAGCAGGAGAAGACGAGCTCCGCCGTCCGCGGCCGAGACCGAGTGCCGCTCGTCGGGCTCGAAGTGGACGAGCGTTCCAGGCCCGGCCTCGAGGGCCTCGGCGCCCGACTCGATCAGGACGCCTCCGTCCACGACCAGCACCCAGGCGTGCTCCTTGACCTGGTGGTCGCCGAGCTCCTGCCCCTGCTCGAGCCCGACCAGCACCGCGCGGGCCTCCGCCTCGGTATGGAGGACGACGGGCGAGCGGCTTCCACCCGGCGTCTCGATCGCCTTCAGATCCCAGCTCTGCACAGAGGCGATCGTACCCCGGCGAACGCCGGCCGGCAGCGGGCCGGGCAAAGCCCGTCCCGCGCTGAAAGACGAGCAGTCTAAACTCGACCGCAGGATGAGCCTCGTCGTCGACCGCTACGAACTGGGCCCGATCGGGACGAACTGCTACGTCGTCCGCGCCGACCGCGGAGTCGCTGAGGCGGTCGTGATCGACCCCGGCGGCGACGCTGCCACGATCAGGCTCGAGCTCGCGCAGATGAGCGTGTCCGTCGCGGGGATCATCGTCACGCACACGCACTACGACCACATCGGAGCCGTTGCCGACCTGGCCGAGGCCTCCGGAGCTCCCGTCTACGTTTCCTCGGTCGAGGCGCCGGTGCTCGCCGAGCCAAGCGCCTACTACCCGGGGATTCCGATCCGTCCGTATCAGGCTGACGTCCTCCTCGCCGGCGACGAGACGATCGAGCTGGCGGGGATCTCGTTCGAGACCGTCCAGGTCCCGGGCCACTCGCCGGGCCACCTCGCGTTCTACGCCGACCTCTGTCTCTTCTCGGGGGACGTGCTCTTCGCCGGCTCGGTCGGCCGCACGGACCTGCCGATGGCCGACTGGGAGACGCTCGTCGAGTCGATCCGCACGCTGCTCGAGCGGTTCCCGCCCGAGACGGTCGTCTACTCCGGGCACGGGCCGCCGACGACGCTCGGCGACGAGCTCGCCCGCAACCCGTTCCTCGCAGAGCTGCGCGCCTAGGTGCCGAAGTTCGAAGCTCCCAGAGGCACGCACGACATCCTCCCCTCCGAACAGCCCCGCTGGCGGCAGGTGACCGGGGAGTTCGAGCGGCTGTGCGTGCTCTACGGCTACCGGCGCATCGACACACCCGTGTTCGAGGATACGGAGCTCTTCGCGCGGACATCCGGAGAGGGCTCCGAGATCGTCTCCAAGGAGATGTACACGTTCACGGACCGCGGCGAGCGCTCCCTGACGCTCCGCGCCGAGGCGACGGCGCCGATCGTCCGCGCCTACCTCCAGCACGGCCTCCATCACGAGCCGCAGCCCCAGAAGCTCTACACCTACGAGACGATCTACCGCTACGGGCGGCCGCAGAAGGGGCGCTACCGCGAGCACTGGCAGTTGGACCTCGAGGCGATCGGCTCCGACGACCCGGCGGTCGACGCCGAGGTCATCCAGCTCTACGACACGCTGCTCAACCGGCTCGGCGTGACCGAGTACCGGCTCGAGCTGAACTCGATCGGCGACCAGGCGTGCCGGCCCGCCTACCTCGACCGGCTCCGGCCGTGGCTCGAGGAGCACGACGCAGAGCTGGACGAGGGTACGCGCGAGCAGGCGCGCCGGAACCCACTCCGCGCTCTCGACAACATCGCCGGCAAGCCGCCGGAGGTGCAGGCGGTGCTGAAACAGGCCCCCACGATCGGCGATTCGCTCTGCGACGCCTGTCGGGAGCACTTCGCCGAGGTTCGCCGCTACCTGGATGCGTTCGGCGTCGTCTACGAGCTCGTCCCGACGCTCGTGCGCGGGCTCGACTACTACACGCGCACGACCTGGGAGTTCGTCGGCCCGGAGGGCGGCTCGACCAGCACGCTCAGCGGGGGCGGGCGCTACGACGGGCTCGCCGAGGAGCTCGGCGGCCCCCACACCCCGGGCGTCGGCTTCGGGGCCGGAATCGAGCGGCTGCTGCTCGCGCTCGAGCACGCGGGTGCGGCGGCGCCCGCAGACGAAGGCATCGACGTCTTCTTCGTCTGTGAGGCCGGGGTCGACCGCGCGGCCGTGCTCGCCAAGATGCTCGAGCTGCGGGCCGCGGGACTGCGCGCGGACGCGGACTTCGCCGGTCGCTCGGTGAAGGGCCAGCACACGCAGGCGGGGCGTCTCGGCGCGAAGCGCGTCATCGTGGTCGAGACCGGGACCGATCTCTCGAAGGTCACAGCGTGAGCTGGCGTGACGTCCTCTGCGGCCAGGTTCGGCCGGAGCACGTTGGCCAGAAGCTGACGCTCGCCGGTTGGGTCGACACGCGGCGCGACCACGGTGGTCTCGTGTTCATCGACCTCCGCGACCACACCGGCGTGTGCCAGCTCGTGATCAATCCGGAGCGCACGCCCGAGGCGCACGCGGCGGCCCACGGCGTCCGGAACGAGTTCGTGCTGCAGGCAGAAGGAGAAATCGTCGCGCGGGCTCCCGACGCGGTGAATGCGAATCTGCCCACCGGTGCCGTCGAGCTCCAGGTCGACCGGCTGGCGGTCGTGTCCCGCTCAGTCCCGCTTCCGTTCCAGCTCGACGAGGAGGGAGTCGACGAGACTCTGCGCCTGCGATACCGCTATCTCGACATGCGCCGCGACCAGATGCAGCGCAACCTGCGCCTGTCGCACGTCGTCATCCAGTCGATCCGCCGGACGATGGACGACCTCGGCTTCATCGACGTCTGGACGCCGAGCATGACGAGGGGGACCCCCGAAGGAGCCCGCGACTTCCTCGTTCCGGTCCGGCTGCAGCCCGGCCGTTTCTTCGCGCTCGCCCAGTCGCCCCAGCTCTTCAAGCAGCTCTGCATGATCGGCGGGATCGACCGCTACTACCAGATCGCCACCTGCTGGCGTGACGAGGATCTCCGCGCTGACCGCCAGTTCGAGTTCCGCCAGCTGGACCTCGAAATGGCGTTCGTCGAGCGGGAAGAGGTACTCGACGTGATGGAAGCCGTGGTCGTCAACGCGTTCGCGGCGTCCGGCCGGACGCCGCCCGAGCGGCCGTTCCCTCGCCTGACCTATGCCGAGGCGATCGCGAAGTACGGCACCGACAAGCCCGATCTCCGCTTCAACCTCGAGATCCACGACGGCACGGAGGTGACCCGTGGGTCGGAGTTCGGCGTCTTCGGCAACGCGGAATCCGTGCGCTTCATCGTCGTTCCGCAAGAGCTCTCGCGCGCCGAGCTCGCCCGGCTCGAGGACGTTGCGAAGGAGTGGGGCGCGAAGGGCCTCGCATATCTGGTGTACGACGAGGAGGGGGAGGTTCGATCCCCGATCGCCAAGTTCCTTTCGCAGCAGGAGCTCGAAGCGTTCGCGGCCCCGCCCGCCTCGACCGTGCTCTTCGCCGCGGCCGAGCCTGCTGCCGTCGCCCGTGTGCTCGGCGGACTCCGCCTGCACCTGGCCCGCGAGCTGGCACTCGTCGCTCCCGACGCTCAGGTCTTCCACTGGGTGATCGACTTCCCGCTCTTCGAGCGCGACGAGCAGACCGGCCGCTGGACGTTCCTCCACCACCCGTTCACGGCGCCGATCGCCGGGCACGAGGAGCTGGTCGAGCAGGATCCGGGTGCCGCGTTGAGCCAGCACTACGACCTGATCTGGAACGGGTGGGAGCTCGGCTCCGGCTCGATCCGGATTCACCGCTCCGAGGTCCAGGCGGCCGTCTTCCGGACGATGGGGATGAGCGACGACGAGGCGCGGGGAAAGTTCGGCTTCCTGCTCGAGGCGCTGGAGATGGGCGCGCCGCCCCACGGCGGCTTCGCGATGGGAGCCGACCGCTTCGTGGCGCTGATGGCCGGCGAGCCCGACATCCGCCAGGTGACCGCCTTCCCCAAGGTCTCGAGCGGCTCGGACCCGCTCACCGGCGCGCCGACGCCGATGCCGCCCGAGGTGCTGGCCGAGCTCGGAATCGAGGTCGTCGTGGAGCAAGAGGAGCGCTAGGCTAGGGCGATGCCGGGCGGATTCGGGCCGAGATTTGCGATCGAGGCCGGATTCCTGATCCTGCTCGGCGTGGGAGCGGGACTGGCCGATCTCCGCTCGGGCGTGATCGTTGCCCTGCTCGCCGCGGGATGGGTGCTCGTCTCGGTCTTCGAGCTTGCCGTGTGGCGCGCTCAGGGCCGTCCGGCCGCCCGCGCCGTCACAGCGCCACCGCCCGAACCGGAGCCCGAGCCCCAGATCGGCTGGCAGCCCGAGCCGGAGCGACACGAGCTTGAGGACGCGTACCCACTGCGCGCGGATGTGGGCTCGACGCACACCGAGGAGGTCGAGGCCTATACGCGCATCTTCGGCGGGACGGCCCCGCCGGAGGACGAACCGCCTTCGAGATGAGCGCTCTGCTCGCGCAACGCCAGCTGTCGCTGGCGGCTGCAGCCGTGCTCGGGATCGTCGTCGCGCTGGCCCTGGCGGCACGAGACAACCCCGGACCGAAGGCGGCTGCGCCGCTTCCCCGCCCGGCCGTCTCCAACCAGAGCGCCTGGTACAGGGCGATTGCCGGCGTCCGCTCGCGTCCGTTGTCTGGTCACGCATCCGGCTGCGGAACGCTCCTGAGCCCGAAGACGCTCGGGGTCGACCATCCGGTTCTCCCCTGTGGCGCGAAGCTCTTCGTCGAGTACCACGGCAAGACCGTGCTCACAACGGTCGTCGACCGCGGGCCCTTCGTACCCGGCCGGGAGTTCGAGGTGACGCCTGCCCTCGCCGACCTGCTCGCCTTGTCCGGCGTGCAGACGATTCGGTGGAGCTTCACGCGCGGCGGCTGAGGGCCGATACCATGCCTCGGGTGCCCGACCCTGTTCGTGGCTCCGCACTTCAAAGTAGAACCAACAGCCAAAGCGAGGGAGCCCGAGTCGGGCGCGGTGAGTCGGGAGACAAGCCGCCCCGCACGGCACCCACCTGGTTCGTCCAGGTTCGCTACGGGGCGGAGACATCGGCAGGGTGGGGCACTAACAGGCTGTGACCCGGGGGGACATGATCGAAGTCAGCGGTGACTCTTCGCGCGACGGGTGCTGGGCGCTCGTTCGCCTTCGCATCGAGCGTGAGTGCATCGTCGATGCCGACGCCGACGGGCTCGACGCCGACCTGCGTGGGCTGAGCCTGCTCGAGGCCGCCGCGGTCGGGGGCGAGACGCTTGCGGTCGACGCGCTGGCGAACGCGCTTGGACCGGTCTTTCGCGCCCCGCCAGCGCCGGGCCGGGTCGCGGTGGCGATGAGCGGCGGCGTCGACAGCGCGGTGGCTCTCCTGCGCGCCGGCCGCGAGGCGGTCGGTGTGACGCTGCGGCTCTGGACCGATCCGGAGGGGCGCGCCTCCGAGCGTGTCTGCTGCTCGCCCGAGGCGGTGCTTGCGGCACGCCGGACCTGTCATGGCCTTGGGCTTCCCCACGTGACGCTCGATCTCCGCGAGGCCTTTCGCCGCTCGGTCGTCGAGCCGTTCGTGCGCGGTTACGCGCGCGGTGAGACACCGAACCCGTGCACGCGCTGCAACGGCGGTTTTCGCTTCGGGGAACTCCTCGCCTTTTCGCGCCGGGCCGGCGCGAAAAGGCTAGCGACGGGTCATTACGCCAGAATCGTGCCCCACCGGGGGCGTTTGCTACTGGCGCGCGGCTCCGACCCTGAGAAGGACCAGTCGTACATGCTCGCGCGCCTCGACCCCGCGAAGCTGGCCGGGGTCTGGTTCCCGCTCGGCGACCAGGGGAAGGCGGAGACCCGCGCCGAAGCGACCCGCGCCGGTCTCGCGGCAGCCGGTCGCGCCG
>DATCPA010000126.1:0-8404 GCA_036564335.1 Gaiellaceae bacterium
ACCTCGACCCGCCCGGCGACGTCCACGCCTCGGCCGACTACCGGCGGCACCTGGCAGAGGTGCTGGCCGCCCGAGCTGTGCGAGAGGCCACGTGAGCGAGCACACGATCGGTGTCTCGGTGAACGGCGAACGCTACGAGCGGGAGGTCGAGGGGCGCAAGCTGCTCGTCCACTTCCTCCGCGACGACCTCGACCTGACGGGCACGCACGTCGGCTGCGACACGGGCAACTGCGGCGCCTGCACAGTCCTGCTCGACGGCCAGGCGGTCAAGAGCTGCATGCTGCTCGCGGTCCAGGCCGACGGCGCCGAGCTCACGACCGTCGAGGGCCTGGCCCCGGACGGTGAGCTCAACACCCTCCAGCGCGCTTTCTCCAAGCACCACGGCCTCCAGTGCGGCTACTGCACGCCGGGGATGCTGCTCAGCGCGACCTACCTCCTCTCCCAGAACCCGAAGCCGACCGAGGAGGAGATCCGCAGGGCCATCCAGGGCAACATCTGCCGCTGCACCGGCTACGTGAACATCGTCCACGCCATCAAGGCTGCGTCCGGACAATGAGCGAGACCACGGTCGCCCCCGCCAGCACTCCCGTCGAGCTCGAGGTCGGCTACGCCGGCAAGAGCATCCCGCGCAAGGAGGACGGCCGGCTCGTCCAGGGCCAGGGCGTCTTCGCGGATGACGTCAAGCGGCACGGGATGGGCTACGTCCACTTCGTCCGGGCGCCGTACGCGCACGCACGGATCGTCTCCGTCGACGTCTCGAAGGCCGAGGCGCTCGAAGGCGTCTACGGCACGCTGACGCCGGACGAGGTCGCCGAGCTGACCGATCCGTTCTTCGAGCTGACGACGCCACCCGGCAGCCAGATCAAGGACTTCGCGCTCGCGGTCGGCCGCGTCCGCCACATCGGCGAGCCCGTCGTCGCGGTGGTCGCCTCCTCCCGCGAGGTCGCCCGCGACGCAGCCGATCTCGTCGAGGTCGAGTACGAGCCGCTCGACGTGATCGTCGACGCCCGCCGCGCCCAGGACGAGGGCGCGCCGATCCTCCACGACGACGCCGGCACGAACGTCGTCTGGTCGGGCACGTTCGACTGGGGCGATGTCGACGGCGCGCTGAAAGCCGCTGACCGCGTGGTCAAGATCAAGGAGCTCCACTTCGACCGCTTCGCGTCGACGCCGCTCGAGTGCTCCGCTGCGCTCGTCGAGTACGACCGCGGCACCGGCCAGTTCACCCTCCACTGCAACCACCAGATGCCGGGCGTCGCGGCGATCTGGATGGGGCCCGCGCTGCGCATCCCGCTCGACAAGCTCCGCTTCGTCACGCAGGACATCGGCGGCGGCTTCGGCAACAAGATCACGACGCACACGTATCTGACCGCCTGCTGCCTGCTCGCCCGCAAGCTCAAGCGTCCGATCCAGTGGACGGAGTGGCGCACCGACCAGCACACCGCGAACGCGCACGGCAACGAGCGCTGGTTCCACGACATCGAGGTCGCGGTCCAGAACGATGGGACGATGCTCGGCTTCAAGGTCACAGCGCTCGACGACTGCGGCGCGTTCCCGCGCTACGAGCCCCTGGGCTGCATCATCTGGGCGCAGGTCACGCCGGGTCTCTACCGCTGGAGAAACATCCGCGTCGACTTCACGCAGGTGGTGACGAACAAGTCGCCGGTGGCGCCGAACCGCGGCTACTCGCGGATGCAGCACCTCTGGCTGACCGAGCGAATCTGCGACATCGTCGCTCACGAGCTCGGGCTCGACCCGGTCGAGGTGCGGAAGAAGAACTACATCCGTACCGACGAGATGCCGTACGAGACGCCGAACGGCTGCGTCTACGACTCGGGCGACTACGCCCGCTGCCTCGATATCGCCCTCGAGCTGATCGACTACGAGAGCGCCCGCGCCCGCCAGGCCGCAGGGAATGGGAAGCTGCTCGGGATCGGGATCGGCTCGACGCTCGACTCAGGCACGAACAACTTCGGCCAGTCGACGCTCTTGAACCCGGAGCTCCAGTTCTCGGGGAACAACGAGGTCGCGACGATCAAGCTCGACATCTTCGGCGAGATCGTCCTCACCCTCGGGACCGTCCCGCAGGGCCAGGGCCACGAGACGGTCGCCTCGCAGGTCGCGGCCGACATTCTCGGCGTCTCGCCCGACCAGATCCACGTCCGGCCCGGTCACGACTCGTACTGGAACTCCCACGCGGGCTTCTCGGGGACGTATGCCAGCCAGTTCGCGGTCACGGGCCTGGAGGCGGTCAAGGGCGCGGCCGAGAAGCTCTCGCTCGAGATCCGCCGGCTGGCGGGCGGCGTGCTGGGCGGAGCAGACCCGGACGACGTCGTGCTGGCGGGCGGTTTCGCGAAGCGGGCCGACAACCCCGAGGCAGCGCTTCCGTTCATGGCCTGCGGCGCGATCGTCAACGCGAACAACGCGGTGCTGCCGCCAGAGCTCCGCGACATCACGCTCAACTGCCGGTACGTCTACGTACCGCCGTTCACGATGCCCGACTTCGAGACGAAGTTCGGCAATCTGACGCTGACGTACGCGACGCAGATCCACGCGTGCGTGGTCGAGATCGACCCCGAGACGGGGCACGTCGAGATCCTCGACTACGCCGCCGTGGACGACTGCGGCATCCGGATCCACCCGCAGATCGTCGAGGGCCAGGTGCACGGCGCGACCGCCCATGCGATCGGCGCCGCCCTGCACGAGACGTTCGCCTACGACGAGTACGGGCAGCTGCTGACGTCCAACTTCTACGACTACCACGTACCGCACGCACTCGACCTGCCGGAGATCAAGACCGGGCACATCGAGAGCCCGTCGCCGTTCTCCTCGCTGGGGACGAAGGGAATGGGCGAAGGCGGCGGCGCCGCGATCCACGCGATCTGCGCGGCGATCCAGGACGCGCTGCGCCGCGCGGGCAAGCCTGCGATCGTGAGCGACTCGTTCAACCCGCCCGAGCGGGTCTGGCGGATGATCCAGAGCCCGGAGGAGACGGCGGCACTCGTGGAGGTGACGCAGCAATGAAAGTCGAAGGGACAAGGGAGTTCGACGCCCCGGCGCAGCTCGTATGGGACGTCCTCAACGACCCGAGCAAGATGGCGAAGCTGCTGCCCGGCGTCGAGAGCTTCGAGATCCAGGACGACCGCCACTGGAGCGCCGCGGTCAAGATCCCGCTCGGCATGGGTGGGCTGAAGCTCAACTTCAAGTTCGAGAAGCTCGAGGAGCGGCCGATCGAGTACGCGAAGCTGAGCTCCAAGGGCCAGGGCGTCGGCGCGATCGTCGCGATGGAGACCCAGTTTCACCTCACTCCGGAGGGCGACCGGACGCACATGCGCTGGGAGGCCGACGTGCGCGTCGCCGGCCCGATCGGCAGCATGGGCCAGCGCGTTTTCCAGCCGATCGTCAACCAGCAGGTCGGGAACGTCCTGAACGCGCTCGAGGCACAGGTCGCCGAGGCAAAGGCGCAGTAATTCGATGCCGGTTCCGTTCCGGATCGGCGTCATGCAGCTGACAATGGAGCCGCTCGAGGAGATTCTCGAGCACGCCCGCGCGATGGACGAGGGCGGCTTCGACACGATCTGGCTCGCCGAGGCCTACCCGTGGTGGCGGAAGCATTCGATGGAGGCGCGCTCGTCGACGGCGTTGTCGCCGCTGGTCGCACGCGAGACCGAGCGGCTCGCGGTCGGCTGGGGGATCATCTCGCCGTTCACGCGCCATCCGATCCAGATCGCAATGGAGGCCCGGGTGACCCAGGAGGCGGCCGGCCCGGGGCGGTTCTACCTCGGGCTCGGGGTCTCGAAGATCTTCATGCGGCACGCCGGGGTCGAGTCGAAGCCGGTTGCGGCGATGAAGGAAGCCGCAGAGATCGTGCGCGGCATGCTCGCCGGTGAGGCGCTCGACCTCGACGGGAAGGTGTTCTCGGCCCATGTCCCTGCGCTGAGGGACGACGCCGACGCGCCGCGCTGGGACGTCCCGCTCTACTTCGCGGGCACCGGCCCGATGATGCTGCGTGCCGCCGCCCAGTCCGCCGACGGCCTGCTCACCGCCTCGATCACGACGCCCGCATTCGTCCGCTACGTCCGCGGGGAGCTCGAGGCGGCGGGCCGCGATCCCGATTCGCTGGACCTCGGCTGTACGATCGTCGCCTCGATCGACGAAGATCGTGACCGCGGGCGCGACGGCGCCCGGGAGATCGCAGGCATGTACCTCGCCAACAAGGTTCAGAACATCCAGGCAGCGGCCGACACGCTGCTCGAATGCGCAGGCCTCGCGCAGGACGAGATCCGGCCGGTCGCAGAGGCAATGGAGCAGGGCGGTCGGCTCGCGGCCAAGGCCGCCGTCACCGACGAGATCCTCGACAAGTGCAAGCCGATCGCCGGCACGCCCGAGGACTGCATCGCCACGATCCGCGAGTACCGGGACGCCGGCTGCACGCACGTGATGCTCGAGCTGTGGGGCGACGACCGGCTCGGGCAACTTCGTCTGTTCTCGGAGCGGGTGCTCCCGGAGGTTCGAGGATGAAACGCGACGGCGTCCAGATCGACAAGCGCAGCCTCGTCGAGACCGCGAGCGAGCTCGTGAACATCTCCAGCCCAACGGGGGACGAGCAGGCGATGGCCGAGCACATGGCCCGCGTGTTCCACGACATGGACCTGCACGTCCAGTGGCAGGAGGTCGAGGAGGGGCGGCCCAACGTCCTCGGCACCTGGCGCGGGACCGGCGGCGGCAAGACGCTTATGTTCAACGGCCACATGGACACCTCGTACTCGGGGCGCGAGCCCTGGCTGGCCGGCCGCGGCTTCCGGCCGGAGGCGCGCGTCGAGGGCGACTACCTGTACGGGCTCGGGATCTCGAACATGAAGGGCTCCCTCGCGTGCTACATCGAGGCGGTCCGCGCGCTTCAGGCCGAGGGCGTCCGGCTGCAGGGGGACGTCCTGATCGCGGCGGTCGTCGGCGAGATCGAGAAGACGCAGTGGGGCGACGAGTTTCGGGGCAAGGAGTACCGCGGCTATGCGGCAGGTTCGCGCCACCTCGTCACGCACGGCGGCGTCGCCGACATGTGCGTGCTCGGCGAGCCGACCGAGCAGCGAATCGTGCTCGGCCACTACGGGTCGATCTGGATGCGGCTCTCGACGAAGGGGCCGTTCATGCACACCGCTTTCAGCGGCGGCCGCTCGGAGGAGAACTCGATCGTGCGCATGCGCGACGTCCTCGGCGCGGTGCTCGAGTGGATCCCGGACTGGCAGGCGCGGACGAGCTACGGCGGCAAGCCGGGCATCGTCAACGTTGGCTCCGTGCGCGGCGGCTTCCCGTGGCGCGTGAGCCGGACACCCGGCCGCACCGATCTCTTCCTCGACGTCCGCGTGCCGCCGACGATGCCGATGGCGGAGGCACGCGCGGCGCTCGCCGACTGGGTTCGCGAGCTCCAGGGACGCTTCCCGGACTACGGGCTGGACTGGGAGATCTACGTCAGCGCGCCCGGCGCCGAGATCGCCGAGGACCACGAGCTCGTCCGCGCGATCGACGTGAGCCACACCGAGGTCTACGGGAGCGCGCCCGACCGCGACACCGTGCGCTGGTTCTCGGACGCGAGCGTGCTCACCCGCTACGGGATCGCCACCGTCAACTACGGCACCTCCAGCGGGCTCCCGGGCGCAGACGGGGAAAACCTCGAGATCAGGGGCCTGGTCGACACCGCGCGGGTGTACGCGCTGACGGCGCAGCGGGTCTGCGGAACGGCATGAGCCTGTACCAGCTACCTGTGGGTCTGCCAGTGCCGGTGGACGACGGCGCGTGCGGGCATCTCCGGGGCCTGGCGGTGCCCCAGCTCGTACTCGAGTCGTCGCTGGGGCCCGTCGACCTCGCCGAATTCGGGTCGGTGCTCGCCGTGCTGTACGTCTACCCGCGCACGGGCCGGCCCGATCGCGAGGTCCCGGCCGGGTGGGACGCGATCCCCGGCGCCCGCGGGTGCACTCCGGAGTCGTGCGGCTTCCGCGATCACGACGACGAGTTCCGGCGGCTGGGTGTCCGCCTCGCGGGCTTGTCGGTACAGACGCTGGAGGAGCAGGTCGAACTGGCCGAGCGGCTCGGGATCCTTTACCCGGTGATTGCCGATCCGGAGCGCAAGCTGTGCGCGGCGCTCGCGCTGCCGACGTTCGAGTTCGGCGGCATGACGCTGTACAAGCGGGTCACCCTGGTCTTCCAGGAAGGGCGAATCGCGCAGGTCTTCTACCCTGTGTTCCCGCCCGACCGCAACGCCGAGGAGGTGCTCGCATGGCTCGCCTCGTGACCTTCGACGAGGGGCGCGTGGGACGGATCGAGGGCGAGGAGATCCTCGTGCTGGACGTCCCGGCGATGCGCGAGTGGTTCGAGCGCGGCGGCGCGGCCGAGACCGGAGAGCGCGTGCCGCTCGAGGGCGCGAGGCTGCGGCCGCCGATCGTCCCGAAGAAGTTCTTCCACACCGCCGGCAACTTCCGCGAGCACGAGGAAGAATCGAAGCAGGTCGGCTGGAAGCACAAGATCGCGCCCTGGATCGTCTTCTTCCAGAACGTCGATGCGCTGATCGGCCAGGACGACGCTGTCATTTATCCCGAGCATCTGACCGAGGAGCTCGACTACGAGCTGGAGCTGGCGGTCGTGATCGGCAGAGCCGGCAAGCACTTCGGCCCAGAGGAGGCCGCGTCGTACATCGCGGGCTACGTGATCTTCAACGACATCACCGCGCGCGACATCCAGCGGCGCGAGATGGAGTCGGGCGTGTTCTCGTTCTGCAAGGCGATCGACACGTTCTGCCCGCTGGGCCCGTGGATCGTGACTCCGGACGAGATCGCCGACCCGCACAACCTCGCCATGGAGCTGCGCGTGAACGGCGAGCCGCGCCAGGTTTCGCACTCGAGCCGGATGTCGGTGACGATCCCGGAGATCATCGCCCACTACTCGCCGCTCGGGTATTCGGCCGGGGACGTCCTCTCCACCGGCACCGTCTCCGGCGTGGCCGGCTTTTCGCCCGACGCCGCGTCTCTGTACCTCAAGCCCGGCGACGTCATGGAAGCCGAGATCGAGGGCATCGGCGTGCTGCGCAACCCGGTGATCTCGTGGCAGGACGCCTACGGCGAGCCTGCGCCGCCGCGCGTCCGCTGGTAGAGCGCGGACGCGGCGAGAGGTCGAGCTGATGGTCCGGCTGACCTGCGACTGCGCGTCCGGTACCCAGACCTCGCAGGGCCAGCGGCGATAGCGTCCGCGAGATGAGCTGGTCCCGCGACGAAGCCAAGCTCGCGCGCGTGCGGGCGCTCATGAGCGATCACGAGCTCGACGCGGTCGTCGTCCGCGCGCCGGACAACGTGCTCTACCTGACGAACTTCTGGGGGATGAAGGGCTACGACGCATGCGTGTTCCCGCGCGAGGGCGAGCCGGTGTTGATCTGCCTCGAGCCCTCGGCGGACGACGCCGCCCGCACTGCGTGGACGCAGGAGGTCCGGCTCTTCGACGGCTACGACCCCGGCGATCCGCGACCGCCGGGTTTACGCGCCCTCGACGTCGCCCGCGACGCGGCCTCCGGCTTCGAGCGCGTCGGCCTCGAGCTCTCCCTCGGCACGCAGGCGTCCGACCGGATGGTCGGCGAGCCGACCACGTTCCCGAAGGCATGGTTCGACGCCTGGCCGGACGCCGCGGACGCGACACCGCTCCTGAACGAGGCGCGCATGATCAAGACCGCCCAGGAGGTCGAGCGCATGCGCCTGGCCAACGAGATCGCGGCCGCAGCGATGGAGCACGTCCAGGGCGTGCTGCGGCCGGGGATGACGGAGGCCCAGGCGGCTGCGGAGTGGCTCGGCTTCGTGCACGGCGAGGGCACCGGCTGGAATGGGCAGGTCGAGCTCGCGCTCGGCTTCTCGCTCGTCTGGTCGGGCCCGGGGATCAAGACCTTCACGGCGACCACGAACGGGCCGGTGGTCGAGAACGAGCCGACGCTGTTCGAGATCTGGGTCTGCGCCGACGGCTACTGGGCCGACCACACGAAGAACCTCTGCCCCGGCGAGCTGACCCCGCGCTACCAGGAGCTGCTCGAGCAACTGACGGCCGTGTACGACGACGCAGTCGAGTTCGCGCGGCCCGGCGCGAGCCTGGCCGACCTCGACCGCCGCGTCCGGGCGGGCATCGCCGACGCCGGCTACCCCGGCCAGCCCTCGCACCCGATCTGCCACGGCGTCGGCGCGCGCGCGCACGAGCCGCCGTACGCGCACCAGGCGGGCGGCGGCGAGGTCGCCGAGGGCATGGTGCTGGCGATCGAGCCCGGTTGCTATTGGGCGACAGGCGGAGGGCTCAGGGTCGAAGACAACTTCCTGATCACAGCCGATGGAGCGAAGAAGCTCTCGGCGTTCCCGGACGGGGTGGTGGGGCAATGAAG
>DATCPA010000163.1:0-11162 GCA_036564335.1 Gaiellaceae bacterium
GTCGAACGGCTGCGAGCACAGCCACGAGCACACTCATCCCCAAAGAATGGCTTGAATAAACGGCTAGAGGACGATTCCCATCTCCTCGCGCCGCGCCGAGACCCTCGCGTCAAGACCCGCCAGCCCCTTTCGCAACCCCAAGCTCACACCGCTCACCCGTGGGGGGACAACCTGAGAGCCGAGTTGGCGAGTTCGTGCTCCGGGGCAGCGTGTTCAGATCGGCTTCGGCCAAGGCGACTTCGGCATCGGCCTCGAACCGGACTTCTCGAAGATCACCGACCTCGACTTCCTCTTCAACCCGGATGTGTTGGCACAGTTGGACGGAGAGATCCCGGAGTGGATGGATCTGAGCGGGCTCGTCCCCGACTTCCCGCCAAAGGAATGGGGAGAGCCCGCTGACGAGGATGACCCAGCCGGCTAAGGCGAGCCAGCGTAGGCGCGACATCACGCGTTGAGTGCCCCTCGCGTGTCGCGAAAGTCGCGGGGAACGGACTCGACGGCCAGGCGCACGGACTCGGAGGTGCAGCCCAGAGGCGAAGGCTGGCTGCTAGCTCGCGCGAGCGGCTGTAGCAGCGAGGTAGTCCGTCGCGGACTTGTCGCCCCGCGCCGCAGCCCTCTTCAGGTCCGCGCGTATGTCTTTCGCTGAGGCCGGCTCGTCATAGTGGATTCCGTCGGGCTTGTCTAGGCCGTTCAGACTCGTCCTGGTCTGCGTCGAGGATGTCTACCAGTGTCTCGCAAACCCGCACAGTTACCCCTTTTGAGGGGTTGACTACTTGAAGAAGGAAGCCTCGACGGACACGCGGTTGACGAGCCGGCGGACGGCTCTGGTCTCGGAGATGTCGTGGCCGAACACGCGCGCACTGCCGCCGTCCGGCAGCAGCAGCGTCGAGAGGAGCCGGACCAGGGTCGACTTGCCGGAGCCGTTCTGGCCCAGGATCGCGATGCACTCGCCGCGCGCCATTTCGAAGGTGATGCCCTGCAGCGCAGCGACGCGGGTGCGCTTGCGCCCGTCCTTGCGGACGAACTCCTTGCGCAGGTCGGTTACTTCAACGGCAGCCATCACATGCTCCTGAAATCGAAAGGACGATGAGAAACGAACGCAGCGGCGCGACGCGGTGATGACCGCGAGGTCGCGCCCCTATGTCAGCCCTTTGCGAGCATGCTGCGCAAAAACCTAGCAGCGCCTGCGGCGGGACGCCAGAATTTCGTGGACCGATGGAGATCAGGACGATGCAGCCGAGCGACTGGCCCGCGGTGCGGGCGATCTATGAGCAAGGGCTCGCGACGAGGCAGGCAACCTTCGAGACCGAGGCACCGTCGTGGGAGGAGTGGGACGCGGGTCACCTCGCGGAGCTGCGGCTCGTCGCCGAGCGGGACGGCGAGGTGATCGGCTGGACGGCGCTGTCGCCGACGTCGCGCCGCGATTGCTACGCCGGCGTGGCCGAGGAGAGCGTGTACATCGCGGAGAGCGCCTGGGGGCAGGGCCTCGGCAAGACCTTGCTCACCGAGCTCGTCACCCGGGCGGACGCTGCCGGGATCTGGACGATCCAGACGTCCATCTTCCCCGAGAACGTGGCGAGCATCGAGCTCCACAAGCGCTGCGGCTTCAGGGTCGTGGGCACGCGCCAGCGGATCGCGCAGCTGGACGGAGTCTGGCGCGACACGGTGCTGCTGGAGCGACGCGCTTCGGAGGAGTAGGTTCATCCACGGCGCGGGCGGAACGTGCGGCGTCCGTCCCGCGCCCTTCTGTCTAGCCGAAGCGCGCCCGAGCGTCCTTGATCGCGGCACGCACGTCGCCCAGCCGCGCCCGGGCGCTCTCGGCCGCCGTACTGTCCGGGTCAAACGTGCCCTCGCGCACCGCGCGCGCGACCTGCTCGTGCGCGTCGCGGAACGGGACGCCCTCGGCGACCAGCGCCTCGGCGGCGTCCGTGGCGAGGAGGAGCGGGTCGGACGCAGCCGTCGCCAGCCGCTCACGATCGACGGTCAACCCGGCGACCAACACGGCCAGCGCGGCGAGCGCCTCACGCACGTCTCGGCGCGCGTCGAAGACCGGCCGCTTGTCCTCCTGGAGATCGCGGTTGTACGCGAGCGGCAGGCCCTTCACGGTCGCGAGCAGTCCCGTCAGCCGGCCGATCGCCGTGCCCGCCTTCCCGCGCGCCAGCTCAGCGACGTCGGGGTTCAGCTTCTGCGGCATCATCGACGAGCCTGTCGCCGCCTCCTCCGGCAGGCGCACGAAGCCGAACTCGGAGGACGACCAGAGCACCAGCTCCTCGCCGATCCGGGAGAGGTGGACGAACAGCACGGTCGCGGCGTACAGGTAGTCCAGCGCGAAGTCCCGGTCGGCGACGGCGTCGAGCGTGTTGCGCATCGCGCCCGGCGGGGAGGGCAGCGGCAGCGTCGAGCCGGCGAGAGCGCCCGCCCCGAGAGGGCTCTCCGCAGCGCGCTCCGCCGCGAAGCGGAAGCGCGCGCGGTCGCGGTCGAGCATCTCCGCCCAGGCGAGCAGGTGCCAGCCGAGCGTGACGGGCTGCGCGCGCTGGAGGTGCGTATAGCCGGGCATCGCCGTCTCGGCTTCCACCTCGGCGACGTCGAGCACCGCCCGCGCGAAGGCGCCGATCGCCTCGAATGCCTCCGCGCACGCGTCCTCGACATAGAGCCGCATGGCCGCCGCGACCTGGTCGTTCCGGGAGCGCCCGGCGTGGATCTTTCGCCCGACCTCGCCGAGGGCCCGCTCGATCGCAGAATGGACGTCCTCATCGGAGTCCGCGATCACGGAGGGATCGAGTGCAGCGAGGGTCTCGTCCGCTTCCGCGAACTCGGCGTCGGAGAGGAGCCCGCCTGCGTGGAGGCGTCGCGCATGCAGGCGCGACGCCTCGCAGTCGTAGGGCAGCAGCTCCGCGTCGTGCGCGCGCAGGAACGCCCACACCTCGGGCGCGAGTCGAACCTCGACCCGGCCGGCCCAGAGCGTCACACCTTGACCTTGCGCGCGCGAGCCGCCGCGAGCTCTGCCTCCAGCGAGGCCAGCCGGATGAACCCTTCGGCGGCCTCGTGCGGAAACGTCTCGCCTGTCGCGTACGAGGCGAGCGCCTCGGCGTACAGCGCGTACTCCGACCGCCGCCCGTTCACGACCGCCGCCGCCGGCCGCAGCTGGACACGCACCTCGCCGGTGACGAGCACCTGCGTCTTATCCACGAACGCGTCGAGCGCCTCGCGCAGGGGCGAAAACCACAGGCCGTCGTAGACCGTCTTCGCCCAGATGTCCTCGATCCCGCGCTTGACGTTGAGCTCGCCCTTCGTGAGCACGATGTCCTCGAGCGCGCGGTGCGCTGCGATCAGCGTCATCGCCGCCGGGGCCTCGTACACCTCGCGGCTCTTGATCCCGATCGCGCGGTTCTCGATCATGTCTATCCGCCCGATCCCGTAGACCCCCGCCTGTCTGTTCAGCTCGCCGATCAGCTCGTGCAACGGCAGCGTGTCTCCGTCGAGCGAGGCCGGGAGCCCGCCCTCGAACCCGATCACGATCTCGACCGGGTCAGGCGCCGTGTCGGGATCGGCGGTGAGCAGATACGGCTCTTCCGGCGGCGCCTCCCACGGGTCCTCGAGGATGCCCGCCTCGATCGAGCGGCCGAACAGGTTCTCGTCGAACGAGAACGGCGAGCTCTTCGTGTTGGTGATCGGGATGCCTTTGGACTGCGCGTATTCGATCTCCTCGTCGCGCGTCCACACCTTGTCGCGGAGTGGCGCGATCACCCGAACGCCGGGATAGTTCGCGCGGAACGCGAGCTCGAACCGGAGCTGGTCGTTGCCCTTGCCGGTGCAGCCGTGGACGGCCGCCTCGGCGCCGAGCTCCTGTGCGAGCTCGGCGACTGCCTGCGCGATCACCGGGCGGGAAAGAGCCGAGACGAGCGGGTACTTGCCCTCGTAGAGGGCGTTGGTCTTCAGCGCCTTCGCGACCTGCTCGTTCGCAAACGCCTCGCGGCGGTCGATGAGGAGGACGTCGTCGGCGCCGGCCGCGTAGCCGCGCTCCTGCGACTGCTCGAGGTCGAACTCCTGGCCCACATCGCAGAGGACCGCGACGACCTCGTCGTAGTCGTAGAACTCCTTCAGCCAGGCGATGATGCACGTGGTGTCGAGCCCGCCCGAGTAGGCGAGGACCGCCGTCTTGCTCATGCCCGCTCCAGCGCCGGCAAAAGCCGGCACCTCCGCTCCTTTGTCGCCTCCGTCAAGCCTACGGCTCATGCCACTCCCTCCAGGATGTGTGCGTGAAGCTCGTCGCGGAGGGCGGCAGCGCGGACGCCGGCGGCCGGGACGACGAGGATCGTGTTGTCGCCCGCCACGGTGGCGAGGATCTTCGGGTGGTTGGATTCGTCGATCGCCTCCGCGAGTGCGGCCGAGAAGCCACGCGGGGTGAAGACGACGACGAGGTTCTCATTCGCGTCGATCGAGAGCGCCCAGCGCCTGAAGGCGAGCTCGAGCTCCCGCAGCCGGTCGACGTCGGTCGTGCCCGCGGGGGCGTAGACGAGGCGTCCGCTGGCCGCGCGCACCTTGACGAGGCCCAGCTCGGCGATGTCGCGGGAGACGGTCGTCTGCACGGCCTCGTGCCCGGCGTCGCGGAGCGCGTCGGCGAGCTCCGCCTGGGTCGAGATCTCACGCGACCGGATCAGGCGCAGGATCGCGCCCTGGCGTTCGCGGCGGTGTGCGGTCATTTAAAGACCTCCTGGAGGATCGAGACCGCCTGCGCGACCTCGTCGGGGGAGACGGTCAACGGCGGAGTCAGGCGCAGCACGTTCTCGCCGGCCGCGGTCACGAGCAGACCCGCGTCGAAGCAGTCGCCGACGACCACGGCAGCGGGCCGGGCGGTCTCCAGCCCGAGCAAGAGTCCCGTGCCGCGAACCGGGAGTGCTTCGGCCAGCTGGGCGCTCCGGTCACGCACGTTCGCGAGCAGTTCCTCGTCGACGGCCTCGACGACCGCACAGGCTGCGGCGCAGACGACCGGGTTGCCGCCGAAGGTGGTGGCGTGGTCGCCCGGGACAAACGCGCCCGCAGTCTCGTCGGCGACGAGCAGCGCCCCGACCGGCAGCCCGTTGGCGAGCCCCTTGGCGAGCGTGACCAGCTGCGGGCGGACGCCGAGCTGCTCGAACGCGAAGAACGTGCCCGTGCGCCCGACGCCGGTCTGGACCTCGTCGAGGCAGAGAAGGGCACCGTGCTCGGCCGCCAGCTCGGCAGCAGCCGCCAGAAAGCCGGGGCTCACTGGCCGGACACCGCCCTCGCCCTGCACCGGCTCGATCAGGATCAGCCCGGTCTCGGGGCCGACCGCCGACTCGAGCGAGGCGACGTCGTTCAGCTGCGCAAACGAGACGCCCGGGATGAGTGGCTCGAACGCCTCTCGCTTGCCGGGCTGGCCGGTGACCGAGAGCGCCCCGAGAGTGCGCCCGTGAAAAGAGCCCTCGAGCGCGACGATGCCGGGCTTCCCGGTCGCCTTCCGCGCGTACTTGATCGCGGCCTCGTTCGCCTCCGCCCCCGAGTTGCAGAAGAACGCCTGCGCACCGCCGAAGCGGGCCGAGAGCAGCTCCGCGAGCCGGGCCATCGGCTCGGTCCAGTACAGGTTCGAGACGTGCCAGAGCCGGTCGAGCTGCTCGTGGGCGGCAGCCAGCGGCTCCGGGTGCCCGTGGCCGAGCGCGACGACGGCGACGCCGGCTGCGAAGTCGAGGAAACGACGGCCGTCCGCCGCGGTCAGCCATGCTCCGTCGCCGTCGACGAAGGTGACGTCCGCACGCGCGTAGGTCGGGAGCAGCGGGGCCTGGGTCGCAGTTGTCATGCGACCACCTCCGTCGCTCCGATTTCCGCACGCACGCCGTGCCGGGCGGCACGCACGGCCGCCTCGAGCTTGGGGACGATCCCGCCGACGAACGTTCCGTTGCCGACCAGCCGGTCGGCCTCGTCCGCCTCGATCCGCTCGAGCAGCCACGTGTCGTCGAACACGCCCGGCACGTCTGTGAGGAAGACGATCCGCTCTGCGCCGAGACCGACCGCTAGCGCTGCCGCCGCCTCGTCGGCGTTTACGTTCAGCGGCCCCTCGGCCAACGGTGCGACCACGGGAATCCGCCCGACGGCTAGGGCGTCGAGCACGGCCTGGGGCCGGCTCGGCAGCGGCTCGCCGACGAGCCCGAGCTCCGGAACGGGTGACGCGATCAGCCCGATCTCGTCGCCGGCGAGGCCAAGTGCGCGCGACCCGATCGCTGCGCACAGCGCCGCGTTGACGCCGAGCAGCGCCTCACGAACGACCTCGAGCGCAGCCGCGTCGGTGACACGGCGGCCCCGCACGAACGAGACCGCCAGCCCGCGCAGTGCCAGCTCCGCGGAGATCTGCGGGCCGGCGCCGTGGACGACGACGACCTCGTCCTGCTTCGTCAGCGCGGCGATCTCCGCCGCGGAGGACTCGGCAACTGCTCCACCGCATTTGACGACGATCACGTCGTGTACTCCGCGTTGATCCGGACGTAGTCGTAGGTGAGATCGGAGGCGAGGTAGCCGGCGCTTGCGCTGCCGAGCCCCAGGTCGAGCTCGATCCGGCAGACCGCTCCCTCGAGCGACACCGCAGCGCCGGTCGGCTCTCCGTCTGCGAAGACCGCGACTTCGTTGATGCGCAGCGTCAGCACATTGACGTCCACCTGGGCGAACCCGCCGGCGCAGAAGGCCGAGCCGGCCGCGGCGAGGATGCGGCCCCAGTTCGGGTCGCGGCCGAAAGCCGCGGTCTTGATGAGCGGCGACGTTGCGATTCGCCTGGCGATCGCCTCCGCTTCGCCCGGGCTCGCCGCGCCGTTCACCTCGATTTCGAGCAGCACCGTCGCGCCTTCGCCGTCCAGCACGATCTGCCGCGAGAGGTCGGCGCAGACCTCGCCGAGCGCTTCGCCGAACGCGCGGTCCGTGTCGGGCGTCCGGTCGATCCCGCTGGCGCCGTTCGCGAGCAGGATCACGGCGTCGTTGGTCGAGCACTCGCCGTCGACCGAGATCCGGTTGAAGCTTTCGCCGACCGCGCGCTTGAGGAAGCCATGGGCGGCACCCGGGGCGAGCGGGTAGTCGGTGGTGACGACCGCGAGCATCGTCGCCAGGCGGGGATGGATCATCCCGGCGCCCTTGGCCATCCCGCCGACCGTGAAGCCGTCGCGCGAGACGACGGCCTCCTTCGCGCGGGTATCGGTGGTCAGGATCGCCTCCGCCGCTTCGGCGCCACCGCCCGCCGAGAGTGCCGGTGCGAGCTCGCCGAGGCCCGCGAGCAGGCGCTCCATCGGCAGCTTGACGCCGATCACGCCGGTCGAGAGCACGAGCACCTGCTTTGCGTCGAGCCCGAGCAGCGCGGCGGTCTCGGCGGCCGTGGCGAGCGCGTCGAGCTCGCCCTGCTTGCCGGTGGCGGCGTTGGCGACGCCGGAGTTGATCACGACCGCCTGTGGTTGCGCCTGCGCCAGGTGGGCCTTCGAGACGAGCACGGGCGCGGCTTGCACGCGGTTCGCCGTGAACATCCCCGCGCCCACAGCGGGCACGGTGGAGCAGACGACCGCGAGGTCCGGCTTCGAGCGCCTGATCCCGGCGTGGACCGCGGCAGCTGCGAAGCCCTTCGCGGCCGTGACGGCACCGGTTGCGGTCTGAGGGCGGACGACTGACACGGCCATCAGACGAGGACTCCGCTCAACCGCAGCCCGGCCGTCTCGTCGAGGCCGAGAGTGAGGTTCGCGTTCTGCACGGCCTGGCCCGCGGCGCCCTTGCCGAGGTTGTCGAGCGCGCAGATTACGATCCAGCGGCCGGTCGCCTGGTCCTCGAATGCGGCGACCTCGGCGGCGTCGGTGCCCTGGAGTCGGGTGAGGTCTGGAACCGCATCGACGAGCCCGACGACGTGCGAGCCGGCGTACGCCGCCTCGAGCAGCGGCCGCGGATCCTGACTCGCGCTCACGTAGCAGGTGCAGACGAGCCCCCGGCGGAGCGGGACGATGTGCGGCACGAAGGTGACCGGGAAGCCCAGGAGCTGAGCGATCTCCGGCGCGTGCTTGTGCGCGCCGACTGCGTACGGGACGACGTTCTCCAGGACGGCCGCCGCGTGCGAGCTTTCCTTCAGCGTCCGCCCGGCCCCCGAGATCCCCGACTTGCCGTCGACGACGACGCTCGCCGGCTCGATGATCTCCGCAATCGGCGCGAGAGCGAGCAGTGCAGCGGTCGCGTAGCAGCCGGGGTTGGCGATCAGCCGGCCGGCCGGCGGCGTGAGCTCGGGGAGCGCGTACGACCAGTCGGCGTCAAAGCGATGCGAGCCCGAGAGGTCGATGACGACGCCGTCTGCCGGCGGGTCGAACGCGTTGTCGAGGCAGCAGAAGACAAGCTCGGCTCCGGCGGCCAGCGCGTCCTCGTTGGAGACGAACGAGGGCAGCGATGCGTGACCGTTACGCGCGAGTCTGGGGTCGAGGGCGGCAGCGGGTTGGCCCGCGAGCGAGTCCGAGCCGAGCGCGACCAGCTCCAGCTCAGGATGCGCGAGCACCCGGTCGAGCGTTTCCTGACCCGCGAAGCCGGAGGCGCCGAGGAGGGCAGTCGAAACCATATGCGTATTATGCATATTTCTTGCATTTACGCAGGTGCCTCACCACAGTAGGATCTCGCTGATGTCAGATCCGGCGAAACGACATAGCGCAGCAATCACCGACGGAGTCGACCGCGCCGGTGCGCGCTCGATGCTGAAGGCGGTCGGGTTCACCGACGAGGACCTGGCGAAGCCGCTGATCGGCGTCGCGACGACGTGGATCGAGACGATGCCGTGCAACCTCAACCAGCGCGAGCTCGCCCAGGACGTCAAACGCGGCGTCCGCGAGGCGGGCGGGACGCCGATGGAGTTCAACACCATCGCGATCTCCGACGGGGTCTCGATGGGAACTGAGGGAATGCGGGCGAGTCTCGTCTCGCGAGAGGTGATCGCCGACTCGATCGAGCTCGTCGCCCGCGGGCACCTGTTCGACGGCCTCGTCTGCCTGGTCGCGTGTGACAAGACGAACCCGGCAGCCGTAATGGCGCTCGCGCGACTCGACATTCCGGCGGTCGTGCTCTACACGGGCTCGATCGCTCCGGGCATCTTTCGCGGCCGCGACGTCACCGTCAACGACGTGTACGAGGCGATCGGCGGCTATGCGGCGGGGACGGTCAGTGCCGAGGAGCTGCACGAGCTCGAATCGGTCGCCTGCCCGGGCGCAGGCGCCTGCGGCGGCCAGTTCACCGCGAACACGATGTCGACGATCCTCGAGTTCCTCGGGATCAGCCCACCGGGCTTGAACGCGATCCCGGCGCTCTCGCCGAAGAAGGCCGAGGCGGCCGCCGAGTGCGGCCGGATCGTCCTCGACCTCGTCCGCAGAGACGTCCGCCCCTCCCAGATCATCTCGCTCGAGGCGATCGAGAACGCGGCCGCGTCGGTGGTCGCAACGGGTGGCTCGACCAACGGGGTCCTCCACCTGCTGGCGATCGCGCGCGAGTTCGGGCTCGAGTTCACGATCGACGACTTCGACCGGATCGCGCAGCGCACGCCGGTGCTGGCCGACATGAAGCCGTGGGGCCGCTTCCACGCCACCGACGTCTACCGCGCGGGCGGGATCGGGCTCGTCGCGCGGGAGCTGGAGAAAGGCGGGCTCGTGCACGGCGAGCTGCTGACCGTCGACGGGCGTACCCTCGGTCAGGTGGCGGCCGCGGTCGTCGAGAAGCCCGGCCAGGAGGTGGTCCGGCCGATCGAGCAGCCGATCAAGGCGAGCGGGAGCCTACGGATCCTGCGCGGCAACCTGGCGCCGGAGGGGTGCGTCGTCAAGCTCACCGTCGACCGCAAGCTCCACCGGGGACCGGCGCGCGTCTTCGACAACGAGCCGGATGCTTTCGCAGCGGTGCAGGCGAGGGCGATCCACGCCGGCGACGTGGTCGTGATCCGCTATGAGGGCCCGGCCGGCGGGCCGGGGATGCCGGAGATGCTGCAGGTGACGGCGGCGATCATCGGCGAAGGTCTCGGCGACTCCGTCGCGCTGGTCACGGACGGGCGGTTTTCAGGCGCCACGCACGGCTTCATGGTCGGGCACGTCGCACCCGAGGCGTTCCGCGGCGGGCCGATCGCCGTGCTCCAGGAGGGGGAGACGGTCGTGATCGACGTCGAGGCCGGCGAGCTACGCGTCGAGCTGTCCGACGACGAAATAGCGGAGCGGCTCCGCGCCTGGACGCCGCCCCCTCCGCGCTACACGAGCGGCGTGCTCGCGAAGTACGCGTCGCTCGTGTCCTCGCCCAGCGAGGGCGCGATCACCAAACCCTGTTAGGAGGGTCTGGCTTAGGCCACCGAGAAGGTGACGGTGACCGTTGCCTCGACGAGCTGGGTGCCCGGCTCGATCGGGGTCGACGGGGCCACGCCCACCTTCGCGGTCGCGTCTGCGATCGGAGTCGGGCCTCCGTTCTCGCTCACGTCGGTGATTCGCCGGAGGTGGAGCCCGGACGCGCTGGCGATCGTCTGAGCCTTCGCCTTGGCGTCCGCAATCGCGGCGCGCAGGGCGGTCCGGTAGAGGGCGCTCTGGTCGGAGCGCACGAGGTTCGGCCCGGAGACCTGGTTGGCGCCCGCGTCGACGGCCGCGTCGATCACGCCGCCCGTCTTGTCCAGGTTGCGGAGGGTGACGCCCACCGAGTTCGTCGCCGTGTAGCCGATGATCCCGTCGCCGTTCTGCGTGTAGCGCGGCGACAGCGAGACCTGCTCCGTCCGGATGTCGGCGGCGGCGATCCCCTGCGCCTTGATCGCCGCAATCACCTTCGTCGCCTCCGCGGCGTTCGCACGGAGAGCCGCCGACGCGGTCTTCGCGTCGCTGACGACGCCGAATGAGAGCTGCGCCCGGTCCGGCACCGTTGCGACCGCCCCGTTGCCCGTGACGACGATCGAATGTTGGGGCGCCGCCGCCGTCGTTGCGCCGCCGGCTCCCGCCGCTCCGGCGAGAAGGCCGACGGAAACAAGAACGATCAACGCGAGCGACTTCATCCGCTTTCTATACGCCGCCGACCGGACGTGTTGTCACAACGAGGCTCAGGGTTCCGCCGCCGCGACCGACATGGCGGGCGCGGCACACAACCGCCGAGAGGTCGGAGTCCTCAAACTCTGGGAAGGGGGCCCACGGGGG
>DATCPA010000015.1:0-20584 GCA_036564335.1 Gaiellaceae bacterium
CGCCGGGCTCGAGCAGCCGGTCGCACGCCGCGAAGAAGACCGGGTACTGCGCGTGGCCGATCGCCTCCAGCATCTCGATCGAGGCGATGTGCGTGAACTGCCCGTCCAGAGTCCGGTAGTCCTGGAGCCGGATCTCGATCCGTTCGCCCAGCCCGGCGGCCGCCGCCCGCTCGCGCGCCAGCAGGCCCTGCCGCTCGGAGAGCGTCAGCCCGGTGACGCGCGCGCCGTACTCGCCCGCCGCGAGCAGCGCGAAGCTTCCCCAGCCGCAGCCGATCTCGAGCACCCGGGCGCCCGGCCCGAGCTCGAGCTGCTCGCAGATCAGGCGCAGCTTCCGCTCCTGTGCCTGCTCGAGCGTGTCGCCTTCCTCCCAGATCGCACACGAGTACGTGAGCGAGTCGTCGAGGAAGAGCCGGTAGAGGTCGTTGCCGAGGTCGTAGTGGTAGCCGATGTTGCGGCGGGCCCGATGCAGGCTCTGGCGCGGCGGAACGTGGGGCCGAAAGCGCTCCAGCCGCGCGAGCAGCGACTCGTCACGCCAGCGGTCGATCCGGCGGATCAGCAGCTCGAACAGCCATGGCAGGTCGTCGGCACGCCTTAGGACTCGCCGAGCCCCAGGCGCGGCCGCCAGAGGAGCCGCCGGAATAGATCGCGGCTTGTCACCTCGACCGCGACCGGCGGGCCGGCGCCGAAGCGGTGCACCACACCGTCCGGAAGCCGCAGCTCGATCGTCCCGCCGTCGATCCCTTCGAGCGCATGCAAGACGATCCGCTCTGCGGCGCGGACGCCCGCGCCTCTCGCCACCGGGACCGCACGGAGCGTCTCGCTCACCGGACGGACCCTTCACCCGGCACGAACGGCGGCTTGTGGAAGAACGGCACCCGCTTCAGCCACAGCTTCACGGCCTGGAGGTGGATCAGCGAGATCACGCGCTGCGGCATCAATGGATAACGGACGAGCGCGCGCGCCAGGCTCGCGTTCGTCAGCTCCTGCCGCCGCCCGTGGAGCGTCGCCTGGAACGGGCGCCCGCCGTGCTCGGAGAGGTCGATGCGCACGTGCACCTCGTCCCCGGGCTCGGTGAACCACCAGCGGTAGCCCTGCTCGAGCGAGAAGAACGGCGAGACATGCAGCCGCTTGCCGTGCTCGTACGAGAAGCGCCGCTCGTCGGGCACCTGGTTGTCGGGCGAGAGCAGGTATGGGAGCCGCTCGCCGAACGTGTTGCTGACCTCCGCGACGATGGACGCCAGCTCGCCGTCCCGGTAGCAGTAGTAGAAGCTGACCGGGTTGAAGACGTAGCCGAGCACGCGCAGGTTCGTCAGCAGCAGGATGCGGTCGGCCTCGATCCCGTGGTCGGCAAGGTAGGCGCGCACGTCGATGTGGTCTGCGTCGCGGAGCGTGACGAGGTTCGGACGGTTCCACCCGAACAGGCGCAGCTGCCGGTCGAGGGCGGGCAGCTCGTCGAGGTCGAGCACGAAGAAGCACACGCGGTAGTTGAAGACGTTCTCGGCGGGCGTCGTCCGCGCGTGCATGACCGCGCCGGTGTAGAGACCCGACCTCACCACGTCACCCCGAAGGCCGCGGCGGCGCGCAGGCCCGAGGCGAGCCCGTCCTCGTGGAAGCCGAAGCCCTGCCACGCGCCGGCGAAGGCGGTGCGCCCGCGGTTGAGACCCGGCAGCTCGGCCTGGGCGCGCAGCGATTCGAATGTGTAGAGCGGATGCTCGTACGGGATCCGGCGGATCACGCGCTCCTCGTCGATCTCGTCCGTGCAGTTCAGCGTCACGCAGTAGTGCTCGTCGGTGTCGAGCCGTTGCAGGCGGTTGAGGTAGTACGTGATCGTCGGGTGCCCGTTCGCGGCGCCACAGTCGCCGAGGCGGTAGTTCCACGAGGCCCGCGCTCCTCGCCGCGGCAGCAGCCGCTCGTCGGTGTGGAGCACGGTTTCGCTCGTCGACGACCGGAAGGCGGAGAGCACGCGGCGCTCGTCTTCGGTCGGGTCGACGAGCAGCGGCAGCGCCTGATCGCCGTGCACGGCGAGCACGACGGAATCGAAGGCGCGTGCGGCGTCATCGGCGGTGCGGAGCTCGATCCCGTCGTCGCGACGGCTCACGGCCCGGACCGGCAGGCCCAGGTGGAGCTTCGCCCGCGAGCGCTCGAGCAGCGCCTCCACGTAGGCGCGACTGCCGCCGACGACCGTGCGCCAGCGCTTGCGCCTGAAGCCGAGCATGCCGTGGTTGTCGAAGAAGCCGAGCGCGTAGCCGGCCGGGAAGTCGAGGGCCGCGCCCGTGCCGCTCGACCAGATCGCCGCGGTCAAGGGAACGAGGAAGTGGTCGCGAAACTGCGGCGAGTAGCCGTGGTCGGTCACATAGGCGCCGAGGGTCTGCTCGCGCGCACGGTCGATCGTGCCGCGCGCCTCGCGCAGGAAGCGGACGATCTCGCCGACGAGCCGCAGCGGCGCCCGGCCGAGCGGGCGTCGCCCCGCGTACTCGAGCCCGTGACGCCCGCAGCTGACCGAGAACGACATCTCGGACCGCTGCGTGCGGATCCCGAGCTCGTCGAAGAGCCTGATCAGCCCCGGATAGTTGGGCCTGTTGTGGACGATGAAGCCGGTGTCGAGCGCGAGCCCATCGTGCAGGACGGTGTTCGTGTGGCCACCCGGGCGCTCATCGCGCTCGAACAGCTCGACCTCGTGCGCGCGCGAAAGCGCGTAGGCCGCGCCCAGGCCGGCGATCCCGGTTCCGATCACAGCGATGCGCATCTCGACCGCTATTCGTACGAAGTAGGACAGCGGTTGTCTACTCGCCGTACACTGATTCGATGGAGCAGGCCGAAACGATTCGCATCCAGACCGTCCGCGAGCGGACGACCTTCTGGAGCCGCCTCGCCGGCCTCGTCGCCGTGATCGTGCCGCCGGTCGGACTCCTCACCGGCACCGTCCTGCTCTGGAATCACGGCGTGAACTGGGTCGATCTCGTGGTCCTCGCCGTGTTCTACGTCCCGTGCGGGCTCGGGATCACGGTCGGTTGGCACCGCTACTTCTCGCACAAGAGCTTCGAGACGAACGCGGTCGTGAAAGCCGCGCTCGCGATTCTCGGCTCGATGGCGATGCAGGGACCGCTGACCCAGTGGGTAACCGACCACCGGAAGCATCACGCGCTCTCCGATCAGCCCGGCGACCCGCACTCGCCGCACGCAGGCCGGGGCCGCGGGCTCTGGGAGCGCGCGCGGGGCCTGTGGCACTCGCACGTCGGCTGGCTGTTCTCGACGAAGGGGCTCGAGCGCGGACCGGAGTACGGCAAGGATCTCTACGACGACACGATGATCCGCTGGATCGACCGGTTGTACCTCGCCTGGGTGACGCTGACGGTCGGGCTGCCGTTCGCGGTCGGCTACGCCGCCTTCGGCACCTGGCAGGCCGGGCTGCAGGCGATGGTCTGGGGCGGCCTGATCCGGATCTTCCTGTTCCAGCACGTCACGTTCTCGATCAACTCGATCTGTCACACGTTCGGCACGCGGCCGTTCAAGACGCGCGACGAGAGCCGGAACGTGTGGCTGCTGGCGCTGCCGTCGTTCGGCGAGTCGTGGCACAACGGTCACCACGCGTTCCCGGCTTCTGCAGTGCACGGCCTCGAGCGCCGCCAGCTCGACCTCTCCGCGGCGGTGATCCGCGGGCTCGAGAAGGTCAAGCTCGCCTGGGACGTCAAGCGTCCCGATCCGCTCCAGGTCGAGCGGCGCCGCGTGGCAACGGCCTAACTCAGCACTGACCTCGACAACGGCCGCCGATCGTCGAGAATGCCCGCGTGATCGAGGCGGCCGACGCTGGCTCTCCCCCTGACACCCGTGTAGCCGTGGTCGTAGTCGCAGGGGTCGGCGACAACCCACGCAGCGATGCGGCCGAGCGCGTCGCGAACGGCCTCACACTCTGGGCCGACTTCGAGCCGCCCGAGGAGCATTCCGAGTGGTACAAGGTCTCGGACCGCATCCAGCCCGTCCAGCGGTTCGTGACGAAGGGTCCCGGCGGGACGCGGGTCGACGTGTACGAGTTCTGGTGGGCCGATCTGAGCCGGTTCCCGGCGGCGCTGCGTTGGTTTCTCGCAGCCTTCGTCGGCCTCTTCCTCGCGTTCCCGTCGATTGGCCGCACGGCGCTCCGTGACAGCGACGGGATCACCGAGGAGCCGCAGCCCGATCCGACGGAGACGGTGAGTCTGAGACGGCGCCTCGACTTTCACCTGCTCGGCGTCCTCGCGTGGCTGGTCGCAGTGCCCGTCGTCGTCGTCTCGGCCACGATGCTGATGGCGGTGGGAGCCGTTGTAGTCGCAACCGCCCTCCCGGATGCGAACTCGGTCACCGGAGCGATCGCGCTGGGCCTTTATGGAGGCGTGCTCGCCTTCGTCGGCCTCGGTCTCCTGCGTCACTACGAGAAGCAGAGCGGGCGCCGCCCGGCATTCGGCCTGGGGGTTCTCGCCTTCCTGGCCGCGGCGGGAATCTGCACCTGGCGCCTCTTCGAGCGGGGCATCCACGGCGCCTCGGTCGAGCTGGCCCTGGCCGACACGGTCGCCGAGCTCTTCGCGTATCCACTGCGCATCCTCTGGCTCGGCATCCTCGCCGTCGCTCTCGCGACGGCGACGCTGCTCGCGGTCCGGCTCATCGTTGCCGGAGACACGCGCGACCAGCGGCGCGCACGAACGGTCTCGGCAGTGATCACCCTAGGCTTAGGACCACTCGGCATTGCGACCCTGATGGCGATCTTCAGCGCCGCGGTCGGAGCGGCGGCCGAAAAGGTCGGAAGGGGCGTGACCTGGACGGAGCAGAGCGGGACGCCGCTGTGCTTGACGCAGCCGGACGACTGGGGTCTCAAAGACTGCTCCGGGCCGATCACAGCCTGGGACTTCGGCTCCCGTCTGCTCGCCGATGCGATCTATTCGCTTGCCTGGGCGACGGCGGTTGCCTTCGGAGCGGTGCTGGTGCTCGGTCTCGCCGCGTTCTCGAGGGCTTTCGTACGGACTTCGACCGGCAATCGCGCGGATCGTCAGGCCGGTCGCCTGACACGCATGCTCGGGGTGCTCGAGAGCCCCTGGACATGCGCCTTCCTCCTGCTCGCGGCGGCGGCCGCCACCTACGCCGCCGGCGCCGCCTGGCTCCCGTTCCTGCCCTTCATTCACCCGGGGGAGCAGGGCAGCACGTGGGGGCCGACGGTGGCTGCGATCCTCGGCGGGGCGGTGACGACGCTCCTCCTGGCGGGGCGAGTGATGGGGCTCAGCCCGAGCAATCTGGGAGCGAACGGCTTGGCGTCGGGAGCGCTTCGCGCCGTGCTCGACAAGCCCTACGACATTGCAACCTTCCTGCGAGAGCCCCTCGGCTCCCCGACATTCGGGGCCGGAGCCCATGAGCCCATGCCGCGCAAGCGGATGCTCCTGCGCTACCGGGCGCTCATCGCCTACGTCGAGCGGCGACGCTACGACCGGGTCGTGTTCGTCGCCCACAGCCAGGGGACGATCCTGACGACCACGCTGCTCGCCGAGGATGTGCCGGTGCGCGGCGAAGTCTCGTTGCTGACGTTCGGTTGCCCGCTCCGGCAGCTCTACCTGAAGCGGTTCCCTTCGCAGTACGGATGGGTCGACCGGCTTCGAGATCGAGCGAGCCGAACGGACTTCGTCAAACACGTCAACGGGGAGTGGGTAAACGTCGCCGCCGCCGGCGACCCGGTCGGCCGCACCGTCTTCCGAGCGCCTCCGGAGCCGTGGAGCTCGGAGGGGTCGCGACTGACGATGCCCGAGGGCTCACCGAGGCTCATGGAGCTCCTCCTCGGTGAGGGTGGTCACACTTCGTACTGGACGGCGCCCGACCTGTACAAGGAGCTCGGGCGCCTGATCGAGCCCGCCTACTAACCGGCGAGGTCGGAGATGTCGACGACGCTCGAATCGGGCGGGACCGCGATCCGGGCGTCGGTGCCGAAGTTGGACAGCTCCTCAGTCGCGGTCACCGTCGCCACCTCGGCGGGCGTCCCGGCCATGTGTTGCGGGATCGTGGTTCGCATCCGGCGCAGGTAGCCGTCGCCGTCGATCCACACCTCCACCGGGTAGCTGCTGATCCCGCTCACGGCGATCGCGCGCTGCAGGTTCTCGCGTGGCGCCGCGTCCGCCTCCAGCGCAGCGAGCCGCCGCAGGTCGACGGTCGCCTCGTAGTGCGTCGTTGCCACGCCGCCGACGTTCTCCTGGCCGACAACGGTGGGATTGGCGGAGCGGCGCAGAAGCGAGAAGATCCTCGACGGGTCGGCGCTGTCACCCTGCTGAAGCCGGCTCAGATCGATCCCGGCCTTCTTTCCGAGCTCGCCGACGTCCACCTTCACCCACGACTTGCCGGCCGGCAGGTGGCCGTCGAGCAATGCCACTTGGATGTATTCGACGAGCCCGTCCGAGTTGTCGAGGACGATTTCGGCATTCGCCGCCGCCGCCGGCGACCCCGGCGGCAGGCCGTCGAAGTGCAGCTTCATAGCGACGAGCTCGTGCTGGACGTCATAGGAACCGTCGCCACTCATCGTCAGCGACTCGCCTGCGGCGGAGATCGTCGTGGAGTAGGTGAACGTGAACGACTTCTCGGACGAGGTGCTCGCGACGGCCTGCGCGACGCGGTCAACGTGCACCACCGCCTCGGGCCCCGCTCGCCTCGTCTTCAGATAGGCGAAACCGGCCACGCCGCCCGACGCGAGCAGAAGCGCAATCGCAAGCACGGGCACGCGCGCCATTCACGCCTGTCATCGCAACCTGCGGGCCGGCGCTCGATCCCTCGGTCGAGTTCGTACGCAGCACGCTCGAGGCGCTTTTCGGCGTGAGAGAGCACGATCTGGTCGCCCTCACCGAGACGCAGGCGCGTCCGCCTTGAGTGAGTGCGGTTCCCTCTTAGCGATGGACCTAACCGGACTCGAACCGGCGTAGCTCGGCCGCGACCAGCTTCGCCCAGTGCTTCGCGCGCGGCAGTGGGATCGTGCCGCCTCGCGGTGAGCGGACCGCAAGGCCGTGGATTCCACCGGAGACGATCGTGTACGTGGCGTCGATTCCCCGCCGGCGGATCCGCTCGAAGCCGCGCCGCGAGGTCTTCGGGCTGACGCCCGGGATCCCGGGAAGCCAGCGATCGAGCGAGCCGTGCACGATCGTCGTGCGGCGCCCATCGAGCGTTGCGACGTCGAGCCGGTCGGGGATCCAGGGAGCGAGTCCGATCACCGTCGCCACGAGCGGGTGGTCGGCTGCAGCGATCGCAACCGCGCCGCCCATCGAGAAGCCGAGCAGGGCGAGCTCCTCGGCGCCGTCCACCGCCGCGAGCGACATTGCAGCCCGGCAGTCGTCGATGCACCGGTCCAACTGCTTCCAGGACTTGATCCTGTACCGGACCTCGAGGAAGGAGATCGCCGGGAACTCGGGCGCCAGGCGGCGGATGAGCCACTCCAGTGTCGCGCTCCAGGTTCCCGCCACCTCGCGGCCGGTCCCGCCGTTCACGCAGATCACGGCCCGCGGGCCGCCGCGGTTGGTCACGCGCGCCTCGGCGCCGGTTGCGAGCGTGGTCGTAATTCTAGGCTCGACGGCTTTATCCGATCGCCTCGGCGCGGCGCAGTCCGCGCAGAGCCCACAGAGAGAAGAGCGCGATCAGACCGAAGGCGACGCCGAACGCGATCCCGACCTCGGTCGGATCGCCGGCGAGCAGGCTGCGGCACGCTTCGAGCAGCCGCGTGACCGGGTTCGCGGTCGCGACCACGTGGATCCAGCCCCGGAGCAGGTCGAGCGGGACGTAGACGGGCGCGAAGAAGAGGATCAGGAAGACCGGCGTCTGCATGATCGGCCCGGCCTGCACCGACTGGAAGCGCATGGCCACCCCGGACGCCCAGAGCAGAAACGCGATGTTCATCAGCACGGCGAGCGTGAACAGGCCGACGAGGTCGATGCCCTCACCCTTGATCTTCATCCCGGCGGCGTACGCGACGCCGGTGACGACGGCGGCCGTGATCAGCCACCGCAAGAGCGCGCCGATCGCATAGCCGGCGATGATCCCGCTCCGGCGGGAGGCGGCGAGGAGCAGCCGCCGCGAGAACCCGTACTCGAAGTCGCGAGCGATCCCGAATCCCGTGAAGACCCCACCGAAGGCGGCAGACTGGAGCAGCACGAAGCAGAACTGGAAGCCCGCGTACCCCGGCGCGTAATCGAAGCCCGGGACGTGCCGCAGCCGCGAGAGACCGCCGGCGAAGGCAGCGAAGTTCATCAGCGGGAACATCAGCCCGGGAAAGAGCAGCGACGGGTTGTGCAACACGTTGTGGATCGTCCGCCAGCCGACGGCGAACGCGACCGAACGGAAGCTGCCCTTCACGTGCGCGTCATCCTCTCGCGCAGCGCGACGGCCGAAGCGCCGAGGGCGACGACGAGCAGCGCGGCCGAGATCGCGAAGGCGAGCCCGATCGCCTCGCCGTTCCAGCCCTCGATGATCAGGCTGCGCACGCCCTCGATCAGGTACGAGACCGGGTTCACATTCGCGGCCCAGCGGAACCAGTCGGCCTCGATCAGGTTCCGGGGGAAGTTCATCGACGAGATCAGCAGGAAGACGAACAGCACGGGAAACAGCCCCTGCACCGACTCGCCCGACCCGGTGCGCAACGCCATGAAGATACCGACCGCACCGAAGCCGATGGCAATCACAACGGCCAGGGTCAGCAGAACGACCACTCCGAGAGGGCCGGACTTCGGGTCGACGCCGACCGCGTAGCCGACGGCGACGTACACGATCGACTGGATCAGGGCGACCACCGACACTCCGGCGAGCTGGCCGGCGATGAGCCCGACGCCCCGCAGCGGCGTCAGCGAGAGGCGGTTGAGGAAGCCGGTCTGAATGTCGCGGGCGAGATCGGTGCCCGCGTTCATCGTCGAGAACAGCGCTCCTTGCAGGAACGGGATCGCGAGCGCGAAGGCGACGAAGCGGTCGGTCGGAAAGCCCGGGATCAGCGTCGCCGGCTGGAGGCCGCCGGAGTTCACGGCCAGCAGGCCGAGCGGGAAGATCACCGGGGCGACCACGTTCGCCGGCTGCCGCGCCTGGCGCACGACCGACCGTCGGGCGAGGTGGTAGACCTGCGCCGCGAGCTCGTTCACGCTGGGGCCGGCTCCGCGTCCGCCTCCGCCTCCGCCTGCGCCGCTGCGCCCTCCAGCGTCCGGCCGGTCTTCTCGAGGAAGACGTCGTCGAGCGACGGAGCGTGCAGCTGCAGGTTGGCGACGTGCACGTCCTCGGCGTCGAGGGCACGGACGATCTCGACGAGGTCGATCTCGCCGTGCGTGACGCGCACGGCGATGCTGTCGGGCGAGAGCTGCACGAGCTCCCCGAAGCGCCGGAGGATGTCGGCCAGCCGGGCGCGCTGCTCGGGGTCGGCGGGGACGACCTCCACGGTCGGGCGGCCGATCTCGGCCTTCAGCGCAGCCGGGGTGCCCTCGGCAACGATCCGGCCGTGGTCGATGATCCCGACCCGGTCGGCGAGCACATCGGCCTCCTCGAGGTACTGGGTGGTGAGGAAGACCGTCACTCCTTCCTCCTTCGCCAAGCGGCCGACCTCGCGCCACAGCGCGTTCCGGCTTTGCGGGTCGAGGCCGGTCGTCGGCTCGTCGAGGAAGAGCAGGCTCGGATGGTGGACGAGAGCGAGCGCCAGGTCGAGGCGCCGCTTCATTCCGCCCGAGTACGTGCGAACCTTGCGGTCGGCTGCCAGCGTCAGGCCGACGCGTTCGAGCAGCTCGTTGCCGCGGCGCGCCCGCTGGTCGCGCGGGATGCCGTGGAGCGCCGTCTGCAGGCGCAGGTGCTCGCGCCCGGTCAGCAGCGGGTCGAGCGCGGCCTCCTGGAGCGCCGCGCCGATTGCCGAGCGCACCTTCGGGCCCTCCTTGACGACGTCGAAGCCGGCGACCCTCGCAGTGCCGGCCGTCGGCGGGAGCAGCGTCGTCAGGATGTGCACGGTCGTCGACTTGCCGGCGCCGTTCGGGCCGAGGAATCCGTAGATCTCACCGGGGGAGACGGTCAGGTCGATGCCGTCGACCGCGCGCACGTCCTTGAACTCGCGCACGAGCCCCTCGGCCTCGATGCCGTTCCGGTCCATCGGGCCGACTCTAGCGACGGGCCGCAGCTACGCTCAGCAGCAGATGCGCAAGCTCGTGCTCCTCGTCGGCGGAGTGGCCGTGCTCGCCGCGGGCTGCGGAAGCGGCAAGACCGTGACCGTGACGACGACCGAGACCGTCACGCGCACCGTGACGACCCCGGTCGTGCAGAAGAACGTGCGTGTCTACCTCCTGCGGGACGGCAAGGTCGCCCCGACGGGTCGCGTGATCGCGGCCCCCCCAGGGAAGGTCAGCGACGACACCCTGCTCGAGCTGCTTCGGGCCGGCCCCTCGACCAAGGACCGTGAGGCCGGTCTCACGGACGCGCCGCTGGACACGAGACCTGGGTTGGCCGAGATCGTCTACACGTTGTCTCAGGAGGCGCCGTCGCAGCCGGTGAGCTACAAGGGCAAGTCGTACACCCGCTTGGACTTCGAGGACGAGACGCCTGCGATCCTGGTCGAGTCGCCGCTGCCGTTCCAGGCCGTCTCGGCGCCGCTCCGCGTGACCGGCACCGCGAACACCTTCGAAGCGACGTTCGAGTACGAGCTGACCGACCCGGACGGGAAGGTGCTCTCGCACGACTTCGTCACCGCCACCTCCGGCAGCGGCACGCGGGGCACGTTCGACTTCACGATCCCGTTCGAGGCGCCAAACGGCCTCGGCAACCTCGTCGTCTACGAACGCTCGGCCGCCGACGGCTCGAAGACGCACGTGGTCGAGATCCCGCTCTCGCTGGCCAAGTAGCGGCCTCACTGGAGGTCAGACCCCCTGGGGGGTCTGAGCCTGGCTTTTCGATTCACTCGCCGTAATGCGTGCGCGCGCGCTCGACGTAGAGGATCTGCCGATCCTCGTCGAGGCTGTAGACAATCCGGTCGTTGAAGGTCAGCCGGTAGGAGTAGCTGCCGTCGAGCTCACCGACGAGCCGCTTGCCCGCGTACGGCTCGTGCGTGCGGACCTCGACCAGAATGTCCCGGAGCTTCTCCCGCAGCTTGGAAAGCTTGTCGACGTCTTTACGTGCCTGCTTCGTGAAGCGGATCTCCCAGCCCCGGCTCACCCCGCGCCGAGGACCTCCTCGAGCGGATACGTATCGCCGCGCTCGATCTCGCGCCGCGCCTTCAAGTCACCGCTGGTACAGCACCTCTCCGCTCTCGACGGTGACGACCTCGCCGTGGCCGACCGCGATCTCCAGGCGGCCGGCGCGGTCGATCTTCACCGCGGTGCCGCTCGTCCCGTTCACGCTCACGTGCCGGCCGCGCAGGAAGTCGCGCGAGCCCAGGTACGGATACAGGCAGTCGAGACCCCCTGCGAGCCACTGGGAGTAGCAACGCTCGAGGTCGGCGAGCAGCATCGCGAGCAGCGGTGCGCGTGGCCACTCCTGGCCGGTGGCCACTAACAGCGAGCCCGGGGGCGAGCCCGTCACCGGCGGCAGCTCCTCGCGCGTCTGGTTGACGTTGATCCCGATTCCGAGCGTGACCACGCTGTCGCGCAGCTCGGCAAGGCAACCGGCAACCTTCGAGCGCCGCAGCATCACGTCGTTCGGCCACTTGATCTGGGCAGCGAGGCCGGTCGTCCGCTCGACCGTGTCCGCGACGGCGATGCCCGCCACAAGCGAGAGCTCGGGCGCGTGCCGCTGCGGCGGCGGCTTGAGCAGTACGGAGCAGTGGATCGCCTTCCCCGCGGGCGCCTCCCATCTTCGTCCCAGACGGCCGCGGCCGGCGGTCTGCTCGTCGGCGACGGCGACCGTGCCCTCGTGCATCGCCGGCTCGAGCAGATCCTGGGTCGAGGGACAGCGCTCCGCGTAGACGTACGGACGGCCGAGGCGACCGCGCAGCAGCGGCTCGACGGCCTCCGGTGCGAGCGAGTCAGACAGCGGCCTTCTCCACCCGCACCGCAGACACCTTGTACTCCGGCGTCCCGATCAGCGGGTCGCCGACGTCATGCAGCAGCCAGTTCACCTTCGCTTTCGCGAAGTGCAGCGCCATCCAGACCAGCCCCGGGTAGACGCGCTCGGAGTAGTGGGCCTCGGCCTCGAGCTCCCCGCGCCGGGAGACGAGCCGGGCGATCTCGCCATGACCGATGCCGAGCGCGCGCGCATCGTCGGCGTGGATCTCGAAGAACGGCGCCTCCTGCTTCTCGAGGACTCCCCGCTCCAGCATGGTCATCGTCGCCGAGTTGTAGTGGTAGAGGGTGCGCCCGGTCGTCAGCACGAACGGGTACTCCGAGTCGGGCTGCTCGATCGGCGGCTGGTACTCGACAGGGAA
This sequence comes from Gaiellaceae bacterium, assembly GCA_036564335.1. Classification (GTDB taxonomy): domain Bacteria; phylum Actinomycetota; class Thermoleophilia; order Gaiellales; family Gaiellaceae; genus DATBLE01. The sequence continues at coordinate 12,365 of DATCPA010000015.1, forward strand.
GAACCGCCCGCGCCCGTTCGGCAGCGCCGGCCGGGGGGCGTGCAGAAACGGTGTCCCCGGATGCTCGAGGTCGGTACACGGCCACTGGAGGCCACTCTCCTCGAGCCGGTCGTAGCGGATGCCGTACCAGTTCGGGGAGAGGTCGGCGTACTCGTTCCAGACATCCTCGGGTGTCCGGTAGTCGGGCCAGCGGGAGCCGAGCGCGCGCGCGAGGTCGCAGACGATCCGCCAGTCCTCACGCGCTTCGCCCGGGCAGTCGAGCGCCTTGCGGACGCGGTTCACGCGCCGCTCAGTGTTCGTGAACGTCCCGTCCTTCTCGGCGAAGCTCGACGCAGGGAGGACGACGTGCGCGTACTTCCGCGTCGAGTCGTTGAGGAAGATGTCCTGAGAGACGATGAACTCGCAGCCCTCGAGCCCCTCCTCGACGTGGCGGGCGTTCGGCTCGGTCTGCGCCGGGTTCTCGCCGACCAGGTAGAGCGCCTTCACACGCCCGTCGTGGAGGCCCGAGACGATCTGATCGAGGCGGTACCCAGGCGTCTCGGGCACCTCGGCGCCCCACGCCTCGGAGAACTTGCGCCGGATCTGCGGGTCGTCCACCGCCTGGTAGCCGGGCAGATAGGCCGGGTTCGCGCCGGAGTCGTTCAGGCCCTGGACGTTGTTCTGGCCGCGGAGCGCATTCAGACCCGTCGACTCGTAACCGAGGTGGCCGGTCATCAGCACGAGGTTCGCGAGCGACCAGATGTTGTCGACGCCACACGCGTGCTCGGTGATCCCGAGCGTGTAGAAGATCGCCGCGTGCCGCTCGGCCGCGTACTCGCGGGCGGTGGCGCGGATCGCCTCCGCCGGGACGCCCGTGACCTTCTCCGCCTCCTCCGGCGTGTAGCGAGAGACGACCTCGCGCACCTGGTCGAAGCCCTCGGTGTGCTCGCGGATGTAGTCCTCGTCCTGGAGCCCCTCCTCGAGGATGGTGTGCATGATCGCGTTGATCAGCCAGACGTCCGTGCCGGGACGCAGCTGCAGGTGGCGCTTGGCGAGCTTTGTCAGCCAGATCTTGCGCGGGTCGGCGACGACGAGCGTCGCGCCGTTCCGCACGGCCTTCTTGATCCGCAGCGCCAGCACCGGGTGCGCCTCGGTCGTGTTCGAGCCGATCACGAGCAGGAAGCGGTCGTTGTCGATCTCGGGGATCGAGTTGGTGCTTGCTCCTCTGCCGAACGACCTGACCAGGCCGTAAAGGGTCGGCGCGTGTCAGGTTGCTTCGCAGGAGTGGACGGAGTTCGTCCCGACCCCTACCCGCGCCAGCTTCTGGATCAGGTAGTTCTCCTCGTTCGTCAGCCTGGCCGAGGCGAGCACGCCGACCGCCTGCGGACCATGCCGGTCGATGACGCCGCGGAGGCCTGCGGCGGCCTTCGTCAGCGCGTCGTCCCACGTGGCCGGGTGCAGCTCGCCGTCCTCGCCGCGGACGAGCGGGTTCGTCAACCGGTCGGGGTGGTGGACGAAGTTGAAGGCGAAGCGGCCCTTGACGCAGAGGTTGCCGTCGTTCGAGACATAGCTCGGGTCGGAGGTGACCTTGGTGATCCGCCGGGTCTCGGGGTCGACGTTGAGATCGATCTGGCAGCCGACGCCGCAGAACGTGCACGTCGTCTTCGTCTTGGTCAGGCGCTCCTCGTGCCCGGCCGGAACTCCCTCGACGAACTTCTCGTACAGCGCCCCGGTCGGGCACACCGAAAGGCAGCCGCCGCAGAGCTCGCACTCGGTATCGAGCCACGAGCGCCCCCAGGTCGGGACGACGCGCGCCTCGGCGCCGCGCCCCTCCAGCGAGAGCGCCGAGCACTGCATCACCTCCTGGGTGTAGCGAACGCAGCGCGCGCAGAGGATGCAGGCCTCGGGGTCGTAGCCCATCAGCAGGTCGCGGTCCTCGTACGGCTCGCGCTCGGCGTCCGGCAGCACAAGCGGCGCCCCCACCCCAAGATCCTCGGCGAGCGCAACCAGCTCGTTCGGCCGCCCGGCCGGATTGGCGTTCAGGTGCTCGGCGAGGAGCATCTCGGTCAGCGTCCGCTGGAACTGCGGCACGGTCGAGTTGGTCGAGACGACCATCCCCTCGACGACACGGGTCGCGCAGGCCGGCAGCGGCCGCGGCGAGCCCTCGACGCCCACGACGCACATCCGGCAGCCGCCGTACGGGTCGAGCTTGTCGTCGTGACAGAGCGTCGGGACGAAGACCTCGTGCCGGGCGAGCGCGTGCACGAGCAACTCGCCCTCGGGCGCGGAGACCTTCCGGCCGTCGAGCGTGAAGTCGACCATGGCCGCCATCCTACGCAGCCACCTCCTGCTCGACCGCAAACAGTCGCCACTCGCCCGGCAGACCCTTGAGCTCAGCAGTTCCGCGATCCGCAAACGCGATCCCGGAGCCGGCGACGAGATCCTTGACGGTGCTCGAAACAAGCACCTCGCCGGGCGCCGCCTGAGAGGCGACGCGGGCGCCGATGTGGACGGCGATGCCGCCGACCTTCCCGTCGACCAGCTCGCACTCGCCGGTGTGGAGCCCGGCCCGCACCTCCAAGCCGAGCTCCTGCACGGCTGTGACCACCGCGGACGCGCAGCGGATCGCCCGTGCAGGCCCGTCGAAGCTCGCGAAGAAGCCGTCACCGGCCGTATCGAGCTCCTTGCCGCGGTAGCGGCCCAGTTCGCGACGCACCAGCTCGTGGTGCCTGGTGAGCAGCGTGTGCCAGGCGGCGTCGCCGAGCTCGGCCGCACGCCTGGTGGAACCGACGATGTCGGTGAAGAGCACCGTCGACAGGACCCGATCGGGCTCGGCCGCTTCCCATGAGCCGGACTGGACGTCGTCGACGAACCGCTCGAGCTCTGTGAAGAGCGCCTCCTGGTCGCCGACGCCCGGAGCGAAGTTGCGGCCGGGCAGCTCGACGAGCCGTGCTCCGGCGATCCGATCGGCGAGGTCGCGGCCGCCGCGGAGGTCCATGACCGCGATCTCCGTGCGCTGCAGGACCAACGTCGGCACCCGGACGGACGGGAGCACGCCGCAGACGTCAATGTCGAGGTTCATCCGCATGTAATCGCGGAGGGCACCCGGGCTCAAGCTGTGCCGAACGACCCGGGAAAACGCACGCTGCTCGACCTCGGTCATGTCGGGAGAGCCGCGGAGCAGGAGCCCGTCCTGCCCATCGGGCTCCGCCCAGCGGCGCACCATGTCATCGATCTGCTGCTCGTACTCGCTGCGCGAGCGGAGCCACGGGAACTCGGGCGAGCGACTGAGGCGCGGGCTCGTGTGCATCAAAACGAGCCCGACCGTCCGATCCGGGTATGCCGCCGCGAAGAGCATGGCGAGCGGCCCGCCGTCGCCCAGCGCCACGACCATCGCCCGAGTTGATTGCGCAGCGTCCATGACCGCGCGAATGTCGTCCATGCGCGTCTCGAGCGTGGTGTCGTCGGAGACGCGGTCTGACATGCCGGTTCCCCGCTTGTCGAAGACAATCAGTCGCCCCAGCGTCGCCAACCGGGTGAGAAACCGCTCGACAACCGGGTTCTCCCAGTTCAGCTCGACGTGATGCGCCAGGCTCGGGATCCAGACAAGATCGAGCGGCCCGTCGCCGACGACCTGATACGCGATGTGCACGTCACCGCTCCTCGCGTAGCTCGTCTGCGGCCTCCCTACGGTGCCAGGCATTGCGCCTTCAATCGTGTCACTTCGGCCACGACGAGCCGACGGGTCGACGGCCCGATCTTCCGATTGACCTTCCCATCCGACCACATAACCACCCAGCCGGTTTTCGCGTTAAGAAGATGCAGGGCGGCAATGTGGCGCCGCCCTGCAATCCGTACCTGGACGAGCGCGAATCGGTCGGACCGGTAGCGCGCCTGGCAGATGTCGGCAATCGTGACCGCACGGGTTCCGTAGAAGCCGGTCACCGCCTTCCAGATCGTCTGAGGAGTGGCACCGGCGAGGATCAGCGCGGCAGAGGCCAGCAGCCTCACCCCAGCGCCTCGACCAGCTCAGGCCAGTGCTGGAAGACGCTCCGCACCGGGAACGGCGAGGCCTGGCCGAGGCCGCAGATCGAGGTTTGCGCCATCGCCTCCAGCCACTCGTCGACCTTCGCCCGCGTCATCGCCGCGCGACCCTCCTGCAGCTCCTCGGCCACGTGGTGCAGCGCACGGTTGCCGATCCGGCACGGAGTGCACTTCTGGCACGACTCCTCGGCGAAGAAGCGCATCGTCTCGGCCAGCAGGCGCAGCACCGGGTACGAGGCCGGGAAGACCTGGACAGCCGCCGAGCCGGGCCCCGCCCCCCACTCCCGCAGCGCGTCGCGGGTCAGCGGCACGTCGAGGGCCGCCGGCGGCAGGATCCCGCTCGCCGCACCACCCGGGACGACCGAGCCGATCTCCTCGGTCGCGCCGCCCGCGTAGTCGTCGATCAGCTGTCGCGTCGTCACGTCGAGCGGCGCCTCGTAGCAGCCGGGCTCGCGGACCGCGCCGGAGACCGACCAGAGCCGGGCCGGGCTCCACTCGCCGCGAAGGACCAGGGCGACGTTCGCCAGTGTCTCGACGTTGTTGATCAGCGTCGGGCGGCCGAGGTAGCCGTACTGCGCGGGGAACGGCGGCCGTAGCCGCGGCATCCCGCGCCGCCCCTCCATCGATTCGAGCATCGCCGTCTCCTCGCCGCAGACGTACGAGCCCGCTCCGACGACGATCTCGACCGGCAGCCCACGCGCAGCGATCGCCTCTCGTAGCAGCGCGCGGGAGGTCGCGTACTCCTCGCGCAGATAGATGTAGGCCTCTTCCGTCTCGCAGAAGCGCATCGCCGCGGCGAGCCCTTCGAGCAGGAGCTGCGGGCGCAGCTCCATCACATAGCGGTCCTTGATCGTCCCCGGCTCGCCCTCGTCGGCGTTGACGATCACGACGCGCGGCCCCGGCTCGTGCCGGACGGCGTCCCACTTGCGCCAGGTCGGAAAGCCGGCGCCGCCCATCCCGGTCAGACCGGAGGCCTCGAGCCGCGCCACCACCTCGTCCTGCCCAAGCTCGGGGGGCTCGCCCAGCTCGTCGGCCTCGAGCAGGAAGCCGTTGGCCCGGTGCGTGACGCCGCCCACGACCGTGTCCCCCTCCATCCGCACGGGCGCGAGGTCGCAGTGACCGACGCACGCGACCGCCAGCTCGCCGGCTCCGGCCCGCGCGCCCAGGCAGTCGCAGACCGGGCCCGTGCAGACACGAACGACGTCGATCGGCTCGCGCAGGAACGAGTAGAAGGAGACGACTTCGTGCACCTCGCCACGGCGGATGTTCATGTGGTCGGCGAGCGCATCCGCGAGCTGGGGCGTCAGCGGTCCGACCTCCCGCCGGATGCGGCCGAGGTTGTCGAGCAGCCGTGTCCGCTTGATGGGCAGCTCCGGCAGAACCGAGGTGAGGGCGAGCACGTCCATGCTTCGATTATCGCCGGTTGTGGTCGCGTCGAGCCGCAGTGGAACCGCGGATCGACAGGTGCCACAGTACGAGTGCGATCACCGCGCCGAGAGCGGCGCCGACAATCACGTCGGTCGGATAGTGGACGCCGAGCCAGACCCGTGAGAACGCGATGAGGGCGGCGAGCGCAAGTAGCGGCCAACGAACCCGCGGGTGGACGAGGCCGACGGCGAGCGCGGCGGCGAACGCAGAGGCCGCGTGCGTCGACGGCATCGAGCCGTTGTGCGGGACGGAGACGAGCGGGTGTACGGCCGGATCGACGATGGATGGGCGGGGCCGGTCGAAGACGCCCTTCAGCAGGCTCGACAGCCCCTCGGCGGCGAGGTACGAGACGGCGCCGAGCGCCGCCCCGAACGGGAAACGGCGCCGCCCGAGCAGGTCGGCGACGAGCCCGATCCCGACGATTACGAGGCTCTTCACCCACCAGTCGGAGAGGTGCTCGAAGCACCAGTTCGCCGGGCCCCAGTGCAGGTGCTGGACAGCCTCGACGACCGCGCGATCCCAGCGGGCGATCACCCGCCGAGGTTAGAGCGTCCGGTAGGAAATCCGCTCGCGGCTGCCGCTCGCGCCCGAGAGGACGATCGCGTCGCAGACCTCGGCGGCCCGGTAGCCGTCCTCGAACGTCGCGCCGTGAGGGGCAACGTCGGCGTCGTCTGCGATCGCGCGCAGCAGGTGGTGGATCTCGTTCACGAACGTATCCCCCCAGCCGATGATGTGTCCCGGCGGCCACCAGAACTCCCAGAACGGGTGGTCGGCCTCGGAGACGAGCACGGTTTTAAAGCCGCGGGCCCGGTCGCCGTCGGCACGGAAGACCTGAAGCTCGTTCAGCCGCTCCATGTCGAAGGCCAGCGAGCCCTTCGAGCCGTTGATCTCCCACTGGAACGCGTTGCGCCGGCCGAGGGCCAGGCGGGTCGACTCGATCGTGCCGACGGCGCCGTCCTCGAACTCGACGGCCGCCTCGATCGCGTCGTCCACCTGCCGCTCGGGGAAGAACGTCTTGACGAGCGCGGAGACCGTCGCGATCTCGCCGACGAGATAGCGGGACAGGTCGATGACATGTGCGCCGAGATCGCCGAGAGCGCCGGAGCCCGCCTCGGCGACGTGGAAGCGCCAGGTGTCGAGGGTCGGATCGTCGCCCCAGTCCTGGAGGTAGCGGCCACGGAAGTGGCGGATCTCGCCTAACTCGCCCGCGTCGATGATCTCGCGCGCGAGCCGCACGGCCGGGACGAAGCGGTAGTTGAACGCGCACATGTGCTTCACGCCGGTTGCCTCCACCTGCTTCCAGATCTCGTAGCTTTCGTCGGCGTCGCGGCCGAGCGGCTTCTCGCAGAGGACGTGCTTGCCGGCCTGCGCGGCGAGGATCGTCGGCTCGGCATGGAGCGAGTTGGGGCCGCCGTTGTCGAAGAGGCCGATCGCCGGGTCCGAGACCAGATCGCGCCAGTCGGTCGTCGCTCGCTCGTAGCCGTACCTGGCCGCGGCGTTCCGGACTGCCTCCTCATTGCGTCCGGCGATGGCGACGAGCCGAGGCCTTAGCGGGGGTGGCCAGGTCATGTACGGGATCTTCTTGAAGGCGTTTGAGTGCGCCTTCCCCATGAAGGCGTACCCGAGCATGCCGACGCCGATCTCCGGGATGTCGCCTGCGGCGCCATCCCTAGCTGTTGCGCCGATTCCCACCGTCACGCTCTTTGCATCGCTGCGTCAAAAGCCACGTCAGAGGGGACGAAGTCGGTGCGGCGCACGAAGGCGAGCGCGTCCTGCGCGCCCCACTCGCGCTCCATCCCGGAGTCCTCCCACTCGATCGAGAGCGGCCCGGCGTAGCCGATCCGGTTCAGCGCCCGGAAGAGGTCCTCGAAGTCGACGTCGCCGTGGCCGGGCGAGACGAAGTCCCAGCCGCGGGCCTCCTCGCCGAAGTTCAGGTGCGAGCCCAGGATCGAGCGGCGCCCGTCGAGCCGCTTGCGCGAGTCCTTGACGTGGACGTGGTAGATGCGGTCCGCGAACTCCAGCGCGAATTGCGCGGTGTCGAGGCTCTGGTGCGCGAAGTGGCTCGGGTCGAGGTTGATCCCGAAGCCCTGGCGGTTGCCGATCGCGTCCAGCGTCTTGCGAGTGGTGACGAAGTCGTAGGCGATCTCGGTCGGGTGCACCTCGAGCCCGAAGCGCACGCCCTCGGCGTCGAAAGCGTCGATGATCGGCCCCCAGCGCTCGGCGAAGTCCTGGTAGCCGCGCTCGATCTCGTCCCAGTCGTTCGGCGGGAAGGAATAGAGCATGTGCCAGACCCCCGAGCCGGTGAAGCCGTTGACCTGCGTGACGCCGAGCCTGGCGGCGGCGCGTGCGGTGTCCTTCATCCGCTCGGCCGCGCGCTCCTTGACGCCGGCGGGCTCCCCGTCGCCCCAGACCTCGGGCGGAAGGATCGAGCGGTGCCGCGCGTCGATCGGGTCGCAGACAGCCTGGCCGACGAGGTGGGCTCCGAGCGCGAAGCAGTTCAGGTGGTTGCGCTCGAGGACTTCCTGCACCGTTCCGGTGTAGCCCGGGTCGGCGATCGCCCTGTCCACCTCGAAGTGATCGCCCCAGCAGGCGAGCTCGAGGCCGTCGAAGCCCCAATCGCCGGCCGTCGCAGCGAGATCCTCGATGGGCAGATCCGCCCACTGGCCGGTGAAGAGCGTGACGGGACGTGGCATCGGGCCTCCTAGACGGCTGTGAGGGCGGGAAGCGCGAGCCCGGCGGCGCCGAGCTCGGAGGTCGTCGGCTCATAGC